>DASTLA010000253.1:0-5948 GCA_035715525.1 Nitrospiraceae bacterium
TGCGACTTTGAAGCCGCGGGTCGCATTCTCCAATTCTTGTTTTGAGACAGCATCCTTTTGATAGAGCTCGGCCATGCGGTCGCGCTGAGCCCTTGCGTTTTCCACCTCTGCTTTGGCGCGTGCAAGCTCGGCCTCCAGGTCTCGGCTGTCCAGCAGGACCAGCGTCTGGCCCTTGTGAACCTGATGCCCCTCTCGAACCAGAATGTTTTCGATGGTCCCTTGGATACGACTCGAGAGCGTCGCCTGGTACACCGCCGCGACCTGTCCCGTCACCTCCACGCGCCGTGGAATTTCGGCTGCCTTCACTTCCACCAGTTCGACCTGCAGCGGAGGCGGGGCGGTAGGCTCGTTGATGGTCTTGCCTGGTCGAGACGTCTCTTCGCTGGGTCCGCAGCCGGCTACCAGCAGCATGACAATCCCCACGTAGAGAGAATCGCGCAAACTTTTCCTCTGCTTCCGCATGATGTGCGACTGGTGGGCCATGATTATGGTTCGAGCCTCAGGTTATTCCTGCACACCGAGCTTGCGCAACAAGGCCATCATCGGACACCAGCCGGTGAAGGCCGACTGGATGAGGTTCGCCGCAACGAAGGCCGCTGCGTAATTATAGTAAGGATGGACCGTGGCGCCTAGGAAAACCGCTACCAGCACGAAACAGCCTGCGATCAGTCTCAACCAGTCGTTGATCTTCATGAGGTCTCCCTCCCTTTAGGCCGTATGAGCGGTTGGAGCGGAAAAGGATTCGGCTGGTACGCAGGTCGAGCGGGGTCCGGCGCGCAATGCACGCCGGACCCCGAGGAGAGGCCTAGGCTCGCCCTTCGAGCTTCGTAATGCCCATGGATTTGAGGATGGCCTTTTCGAAGAACGGCTCGCTTACCCCGCGCTTCATCTTCATGAGGAAATACTTTTCCAATCCGATTTTGGCCAGGTGCACCCACTTCCCTTTCTTGGCCCAGGTCACGTTGCGCGGAGCCATTTGCGGCAAGGCGACGAAGGCCATGCCGGTGTCGCCCATGTCGGCCAGACAGATGGCATTCCAGGTCGCCGTTTCCCGCTTGGCGTCGTTCTCGATATCGGCCTTGATGTTGTGGACCGCTGCCGACACCATGGATTCGATCATGTATCCGGTCTTTGGCGCGCCCGTCGGCACCGCGGTTTGCTCGACCGGCGGGATCGCCACACAGACACCGACCGCATAAATGTTCTTGTACTTGGGATTGGCCTGATAGGCATCGATGTTGACGAATCCCTTGGGATTACAGAGTCCGGTCGTCGAGGCCACGGCGTCGACACCGGCAAAGGGCGGGATGATCATCGAGTAGCGGAAGGGCACCTCTTGACCGTCGTCCAGCAAGAACTTCCCCGGCTGGACTTCCTTGATGGAACTTCCGACGATCGGTTTGATGGCATGTTCCGCAAATTCGTCTTCCATCAGCCGACGCGACTTGCCGACGCCGGCCAACCCCATATGTCCGACGTAGGGTTCCGGCGTCACGAAGTACATCGGAACTTTCTTGCGCAGTTTTCGTTGCCGCAAGTCGGCGTCCAGGATGAACGCCATCTCATAGGCGGGCCCGAAGCAGGACGCTCCCTGCGCCGCCCCGATCACGATGGGACCGGGGTCTTTCAAAAAGCTCTGGTATACGCCCCAGGCCTGTTCGGCATGATCGACCGTACAGACCGATTGCGAATAGCCGCTCGGTCCCAACCCGGCTACGGCGCCGAAATTCAGCTTCGGCCCGGTGGCCACGATGAGGTAGTCGTAAGGAACCTCGCCTTTGGAGGTCATCACGCGATTGCTCTCAGGCTCGATGCGATCAGCCGCGGCATGGAGGAATTCGATGCCTTTCTTCTCCAAGACGGGCCCGAGGGCGAAACTGATGTCTTTTCGTTTACGCCACCCTACCGCCACCCACGGATTCGAAGGGACGAAGTGAAAATAATCCACGTTCGAAATCACGGTGATCCTATGCTGGTCGCCCAAAGCTTCACGGGCCTCGTATGCGGCCGGCAAGCCGCCGATCGATGCGCCGATAATCACCACCCGTGCCATGCGACACCTCCCCATCAATGTGATTCCACCGGGCGCTCCCTCTCACCCTATGCAATCAGAGGCATAGGGAATCAAAGAGATTCGTCCTGCCATTCGTAGTTTTGCAATCTCGAGACCAGGGCAAGTCGCTGGGTCGATTCGAGAAGTCCTGGAGAAATCTTGCAGTTAGGTCGATCACAGGACTGTTTTGGTGCAGCGATCTCCCACAGGCTGCCCCGAAACGCTACAGAAGGGACGAAGGGCCGAATTAGCTGCGAGCCAGCATCACTGCGAGCAGGAGAATCATGAGTCCGAGAAGAAGCGAGGCCCTTGGGAGGAGGGAGGAATATCTGACTAACAAAATCTCGAAGGCGCTCCGCTCCGATTCCGGCCGCGCCAGCACACGCCGCACGGCAGGACCGACGACGCCATCGTGCAGGAGAGTCAGCGATAGCAATAGCGACACCGTCGCGATCTTGACGGCGAAAACGGACGGCCAGAGGCCGGGTTCCGTGAGCGGGATCGCCCGGTTCGTGGCTAGGACAAGGCCCGAGCCCACCAGGACGGTTATCGCGCCCCACACTACGACACGGAATCGCAGCGCCACGGTTTTGAACAAGGCGGCATGCTGCACGAACCGGCCCCCCTGCCTCAGGACGGGCACCAGCACCAACGACAGAAACGCCATTCCGCCGATCCACACAACGGCAGCCAGGAGATGGATCCAAACCAGTCCGACCATAACCCGGCGCTAGCACCTCAGGGCCTTTGAAAAAAATCCTCTAGAATCCTAGCGCAACGTACGCGCCGGCCGTCCCGTAATTGTTGACGGTATTGGTCGCGACCGAGGCGAGGTGATAACGGCCGTCCACGCCGAGCCACAGCTCTTTCCACAGGCGGAATTCCGCGCCGACTCCGAACTGTACGCCGATGTCCAGATAGTTGGTCTGGTTGGAGGGCGGACTGATAACATGGAAGTCCAGACCGACCGGAATGACCCAAGGTTGGAAGTCGGTCCCCTGCCGGAATTTTACTTTCGGCGCCACATCGACCGTCAGCATCGTGACCTGTACCTTGCTCAGGACGCCGTTGCTCACGCCCGTGACGCTGGTGGTATCGGAATTGGCGACGGTCTTGGAGCTCCATCGCTTGTACTCGACTCCGATTTCACCGAGAATCCCGACCTTTTCCGCAAAGCCCCAGGCGTCCCTGGTAAGCATGAGATCGGTTCCCGCCCCCACATAGTAACCGGTGCTGTTGTCGTTCCGACCGAGCGCATTGTGTCCATCGACAAACAACTCTCCCCCTCGGTCGCTGTTCAGCGCGCAAAGCCGCCGCGAAAGAAGACTCTGTTCCCTGTTCGCGTCGTATCCTCAGCCAAAGCCGGCCAGGCACCACAAGCAACGAGGACCGCGACGATCGCAATCGCCGCACGCCCGACTCCACCGGTCCCACCGTTCCGACGTCTGTGCATCATGCTCCCCTCCTTGGGTAGCCGGGGAGGGATGCGTATCACCCGTCCCGCGACTCGTTGCATGACGCCCGCCGGCCCGAGTCATCATCATGTGAAGCAATCGATTCATTGAAAAACCCGATCGATGGTCCTACGTCATACGTCAACCGACATACGTCATTCGTGAGTACGTGCTATATGCGCTCCATCCACCCTGTCGGTTGACGATTGTCGATTGACGCTTGACCACTCTACCGACCTGGCGCACCGGAACCCCATCCAGTGGATTTTGGTGTTCGGATCGGTCCCGTTCCGCATCGCGGCGCGCATCGTGGTCGTGCTATCCATCCAGCCGCCGCCGCGAAACGCCTTCTGCGAGCCTGTTTGCGGACCTTGAGGGTTCCTGACCGGGGCGGTCTTGTAATAATCCTGGTCGTACCAATCGTTCACCCATTCGGACACGTTGCCCATCATCTGGTAGGCGCCGTAGGGGCTTACCGCGTTCTCGTACTTGTCCACCGAGATCAGCGGGGGATAGAGCAGCAGCCGCTCCGGTCGGTCTCGCACCGGTCCCGACAGACCGGTACGGCCGAAGTTCGCACGGCTCAATCCGGCCGATTGATTGCCCCAGGGATTCAATCGTCCATCTTCGCCGCGCGCCGCCTTCTCCCATTCCGCTTCCGTCGGCAGCCGCTTGCCGGCCCACCGGCAGTAAGCGTCCGCATCGTACCAGGACACGTGCATGATCGGATGATTGGCCATCGTGTCCTGAAAATTCCCGCCGTCGTATCGCCAATCCAGTTGAGGCTTCATACCGGTCGCCAAGATGAACTTCAGGTAATGCAGGTTCGTCACCTCGTACTTGTCGATTTCAAAGGCATCCAGGTAGACCCGGCGCTGTGGAAATTCCGACCGGTAGGCCAGCCGATCCGTCTTCTTATCGCTGCCCATCAGAAACTCCCCCGCCGGCACGAGGATCATCTCTTCCTTGGGTTTCCAGGTACGAATGCGCTCTTCGGCCAGGTTCTTTCCTTCCGCGGTCCATTCGACCACGATGTCCTGCGTATCCAGCCCCCAGACGACGTTCGCCAGCGTCAGGATGACAGCGCCGATGAGAAGCGCGTTGACCACCCATTCGATTCGCTTGGATCTCGTTTCAGCTCGCGACTGCATCTTCGGCCTCCTCTTCCTTCGTCAAACCTCACTGGTCATCCGTCAATCGTGATGATGAGCGATCTGTTGATCCTGACCTTCGTCGTTTGATGATTGACGAATGGCCATTGACGTGCGTTCCGACTGTGCACATCGAAACCCAGTCAAATAACTTCGCCTCGCCGGCTCGCCGCCGTTTCGACCGGCGGAGCGCGCGACTTCCGGATCTTCGTTCCAGGACCCTCCGCGGAATACTTTCAAATCTCCCCGCTCCGGCCCCTGCGGATTCCGGTCGGGCGACCTCCGGTAATATTCAGGATCGAACCAGTCCGATACCCATTCGCTGACATTGCCGGCCAACTGATACACTCCGTACGGGCTCACGCCCTTGTCGTACCGGTCGATGTTGGCGAGCGGAGGATATTTGGCGCCCCGCTTCGAGCCTGGATGGGCGATGTTGCTCTTGATCCATCCGGCCGGCTCGTCTCCCCAGGGGAACATCCGGCCGTCATCCCCCCGTGCCGCCTTTTCCCACTCGGCCTCCGTCGGAAGTCTCTTGCCGACCCAGCGGCAATAGGCGTCCGCCTCCTCCCAGCTCACATTGATCACCGGATGCAGCGCCATCTTGTCGGCAAACGGCTTCCCCCGCCAAAATTGAGGCCAATCGGCGCCGGTCGCGAGCACGTAGCGCAGATATTCCACATTCGAGACTTCGTACCGATCGATCTTGAAGGCATCGAGAAAGACGCGGTGCTGAGGCTGTTCCTGGGGACCCGCCGCCCGATCCCTATGCGGATCGCTGCCCATCAGAAACTCCCCCGCCGGCACCAAAACCATCCCGCCCGGGACTTCCATGGTCGCCACCTGCTCCACTTCATCGATCGGGGTCCAGAGGGGCGGCTGCTTGGAGGATTCGTGATCGGCGCGAGCGGTAACGGCGAACAGGATCGAGGCATATACTGCTAACCTCACTGCTCTCGCCGCCGTACTTCGCATCACTTCCGTTTCTTGTGATTGGTCAGATGAATAGCCGTCAGACGGCAACCGTCATGCGTCATACGAACAAGCCGCCGAGCGCCAACCGCCAAGGGCCGTGGCTTGACGCTTAGCGCGATCGGTCGACAGCTCGCTTCCGCTTCACGTTCGTCGATTGACGATTGACGATTCCCTCGCGGTTGACGTGACCTTCATCAGCGATCTTGCTTCTGCACCATCGGCTCTTCTTTCAATGTCTCGGGCACGTTGTAGCGGTCGCTGCCATGACCCATCACCTCGTTGGCATACAACCGTCCGGTGGGCGCCTGAACGGCA
>DASTLA010000254.1:0-5656 GCA_035715525.1 Nitrospiraceae bacterium
CTACGAAGAAGTGCCGTTGGATGAGCTGCAAGATCGGCTCTCGAAACTGCCCGGTCCACTGGCCGCCGTGATTCTGAAAGGGAGGGTCTGATCCATGCCGTATTACTATTTTGACTCGACGGCCCTGGTCAAGCGCTACAGCATGGAACGCGGGACCAGGATCGTCAACAAGTTAATGGTGAAGCGCGGGAAGATTGCGATTTTGCCGATGTGGACCGTGACGGACTTCTATTCGGTCTTGTCCGTACGGGCTCAACAAGGGGAAATCACGCGAGACGATTGCTACTCGGTCATGTACAAGTTCGAAATGGAATCAACCCAAGGGCTCTATCAATACATTGCGCCGACGATGCGGACCTATCTGGCGGCCAAAGAGCTGACCTTGGATTATCCGGCGCTGCGATCCATGCAGCTGCTCCACCTAGCGCTCGCGATGGAATTGAAGCCGCTTCGCTTGACCGTCGTGAGTGCCGATAAACAGCTCCTGGCAGCCTGCCGGCCGACCGGCCTTCATATCATCAATCCCGAAGATGATTGATTACTGCAGACATTGGTAGTCGGCCTGCATGGCGGCGAGGACCGTGCCCCATTCATCCATACCTTGCAGCACCGGGGTCAGCCCGGTCGCCGTGCCCCGGTCCGGCGGGTCGGCTGGTGAGCTCGGCTCGTCTAGAGACGTCTTTGCATGCTGCAGCTCCAATTGCCCCAATTGGAGGCTGCTACAGACTCCTCCTGAAGCCGGCAAGGTGCCACCGGCACGACGAAACAGCGCCATCGCCCGGTAGCCGTGCTCCTGGGAGCGCGACAGGTGCTCGACGCTTCGATACAGCCGCATGCGGGCCGGCTCGGTCTCTTTCTTCGCGAGGTGAGCTGCCATCAGAGCGGCGCGACCCATCGCCATGGCTGCTCCCTCGGCATCTTCATGGGCCATCAGATCCTCGGCCTTCGCCTTCAGCCGGTCTAATTCCGCTTCGTCTCCGACCCTTTGCGCGACCACCGCTCCCGACAGACAGAGGAGGAACGACAGGACGGACGTCGGCACGAGGATGAGGAGTCCTACCATCCGCCTGCCGAGCTCGCCCCTGCTGCTGCGGCGGCTTATTGCAGATACTCCCATGTGTCGATCTGCTTGATGCTCCAGTTGACGGCTTCTTTCAATTTGACCAGCTTCGGATCGGAATCGTTTTCGCGAACCTGGTACAGAGACTTCTGCAGCGTAAAGAGGGGTTCGTAAGCACGGCGGTCCGGCAGTTTTCCAAGCGCCCACGCCACTTCGGTTTTCACGGCCACATCCTCGGTCTTCAAATTGTCGAGCAAGGGATCGATGATCGAAAAATCCCCGTGCAAGGCTCCGAGAATCCCCAACGCTTTTGCCGCCGCCGCCCTCAGTTCGGGATTGCCTGATTTCATGGTATTGATCAGGGTCTGGATCGTTTCCTTTTGCCCGATGTTGCCGAGCGCAAGGGCGGAGGCTTTAGCCAACTCGATATCGGAACCCTTTAACCCCTCCAGCAGTCGGGGCACTGCTTTGACGGAAAAGATATAGCCGAAGAGGTTCGCCAGCTTCACTTTTCTCGCCGGGGAGGTTTGAGGATCGTCGTAGACCTTGAACAGCCGCTCCTCTTGCCCCCATTCCGCGGTGATCAGCGCCGGAAACTCATACTCCTCCAGACGCTCCTTCAGTTTTGTCATGGTATAGGTCGTCGGGTCCGCCGCACCGGCCGCTTGGGCGGCGGCCTGCGGATCGGCGAACTCGGTGCGGATCTCCTTGCGCCACCCCATTTTCTTTCCATCCAACAGATAGGTCAGTTGGCAGGCCGGTCCTTTCCATACGCGGGACGGAGAATCGGGAAGATCCGCATCGCTGCCCATGTTGGTGGTACCTTCCCACGTCTTGTGCAACTCGCACTTGACCTTGAATTCGACGTCGTGAGGCTGTGCCGAGTCCATCACGATCTGATAGCCGAACTCTCTCATGCGCCTTGCCGTCACCTCCGCCAACTCCGTCTTGTCGACGGGACCTTGGTCGGACAACGCAATGACGTCAATAAGGACTCGGTTCACCTGCTCCAATTTCGTTTTTTGGTCGGATGTCATGGCTTCGCGGCGTGCCCATGCCGGGTCTGCAACGACGACGGAGAAGACGATCCAGATGACTGCGAGAATGTGTGCCATAAGGCCCCCTTGTGCGGAGCATGAATGAGGATGTAGTGCCATTCACTTTATAGCTCCGAGAAGAATCGTTGCAAGCGCGGAAAGTCGATCAGTATAATCCGCCATGCTGAGCCGGTATCGTATTGGCTTTGTCGGCGCCGGTCAGATGGCCGAGGCGCTCATTGGCGGCCTGTTGCAAGCGGGCCTCGTCCAGGCGGATCGAATCATCGCGACAGACCCCTCGGCGGACCGCCGGAGGATCGTGCAGACTCGCCACGGCGTCACAACGTCGCCCGACAATGAGCAAGCGGCTCAGTATTGCAATCTCGTTTGCTTGTGCGTCGAACCTCAAATTCTCGACGAGATTTTTCAGGAACTTGCCGGCTTCCTGACGACCGATAAGTTGATCGTCTCCGTCGCTGCCGGCTACCCCTTGCGGCGCATGACCGCCTGGATCGGCGGTCTGCCGCGCCTCGTACGGGCCATGCCGAACACCCCTTCAAGTATCGGTGAAGGCGTCACCGCCGTCTGCTATGGCGATCATTTGTCTCCCGAGGACCAGAGGGTTGCGATTCAGTTTTTCGAATCGATCGGCAAAGTGAGCATCGTTGAGGAGCGACTGATGGACGCCGTGACCGGCTTGAGCGGCAGCGGCCCCGCGTATGTTTTTACCATGATCGAAGCATTGGCGGATGGAGGCGTACTGGCAGGACTTCCACGTTCGGTCGCCCAGATCCTGGCCGCCCAGACCGTGGCCGGCGCGGCTCGCATGCTGCTGGAGCAGGGCCAACATCCGGCTCGGTTGAAGGACCTTGTAGCCTCGCCCGGTGGAACGACAATGGCCGGATTGTGCCGACTCGAAGAGGGCAGGATGCGCGCGGCGCTGATCGATGCAGTGGAGGCGGCGACGGTCCGCTGCCACGAACTCGGCCTCACGGAAGCCGGTCACATCTAAAAAGGGAGATGGTACGGTGCAATATTGGGTGAAGATAGTTTTTGTGGACAACCAGGAGCTTTTGGTCAAGGATGCGATTCGCCATACGATCAGCGATGACATGGAGGTGTTGGAAGTCGACTCGGCCAAGGAAGTGGTTATCGTGCCGATGAAGCAGATCAAATACATCGCCTGCGATGCGACGGTCTTTGCTAAAAAATCAACTGCTTAGGATTATTATATTTTGCTGGTCCCTGTTTTGGTCCCTGTTGAGGTCGATACTCCTCGGACAGCGAGAGCGGGGAATGAAAACGATGCAACTGCTAGCGACAACTCTGACGGTAATTTTGTTGTGTCCTGCTATGGGCTACGCACTCTTGAACGAGGAGTTAATTAACCATTGTGAGAACAAGACCAAGGTCTACAACAGGCATGGCGATCATATCGGCGAGAAGCCAAACGACTATTGTGCTGGCTACCTTCAATCAACGCTCGATGCTCTAAGAGACGTGAGCAGGGGCGGCTGCGAAAGTAAAGGGTGAGCAGGAAACTAACTACCTATATTCCGTCTATCGAACCTATCTGCGCGATAAGAAAGTGCTACTATCGGATCCTGCTTTTCCAACTGTCTCACAGGCCTTCGCAAGAGCCTTTAGTTGTAGATGATTGAAGGTGCCGCGGGGCTGGGGCAAGCGACTCTGTGGTCTCCAATACAGATGTACGGGAATATTGGGCGTGTCTCACTAGACAGCCCGTGCATATGTCATCGTGGCTCACGATGACTCGATGAAGGAAGGGCGTGCGGAGGAATTAAGTGCGAAAGCTAGAACTTAATCTGACAGTCAGCTAGAGTCCTCCCTCTTCACGGAAGGAGCGAGGACGATGACGACGGAGCAGAAGATCATTAAGACCAAAGTTGGCGTGTTGGAACTGGCGAAGCAGCTGGACAATGTCTCCAAAGCCTGTCAGCTGATGGGGTATAGCCGAGATAGTTTTTATCGGTTCAAAGAGCTCTATGACACCGGCGGCGAGGCCGCTCTCCAAGAGATTTCGCGGCAGAAGCCCCTCCTCAAGAATCGGGTGGCGCCAGAGGTGGAACAGGCCATCGTGCAGATGGCCATCGAGCAGCCGGCGTGGGGGCAGGCCCGCGTGGCGAATGAACTGCGCAAGCAGGCGCTGACCATTTCACCGGCGGGCGTCCGATGCATCTGGCTCCGCCATGATCTCGAAACGATGCGGAAACGCTTGAAGGCGCTGGAAGCGAAGGTGGCGCAAGAAGGCCTGGTGCTCACCGAAGCGCAAGTGGTGGCGCTCGAGAAGGCCACGGCGGATAAAGAAGCGCACGGAGAATTCGAGAGCGAATGTCCCGGCTACTGCGGCGCGCAGGACACGTTCTACGTCGGCACCTTGAAGGGCGTGGGCCGGATCTATCAACAGACCTTTATCGATACCTACAGCAAGGTCGGCTTTGCCAAGCTGTACGACCGCAAGACGCCGGTGACGGCCGCGGAACTGCTCAATGATCGGGTCTTGCCCTTCTTCGAACAGCACGACATTCCGCTGAACCGCGTGCTCACCGATCGAGGCACAGAATACTGTGGGGCCCCGGAGCGCCATGAGTACGAACTGTACCTTGCCGTGGAAAACATCGATCACACGCGCACCAAGACGCGGCATCCCCAGACCAACGGGATCTGTGAACGCTTCCACAAAACGATGTTGAACGAGTTTTACCGCGTGGCGTTCCGGAAGAAGATCTATCGAACGCTGGAGGAACTCCAGGCCGACTTGGATGCGTGGCTACAGGAGTACAACGAGCAGCGCCCTCATCAAGGCCGCTGGTGCTATGGCAAGACGCCCATGCACACATTCATCGACAGTATGCCGCTGGCCAAGGAGAAAATTAGCGGCCTAAACCCGGTGGGGACTCGCTGTCTGTCAGATGAAGTCTTGAGCTATACAATTAAATAGGCATGCCTGTGGGACTGTAAGCTTCCCCGAAGCGGCGACGAGCTATTTTCGTCGGCTCTTCTTTCCTTCAGTTGTCGCAACCGTACAATATTGTGGTAATGGCCATTCTTGACGTACCTTCCACCGGCCACACCTAGTACGTCAGCCTCGCTGACCTGAGCTCCGTGCTACTTCCAGCATACGGGCTCCGCGATACTTTGCCATCAGGCGGTCGCGAGGTGCTATCCGCGAACTTGCTCCCATCAGGACCGCCTCCTCGCTTCTAGGGCACCTCGGCAGCCGCCTTTTCTTGTATTCGCTGATCTTGTACTTCGGAGGAACGTCACATACTTAAATCGTCGACACGAATCTTAGGTTTCTAGGCACGCTGATAAATAAAACACGCCACGAAGAAGGAAGCTGACTATGAAAGACACAGTACTAGTCAAACCGGACTCCAGCGTTTCCGGAGTGAACCGTCTCACGAGGGCAGAACGGCCAAGTTCCGAACAACCATCAGCTCAACAGCAAGGATCTATAGAGGTCTCAATTGTCATTCCATGCCTAAACGAGGCCGAGACAATCGGGATTTGCATAAAGAAGATTCAGGCCACGCTA
>DASTLA010000255.1:0-5934 GCA_035715525.1 Nitrospiraceae bacterium
GCTGGGGCAGGCTTCCGATCTCTTGCATGCCTATGAATATGCCGAGTCAGGCGACGCTGCCGGCTTGGTAAACATGACGGAAGAAGCACCGGAAGCTGCCGACCTCGACAGCGAACGGGAACGTTTGCTCCAGCGCGTCAGAGTCCTGGAAAGCTGCGTATCGGAATTGGAGGCCAGACGCGCGGCCGAGCCCAAGCGGCCCAAAAGAGGAATGCAGGTCCTCACAGGACCGCAGGTGGCGGAGCACATGTCGTCCGATGTGCGAAGCGTTCAAGAGGACGCCACCCTTCAGGAGGCAGGGCGTCTGATGCAGAAGTGGAAAACGGGATCTTTGCTGGTGACGGACCGGCAGACCTATATCGGGTTGATCACGGATTCGGCGTTGGCCCGCGAGGTGGTCGCCAACGGCCTCGATCCCGACAGAACCCCGGTTTCAAAATGCCAGGCGCCGCTCGTCGCCATCGAAGGGCACCAGCCGCTCATAGATGCGGTGCGTTTGATGAAAGAGCGGGCGACCCGGCATCTGGCGGTGACGCAAGATCGCCAAATCATCGGGGTAATCTCTGTGTCGAACATTTTGCGGTACTACTCGGGCGTGGTCTAGAAGCGTGAAGCGTGAGAGCACGATTATTGCGTGAAGCGTTCCGAGATACGAGACACGAAAGACGAGATACGAGCCTGAGATGGGGAGGTCGACTATGGGTCCTACCAAAGCGATCGTGAAGGGCAATGCGTTGTACGAAGCGGCGACCGGGAAATTCCTGAAGGACGGCTTTGCCGGTCCGGACGCCATTCAAGACTATGTGAACCATCACTATCTCGTCCTACCGGTGGTCGACAACGCCGGCAATCCCTGGCTGTTCGAAGGCAAGCCGGTTTATTGCCTCCGTGGCGTGCAGTACGAGACGGTCGATGATGAGAAACTGCATCTTGCCCGCTGTCCCGACTGCGGCGGGATGGGCATCCGGGCCGACGAGTTCACCGTGGAATCGGACTGTATTCGCTGCATGAGCTGTGGACACGAGTTCGATGCGCGGCTGGAGATGATGGAGACATGATGCGGCAGCCTGGTGCAGTGTCCTTTGCTCGCGGAAGGGCGCACCAAAATCACACCATATTCAAATTAGGGGCGGTGCTCCTTCAACGCGCGCATGAGGATACTCCACCAGGCTGCCTGTAGCGAACGACGAGCAAGCACAGGTGTTGAGACTACGTGACCGCCTCTTGCCCGCAATCACCCGTCATTTATCCTGACTAGCGTTTTCGCTAGGTTGAGATTCCTCATAGCGCCGGTGGTACGATGCCTGATGTCCGCTTCGCCTATCAGGACGAGCATTCCGCAGCGTATGGACCGGCTTCCCTGGTCCCGCTGGCATTGGCTGGTGGTCACGGCGCTGGGCGTCACGTGGATTCTTGACGGCCTGGAAGTTTCCATTGTTGCGGCACTCGGTCCTGTTCTGACCCATCACGATACGCTCCACTTCAAAGAGTCGGAAGTCGGCCTTACGGCCTCGGCCTACCTCACCGGCTCCGTACTCGGCGCGATTCTCTTTTCGTATCTCACCGATCGGCAGGGACGTAAAAAATGGTTCCTGCTCACCCTCCTGCTCTACCTCACTGCGACGGTCTTGACGGCTTTGTCTTGGGACCTCTGGAGTTTCATGTTTTTTCGGTTCTTGACCGGCGCCGGCATCGGAGGCGAATACGCCGCCATTAATTCGGCGATCGATGAACTGATCCCGGCCAGGACCCGCGGCCACACCGACTTGGCCATCAACGGGAGTTGGTGGATCGGAAGCGCATCGGGGGCCCTGCTGACATTGCTGTTGCTGAATCCGGCTCTGTTCTCCGAGGACCTGGGATGGCGGCTCTGCTTTCTCCTTGGAGCTGTGCTTGGAGTAGCCGTCGTGCTCGTACGGCGGATTCTACCCGAGAGTCCGCGCTGGCTGATGACGCACGGCCGTGTGCAGGAAGCGGAGGAGATCGTCACGGGAATCGAAGCGCGGGTGTTGCGTGAGGAACAGTTGGAGGCTCTCCCGCATGCCGTAGGATCCATCGCCGTGCACAGTCGCCCGCCTGCCACGCTGGTGACCGTGGCCCGAGAGCTATTCCGGAGCTATCCGCAGCGCACCCTGTTGGGCATAGTGCTCATGGTGACCCAGTCCTTCATGTACAACGCCATCTCCTTCACCTATCCCTTCGTGCTGACCAAATTTTACGGAGTTCCGAGCCAGGATGTCGGGCTGTTCATCGTTCCGTTTGCGTTGGGCAATTTTCTGGGACCTCTGTTGCTCGGCAGATGGTTCGACACGATCGGACGGAAACCGATGATCGCCATGACTTATGCGATAGCCGGCACATTGCTCGCCATCACGGGCTACGTGTTCTCTCAACGAGGGTTCACGGCGATCACCCAGACCATGGCCTGGTCCGCGATCTTTTTCTTTGCCTCCGCCGGCGCCAGCGCCGCCTATCTCACGGTCAGCGAAATCTTTCCCATGGAAATTCGCGCCATGGCGATCGCGTTCTTCTTCGTGATCGCGCAAGGGGCGGGGATCCTGGCACCGTGGCTCTACGGCAAGCTCATCGAGACGTCCGTAGAAAGCGTGTTTTACGGATACTTGGTGGGGGGAGGGCTCATGCTCGTCGGAGCTTTCGTCGAGCTGATGTGGGGCGTCAAGGCCGAACGCCATTCTCTGGAACACATCGCCCCCCCGCTCTCGGCCGCCCCGGCCAGGCTCCCAGCCCAAGAGTAGCCAGCCGACCCTAGGGATGTTCCTAGGAAGCTTCCCATCGATGTTTTGACTACAATGAACCCCTTATGTCGCACCTCCTGAGCCGCTGTCCCCCGGTGGTGATAACGGGAGGGGCAATCCTTTTGGCGACGCTGCTTCGTTGGGTCCTGGCCCCCCTGTGGGGCTCGAGCTTTCCCTACATCACCTACTATCCCGCAATCATCTTCACGACCCTGGTGGCCGGCTGGAAACAAGGAGTCGCGGCAACCTTGCTCGCGGGCATCTGCGTGCCGCTCCTGTTCTCGGATCCCGTTTTCGGTGTCCAGCAGGCCGCAGCATGGGTCTTTTTCGTGATCGTCAATCTGCTACTGGTCGTCCTCTGCGAACGAATTCAGTCCGGCCAGCAGTTGGCGGAACAGGCATTCCATACCAGCGAGGCGAGATTCCTCAACTTCATGACGCATTTGCCGGGGTTGGCCTGGATCAAAGACAGAGCCGGTCGCTATGTCTTCGTCAACGATGCCGCCGCCCACGCCTTCGGCAGGCCGCGCGAGCAGGTGTACGGAAAGACGGACGACGAACTGTTTTCTCCGGACACTGCCCACTTGTTTCGGACCAACGACCAGAAGGTCTTGGCCTCCCGATCGCCGGTCGAAACCGTCGAGACCCTCGTCCAGGAGGACGGCCTTCACTATTCGTTGGTGAACAAGTTTCCCATACCCATCGATGGAGACGGCACGCTCTTCATCGGCGGCATCGCGCTCGATGTCACGCGCAACCGCCAGGACCAGGAGGCGCTGCGCCAGAGCCAGGAACGATTGGCCGGTATCTTGACCACCGCGATGGATGCGATCATTTCCGTGGACAGCCGGCAAATCATTACTCTCTTCAACGGGGCGGCGGAACGGATGTTCGGTTGTACGGCCGCCGAGGCGATCGGCCGGCCCATCGATCAGTTCATTCCAGAGCGATATCGAGAAGCCCATCGCGGGCACGTCGAGGCATTCGGCCGAACCGGTGTGACGACCCGTCGCATGGGTCGATTCGGCACGATCCATGGAGTTCGCGTGAACGGCGAAGAGTTCCCATTGGAAGCGTCCATTTCGCAATTGGAATTGAACGGCGACAAACTGTACACGGTCATTCTCCGGGACATCACCGAACGGGAACGTGCGGAAGAGGCGCTGCGGCTGAGCGAAGAACGATTCCGTTTGGCCACTGCGATCGGGAAGGTCGGGGTGTGGGAGTGGGATATCGTCCATAACGTCGTCTCGTGGACGGACTCGCTATACCGTCTTCATGGGGTGCGACCGGGCGAGTTACCGATGACGGTGGAGGGATTCTCTAGACTCGTTCATCCGGAAGACCGCTGCCTCGTGAGGGATGCGATCGCAGCAAGCCTGGAGCACGACCGGCCTTATGAATTGGAGTTTCGAGCGCAGCGGCCCGACGGCGAGGTGATTTGGCTGTTCACCAACGCCGTGGTGTTGCGGGAGAGCGGGCGGGCGATTCGGATGATCGGCGCAACCGCGGACATTACGCCCTCCAAGCGGATGACCGAACAACTGAAGCTCTGGAACGACGAACTCGAGCGGAGGGTGGAAGAGCGGACCGCGGAGCTCGAGCAGTCCCAGCATCGCCTGCGCAGTTTGGCGATGGAGCTCAACTTGGCCGAGCAGCGCGAACGCAAGCGGATCGCTTCCGAGCTGCACGATTATCTCGCCCAATTACTCGTACTGGGCCGATTGAAACTCGGTCAGGCGAAGCAACTGGTCTCGGATCAGCAGAGTCGAGAGTTGCTGGTTCAGGTAGAGGAGGTGCTCAAGGAGTCGCTTGCCTACACTCGGAATTTGGTGCATGACCTGAGCCCCCGGTCCTGTTCGAATTCGGGCTGATCGCCGCGCTGCGATGGCTCGGTGATCGTATGCAGCAGCATGAGCTGGCCGTGGCGGTCGATACGGCGCTCGAGCGCCTGCATTTGCCGGAGGACTTAGCCGTCGTCCTGTTCCAGTCGGTGCGTGAGCTGTTGATGAACGTGGTCAAGCATGCAGGGACAGGCCGAGCGGAGGTTCGGTTGGAGAGCGCGGGGCCGGCGCTCCGCCTTATTGTCCGGGACGAAGGGCCGGGGTTCGACAGCCGGGTGCGGACGGCCGCGCCGGCTTCTTTGGGGTCCAACGGTTTCGGCCTGTTCAGCATCCGCGAGCGTATGAGAGCCGTCGGCGGGACGCTGGACATCGAATCTTCCCCCGGGCAAGGGACGACGGTGACATTGACGGTCCCGCTCACCCAGGACTCATTGCCGACAGTCGATGACAGGCCGGCGCCGGTCGGTTCGGTCCTCCCCGCAGGATCGTTTCGGAGCAGGACGGCGGATGTGACGGTAGCGTGCATGCGGGTGCTTCTGGTCGACGACAATGCAATGGTGCGACAGGGGTTGCGCAGCTTGATCGACGGATTCACCGGCATGGAAGTCATCGCCGAAACCGGCGATGGGGAAGAGGCGGTCGCCCTCGCCGATGGCTTGAAACCATCGGTGATCGTGATGGATATTCACATGCCCAAGATGAACGGCATCGACGCGACCAGACATATCAAAAGCCGGCATCCGGAAACGGTCGTGATCGGGCTGTCGGTGGACGCCGTTCCGGACAATCGGGCGGCTATGACGAAGTCGGGCGCCGCTGCATTGCTGAGCAAGGAAGCCGCGGTCAGCCAGCTTGAAGGAGCGATCAGGCGAGCGGTCGCGGAACGGGACTCACTCAGCGACGTCGGCCTCCCGCCCACGTTGCCGTCGCCTGGATCTTCACAGCACTAGGGAGTCTCCTGGGTCGGTTTTCGAACCCGGCTCCTGTATAACGCACCGAATCCCTTTTTGGCGCCAAACGTCCAGGGAACGGCCTGAGGCTCATAGAAAGCTGGCAAAGACGGCGTATGACTCGGTTTACCAGGGCTCCTTCTCCCTACATCCTTCCGGCGACCGCCCTTTCGGTGGTCGCCGTTTTTGTCCTCGACTTCAATACTCAGCTCGGAGTCGCGGCCTGGGTGTTTTACTTCATCCCGGTCGTGATTTCTTATCTCGCCTGGCATCCGAGGTTGCCCGTTCTGGTGGCGTTCATTGCCACGGTCATGACGTTGGTCGGGTACTTCATGAGTGCGCCAGGAATGGACCAGGCCACCGCTCGCGTCAATCGCAGCTTCG
>DASTLA010000256.1:0-6988 GCA_035715525.1 Nitrospiraceae bacterium
GGAAATCTTGTATTTCGTGATGGCCGGAGAGGAGGGCCGCATCGCACGCTGTAAGGTCCGCGACCCTTCCTTCGTCAATTGGCCCGCCATCCAATGGGCGGTGGTAGGAAACATCATCCCGGACTTTCCGCTCATCAACAAAAGTTTCAATCTGTCCTATGCCGGGAATGATTTGTAATCCAAAGGGGAGACTATGTTTCGTATTCTGAAAAAGAGCCTGAAAACAGGCGTGGTCACGGGCCGGTATCCCGAAGCCGCGCCTTCTGCGGTAGGACCGTCCCCCGAAGCCTGCGAGAAGGCCAGCCCCTTCGCCTGCTCGCTCGCTATCCGTGAAGTGGACACCGGATCCTGCAATGCCTGCGAAATGGAAATGAATGCGTTGGCGAACCCGATCTACGATGCCGAACGGTTCGGGATCCATGTGGTGGCCTCCCCCCGGCATGCCGATGCCCTCGTCGTCACGGGACCGGTCACCGTGAACATGGAGCGGGCGCTGAAAGACGTCTATAAACAGACGCCGGATCCCAAACTCGTCATCGCCTTGGGGGATTGCGCGATCGACTGCGGCATCTTTAAGGGGAGCTATGCTGTGACGGGCCCGGTGGACCGCCATATTCCGGTGGATGTCCGAATTCCAGGCTGCCCGCCCCGACCGGCAGAAATCCTGGCAGCGCTCGAAGCCTTGCGCCGTAGGGTTGCGACCGGCGACGACGACGTTGATTCCTGTCCTGGACAACGCAAGTCCGCCGGACAGACCGGCCACACGTCAAGAAGGTCCGATGAGTCGATTCCCGGTTGATCCAACCGCCGCCTATTGTTCATCCGTCGGTTCAAAGCTCAGGTCGATGTCCCCCACGTCTTCAAAATCGGCAGAAAAGATCGTCGGAGATTCGGCAAAGATCGTTCCCTTCAGACGGTATTGAACCTTCGTCACCCCGGAACTCAGTCCGCGAACCTGTCTCAGAATACTCCCCAGCCCCGTAATCAGTTCTCCGGTGATCACTTCGGAACTGAATCGTGGAATCGTCACGGTTTGCCCGGACATGCCGTACCCGAATTTTTTCCCGTTGAGATCGATCGCGAATCGCACGCCGTTGAGGCCGAGGGCAAAGGGATTGGGATTCTGGATCCTCAGTTGCACGTCGAATCGCTGCTCCATCAACGTCATGTCTTTCGGAGTGATGTCGGAGATCGACACCTTCGGCGTTTCAAAATTTTTCGGGACCGTCGAGCATGACGTCATCATGCCGAGGAGCAGCACCGCCGAAATCTTGATCGCCGTTCTGTGAAGCGGGTTCTGCATTGCGCGATATCCTTCCTCCCGTAGGCCGCCGTCGGATCCACCCGCTCGGCGCGATACGGACACAGGCAATCGGCCTGGCCGCGTCTCATTGCGGCCCGTCCTGCACGTCAGCAAGATTTGTCACCGGCTTTGGTCGGCGGAGAGGGACCGTTCTTGCCTATGGCCTCGTGGACGGCCCCCGCCACGAGGTGCTGCACCAGGTTATAGAAAATGATGGGCACCATGACCCGCGGATAAGTACTCAATGCCAGCGACGCGAGCACCAAGCCCGTGCCGTTGTTGTTCATTCCGAGACCGTACATGAGCGAAATGCGCTCATCTTGATCCACGTTGAAATACCGGCTGAGCCGGTCTCCGGCGGCAAAGGCGGTGACGCAGAGCCCGGCCGTAATACCGAGCGTGACCGCCAAGAAGTCGAGATCGCGCTCGGCGAGCGCCTTGGGCAACGACACGGAGGCGTTGGAATAATTGAGCAGCAGCAATACCAGGGAATTGATGAGCTTGATGGACGGGTTGAAGGCATTCAACCAAGCGGGGGGCAGGACCAAGCGCGTACCGACTCCCAGCAGCGACGGCAGGACGACCCAGAGCCCGAGGAAGGTGCCCGATCCGTAGCTGGCCACATGGTGCAGGACCTGTTCGTATTCCTCCGAAGCCATCTCGCCGAATACGCGGAAAGCAATGGGAGTCACGAGCGGGCTCAGCAACGTCGAGACCAGCACCAGGCCCAAACTCAGTGCAAGATTCCCGTTGGAGTTTTGCGACCAGGCGGTGGAAGCGCCGGCGATCGGCATGGCTGCGACCAACGCGAGGCCGACGAGAATATGCTGCGCCTCCTCGGGGTTGTGCCAGAAGTCCAACAGCAGCGTCACAAGAAAGATGTAGGCCATCGGAATCAGCACGTTGGCTGCAATGCCGGCGATCACGACCCCTGCCTGCTGCACGAAACATTTCAGTTGGGAGGTCCTCACGCCCAAGCCGGCATTGAACATCAAGGTGGCCAGCAACAGAAGCAGCAAAGACAGGTCCAGCTTGGTATGGAACAAGGGCAGTTCCCCGAACGACTGACTCCGCACCCACAGGCCTGGGCCCGGGACGACGGACGCCACCACGTAACTCGCCACGAGGAACCACAAAAGATGATGATGGATGAATTGCGAGACGCGAAGCCACATGAGTCGTTTCTGTATCCTGCCTCTTTCCGTCGTCGCCTGGGCCGACTGCATTATGCCTGGTTCAACCACGATACGCACGGGTCCAGGATGCTACGCAGATCCGCCTGCGGAGGTTTCCCAGTATGGGCTCGCACAGGGGATTTCTAGGGCAGTTCCTAGTGCTCACCGGCGGGCCTACGAGGTACCACTAGGGCGCCATGCCGATGCTTCCCCCACGAAACGGCCGCGCGATGATGACGACGTGCATCAGCCATCGATCGATTCGATTGAGTCTCTCTTCACTGCCGGCGGAATCCGTCGCTGCGATGTCACGGCATCGAAAGCAGTCATCATGGATTTGATCGGCCTCACGGGCTTGTGGGGCGATCCCGCCCAGCCCAACGAATCACTCGCCAGCCGGCGCTTGTTCTTTTCCATCACGTTTCTCATGCTGTTCGTCGTGCTGCTCTACGTATTGGGACTCTTTCTCAGTCCCTTCGTGGTGCCGACCTTTTGGGCGATCGTGCTGGCTCGACTGGTGTCGCCGCTTCATCGCACCGTTCGGGGGTGGGTGGGCGAGCGTGAATCGCTGGCTGCATTCGCCGTCACCCTGTTCGCATTGGTGGTGGGAATCATCCCGGCCAGCTATCTCGTCTCCGAGCTGTTGCGGGAAAGCGTCAATGCCTACAACCAGGCGTCAGCCTGGGTCAAGGGTGGAGGACCGGCAGCCTTCCTTGGCGAGCTGTCACAGCGTCGCATCCTCGGGCTGCATCTCCAGGAGGTGATCGGAGGATTGATTGTCGCTCAGCCCGAGTGGCAGGACGCGCTGCTGAGCCGGACGGCGGAGTTCGGCTCGTCGGTGGTGCTGCAATTGACGGGAGTGGCGGCGAACCTGGTGAAGTTCGTCCTCGATCTCCTCGTCACCAGCATCACGCTGTTCTTTCTGCTCCGCGACGGCGACAAGCTGTTCGACTGGATGTACCGGATGATTCCATTGGACGACGGACACAAGACGAAGATCGTCACGCGCTTGGATGTACTCTTTACCGCCGTGGTTCGAGGAACCTTCTTGAGCTCGCTCACCCAAGGCCTCGTCTCGGGCGCGGCATTTTGGGCGCTCGGCGTGCCGTTCCCGGTTCTCCTGGGCTCGCTTGCCACCCTCTTTGCCTTCTTTCCCATCTTGGGCACCATGATCGTGTGGCTGCCGGTCGCGGCCTACTTACTCATGATCGGCGCCCTGTGGAAAGCGTTGATCATGCTGCTGATCGGCTTCTGCGTGATTGACCTCATCGATGATTTCCTCTTGCCCTATCTGGTGGGGAGTGCGACCAGCATCCCCGTGCTGCTGCTGTTTTTCTCGTCCCTCGGCGGGCTGGCATATGCCGGGTTCATGGGATTGCTGCTCGGTCCCATCTTGCTGGGGATCCTCCTTACCGCCTTCGGCATCTACGAAGACGAATTTCAGCTGGACCGCCCACGACTGATCACGCCGGGGGAAATCGCCGACCACCCCGCGGCCTGATCGGCGAACAGATTCCCAACCGCCGCTTGCCTGCCTCTTTTTATTTGAAGCGACATCCGTTTCATCCGCTGTGTAAGAACATCGGCCGCCGCACGACACAAGGGAACTGCCAACTTCTTCAACAAGGAGGAACGTCATGACCAACAAGATCTGTCGGATGTTCGGCGCCCTCACCCTCGTGGCCGCCCTGTCGGCGGCCACCGCCCTCGCCGGCGATGTGACGCACAGCACGCCCGGCGTCAGCGGCTACGACCCGGTCGCGTACTTCACGGACGGCAAGGCCATGCGCGGGTCCGGCTACCACGTAGCGATGTACGAAGGCATCACATATGCCTTCACGAGCGCCGCACATAAGAAAACCTTCGAGGCCGACCCGGCCAGATATCTTCCCGCCTACGGCGGCTATTGTGCGTACGGAGTCGCGGTCGGCAAGAAATTCGTCGCGGATCCGGAAGCCTGGAAAATCGTGGACGGCAAGCTCTACCTGAACTTGGACAAGGGCATCCAGGAGAAGTGGGAGAAAGACATTCCCGGCTATATCGAGAAGGCCAGTGCAAACTGGCCGAACATCAAAGGCAAAGCGGCGGACGCGCTTTGACTCATGTCGGCGCTCCGCCGCCACGCGGCGGGGCGCCTCCCTTGGCCTTCGGGAAGCCCCATGTTCAGCACAACGTCTCTTTCATCCGCATTCGTTCACGGCAGCAATGCCGACGACCGCTTGGAACCGGCGACATGGCGCGATCGCGATCGATCGCGAAATCGAGCGGGTGGGAGGCCGAATGCACGTTTGAACGCGCGATTGAAGGAAGGCTCCGATTCATATCCGACCTCGCCGGCTACCTCGGCAACGCTGCTGCTCGTCGACTGCAGCAGTTGCGCGCCGAGTTGAAGACGCCAATAGGCGAGATAGGCCATCGGCGTCTTCGAGAGGTAGCGCCTGAACCGCTCGGCCAGGACCGACCGCGACAGTCCCACCTCTCGGGCGAGCGAGGTCACGGTCCAGGGATGCGCCGGCCGCCGATGCAACAGAGCCAAGACCTTGCCGATCTCTTGATCACGGACACCGGCCAGCCAGCCGGTTTGCTCGGGTAGAAGCGAGGCGACATAGCGCCGCAGTGTTTCGACGAACAGCACCTCCGACAACTTTGCGATCACCGCGGCCCCGCCCGGCTGGGACACATCCGCATTGTCGACAGAATAACGGATCGTCTGCTCCAGCCACTGCCCCGACGGATCCACCCGGATGTTGACCTTCAGGACGGGGGGCAACCCAGCCAGGAGGATCCGACTGAGGCGAGGATCGCAGGTCATGTAGCCGCAGATGAACTTGGCCACTTCGCCGCCCCCGCCCATGCGGGCCACCTTGAGGCCTTGCGAGACGACGCGCCGCACTTCCGCCGCATGGTCCACCGGCTTGACGTAGGGCCCGTTTCTCATGTGGTGCGGATCGCCATGGGGAAAGATGACCAGGTCGCCGGCGTTGAGCGGAAGCGGGCGTGCCTCTCCCTCCACCTCCGCATGACCCCGGCCTTCCGTCAACAGATGAAAAATGATGATGTGCTTGGAGTCCGCGGACAGATAAGGGGCAAGCGAAGGCGAGGGAGGCGAGCAAAAACACCAGGGGGCGGAAAATTCCGCGTTATAAAACAGGGCGCCATCCAGTTTGACGGCCTTGAGCACTTCGGACAGCACGTCCATGCCTGTTTTCCCGTTCCAATGTCGGCGTCGCGGCTAAAGGAGTCGGACGCAGGATCAATGCAACGGCAGACTACCATGCCTCCGATAAGACAACCAGAGCCTAAGATAACGTCCTCATCGGTCTTCCCCTGTAGAGTGGCCCTGCGCAGAGAAACGGATTTCTCAACCAAACAATCAGAGGAGGCCGTCATGTACGACAAGCAGAACATCGGCAAGATGAAATTCCTCGAGGTGCACGCCCCGCAGGCGATGAGAGCCTTCGTGGCCTTCGATAAGGCGGCGTTGGCAGAGGGCGAGATCCCCAGGAAGTACAAGGAGCTGATCGCGCTCGGCGTCGCCTTCACCACACAGTGTCCCTATTGCATCGAAATCCATGCCACCAGCGCAAGGGAACTCGGCGCAACGGAGCCGGAGATCGCCGAGGCCGTGCTCGTCGCGGCGGCATTGCGCGCCGGCGGGGCAATCACGCACGGCACCCATGCGATGAAGGTGGGTGTCACGGAAGGTCTGGGAGCCACGCTTCCGCAGGAGGTCGGAGTATCGTAACCGTTCGTGACCGTCTGGCGGCCTGCTCTCGAGGCCGCCAGACCCATAAACAACGATCATTGGATCTCTCAAGGCATGCCCGCACATCGCCGATTGACACGAAGTCTTTTTGCACGTGACACCTTTGCGGATTCCATTATAAGGGAGCGTGAAGCGAGCGACTAATGAACACAACGTCATCTCCCGTGAAACGGCCTTCTGGAGTTGGCCCACACGGCAGCAGACCCGGCGCCCCAGCTATCGGTTCCTACGAGTGAACTATGGAGCGCGCGGGACCCTGCGCGCTCGCCCTCACGCGAGACGTGACAGAATCGCGAATTGCGGTATAGTTGATCTGTCGAACGAAAGAACGAACAAGATGGATGACGCTCTGCAGATCCGGCAGGTCGAAGACGAACCGGGCTTCATTCCCCGATCGAGACCGCCGCTTGCCACTGAGGCACCGGAGACCGAGACGATACAGTATCTTCATCTCCCTTCTCCTTCGAGTCCCGGACGGACCTATATTTTTCCTCTCGCTCTCTTTCCGGTCGTCCCGCGTTCACGGCAAGCTTAGGATCCCTGGAAACTTTCCCTCGACACCTCCGTGCCACAATGTGACGACTATGCTATAGTGCGCTGATGATGCTCGGCCGGCAGGCCAGACGAAAGGAGCTTGCAATGTCTCTCTCCTTGATTCGGTCGACCACCGCACTCGGCGTTCTGTCCATCCCGCTCTTATTCGCCGCCTGCACGCTGAAAGCCACGACCAAAGAAACCACCGAC
>DASTLA010000257.1:0-7721 GCA_035715525.1 Nitrospiraceae bacterium
TACGCGGCGCCAATCGCGACCTAAACTCTCTCTTCGCATGCCAGACAACATCCTTTCGCATAATGAAATGTGCCGGCGCGAGGGGGTCAATCTCCAGCGAGGGATGAATTTCGGCCTGGGAGGCACTCATTCCGTGATCCTCATGTCAGTTCGCTCCAACGCTCCGTATAGGGACCGAGTCGAAGAAGGTGGGAGGTTAATCTATGAGGGCCATGACACGCCCAAGACCAGAGCCTGCCCTAACCCAAAGATGGTTGACCAATCTGAGAGGCTCCCTTCTGGGAGATTGACACAGAATGGCAGATTTCTCGAAGCCGCGCTGGGATTCAAAAACGGCAAACGTACGCCCGAGCGAGTCCGCGTCTATGAAAAGATTCACTCCGGCATCTGGTCGTACAACGGCATCTTCCACCTCGTGGATGCATGGCAGGAGCGGGATGACCACAGAATGGTATACAAATTCAAACTGCTTGCGGTAAAGGGCGAGGAGGATTTTGCTCAGCCTGTCCACATTGACGCCGAACGGCGCCGCATCATTCCCACGGCAATCAAACTTGAAGTCTGGAAGAGAGACGGTGGAAAGTGCCGACTTTGCGGGGCAACCGACGAACTACATTTCGATCATATTTTGCCATTCTCTAAGGGTGGCACCTCCCTCACGGGCGAAAATGTCCAACTACTCTGTGCGCGCCACAACCTTCTGAAGCGCGATTCCATCGCATAACAGACTCTTCAATTTGTTAACTGCCGGGTTTGATGACAGCCTCAGGAGTTTCGGAAGCTCCGCTGCCTTCCAGCGTGACCATTCATGGCCAGAGGTTCTCCACCATGACCAGTGCCGAGCCGGCACTGAGCTTCACCGTCCAGACGAGGATAGAACCGAAAAAATGGTGCCAGGAATCATTTCTCCGTCGCAGAATGAAAACAGCCCCCGGGATCATTTTATTCTACGGCTCTGTAAGCTGCTCCTAGTCTCGACACAGCCGGTACCAATGTTCGTCTGGCCTCAAAATCATTTGCATGATCTTAGGCAATCGAAAATGGGAGGCTTCAACATGAGTAATTCTCCAGTTCGGGAAGGCAGCTTCAATCTCATCGCGGCTCGCGCCGCGGATGAGCGGTCTCGTTCGTTTGGGCCACACCAATAAAAGTACTACGGCGTCGAGCGCGGCCACCGCGTCAATCTCGCGTCCCATTTTACGTTGCCCAAGGGTGTCGAAATCGTGGAACGTTCCCGTGTCAAGCACCAGCCGGAACCCCGATCCGATTCCAATGTCCCGTAGTGCCGTGACGTCACCTTGGACTAATTGCATTTGAACACCGGCCCGTTGTACCCGTTCGCGCGCGCGTTCGATTGCTTTTTCGACGATGTCTAGACCAGTGACTTGCCAGCCGCGCTTGGCTAACTCGATTCCCCAAATTCCGCTCCCTGTGCCGAGATCCAGCGCAGGACCGAAAGGGAAGCTTCGTCCCTTCTCTTCACGGTCAATCAATTCATGGAACTTGTTTGCAAACAACGGATCACCGGCAGCGTCTTCCCATGGATGGAAGCCAATCCAATACGCGAACCGATAATTCATGGTGGCCTCCTACAATTGAGTTCAACCATCGAATGTACGTGGCATCGATGGCCTCTCAACTTGATGGCCTGGTTTTTGTGGCAGATTTCGCCCTGTTGCTTGGTCTATGGGTAATCGGCTTGGACCCCTCGCGACCAATTACAGCTGACGATTGCAAAAGCCGTCGGAGCAGCGGTTGCGATCACAACGCCTTAACCATAACACTTGCGAGCCGAGGGAGCCGGAGGTACGCCAAGGTTGATGCGGAAGCGCTTCTCAGGTGACGCACTCTTCCAGCGCATTGTTCATGGCCAGAGGTTCTTCACCATGACCAGTGCCGAGCCGGCGCCGAGCTTCACCGTCCAGACCAGGATGTAGTCCATCAGCCATCTCATGTTCGTTCCCTCACCTGATTGCCTCACACAGCAACAGCCGTACCAACGACAGCGCTGAAATGCAGCGGCCGACGATTCCAGCAAGCCCCGTGATTACAATGGCTTGCTTACTGGCTACTCTGTCGCAGGATACTGAAAGAAGGTTCAAAACGGCCGGGAAGCGAAGCCGGAGTATCGAAAGAGATACGCTGTGATGGCAATTCAATACAGAGCCGAAGAAGGCGAGAGGGACTGGAGGTCTACCGCCGGCAGATTTTGACTATCCATCCGTCGTCCATTGATGTTTGCATTCCCAGCAGAGCCAGACAGGCCTGTCCGTCACTTTCGTGTCCGCCAGCCCCGGCCCGGACATGGGCTGCGCGGATGATTCCATGGCGGTCACCCTCGTGCTCCGGCACTTGGGGCATGTTGGCGGCGTTTGCTTCTCTTCGTTCACATCGATTCCAAGCGGCTTGCGTGACTGGCGATCGACCTGCCCCTTCTCCAGCGACGGTTTACGGCGCCTTGTAAACCTTGACGCATTCCTCCCGCGATTCACGGGCGTTCTCGATCAGCTGTTTTTGCGTATCGGACAAGTCGTTGGCATTGAGCTTGTCGGATGAGGCGAGCACGGCATCGACGTACGCTTCGAAGGAGAGTCCGATCGCCAACCTGGAATTGAGGCAGTTGCAGAATCCATTATGGCCGATAGCCTGCATGCATTGGAATTCGCGCTCTTTCCCGATCTTCTCGACGGTGCCTCTGATTTCCTCTACTGCTTTCTGAATCTCGTGCTTGTTTTCCAGCTGTTCGAGCGTCGGTCGCTCGGCCATAGAGGCGGCCGGTGCGGCGTACAGGATGCAGATGATGCCCAGTCCCGAGAGTATTGGTTTCGTCATGTCAGCCTTTCGCCATCTACCGTAGCAGCCACGCGTACTGGGTGAACAGTACGCCCATTGTGGAAACCTGTAGCCTGGGATGCTCACTAGTCTGCGAGAACCTCGCGCCTCCGGTCATAGATCTACCTGCTTCGAAAGAGTACAATCGGCGCGTTCTCCCCTACCCTGCGTAGGCCGGCGCGGAAGGAGCCGGTCTGTGCAGCACCAACGCATCCTCGTCACCCAGTACGGCGGACCCGAGACGCTCCGAATCGTTCAGGAACGCTGTCCGGAGCCGAAGGAGGGTGAAGTCCGGATAAGAGTGCTGGCTGCCGGCGTCTCCCTGCCCGACGTCATGATGCGTGAGGGCATTCATCCCGAGACGCCTCGCCTGCCCTTCACACCGGGATGGGATCTCGTCGGCTCGGTGGATCGGCTCGGTGCCGGGATCGCTGGAATCGAACCGGGCCAGATCGTGGCCGCACTGCCGATCAGCGGCGCGTATGCCGAGTTCATCTGCCTCCCGCAGCGCGAGCTCGTTCCTGTACCAGCTGGGCTGGATGCGGTACAAGCCGTCAGCCTCATTCTGAATTACGTGACCGCCTATCAGATGCTGCATCGCTCCGCTAAGGTCGAACCGGGCCGGCCTGTGTTGATCCATGGGGCGGCAGGCGGAGTCGGATCGGCGCTGTTACAGCTGGGATCCCTCGCCGGTTTGGAAATGTACGGTACCTGTTCGGCACGTGGCGCCGCGGCCGTTTCCGCCCTCGGCGCGACGCCGATCGATTACCAGCATCAAGACTTCGTGACGGAAATCCACCGCCTCACGGGCCAGGGCGTCGACGTGGTCTTCGACAGCATCGGTGGCGCGCATATCTGGCGTTCCCGTGAGGCGCTCCGCCCGGGGGGGAAGGTGGTGGCCTATGGCCTCACCGGTTCGCTTCATGGCGGACGGTCGGCCTCCAGTCGTGCCGGTGGCCGCCATCGATTCCGCGCGCTCGCGATCTTCGGCCTGTACATTGCCGGCGGCTGGCTTCTGCCGGGCCGGAAACGCGTCGTCCCTTACAGCATCCAGTGGCTCAAACGATTCAAGCCGGCACTGTTTCGACAGGATCTGATCGCTCTGTTCGAACTGCTTCGCCAGCAGAAGATCAAGCCGCTGATCGCCCGCCGCTTTCCCCTGACCCAAGCCAGACAGGCGCAGGAGCTGCTCGGAACGGGAGGGGTGATCGGCAAGATCGTGCTCGTTCCTGATCGGACGTCCTTTGAAGCAGGCACGGCCTCATGAGCACAGGCCTCGGCCTCTTCTATTCCCTCGCGTCGCTGATGAAGAGATTGCGATAGCGGCTCGGTTGGCTCCACAGATATTGTTTCGGTGCTGTGGCCTGAGCACCGAGATGCGCGGCCGCATGCCACGGCCAACGCGGGTCGTAGAGGATGGTGCGTGCCAGGGCGATCATATCCGCGTCGCCGCTCCTCACGATCGCCTCGGCTTGGTCGTAATCGGTGATCATCCCGACGGCGATCACCGGCATCGACACCGCCTGCTTGACCGCACGGGCGAGCGGAACCTGGTAGCCGGGCCTGACAGGAATCTGCTGGCGCGGATCGAGCCCCCCGCTGCTGACATGGATCGCGGCACAACCGCGCGCTTCCAAGGCCTTGGCAAAGAGGATCGTCTGGTCGATATCCCAGCCGCCTGCCACCCAGTCGGTCCCGGACACCCGCAGCGTCACCGGTCGATCGGCCGGGAACGCAGTTCGCACTGCCTCGAACACCTCGAGCGGGAATCGCAGCCGGTTCTCCAGGATACCGCCGTATTCGTCCTCTCGCCGGTTCGAGAGCGGAGAGAGGAATTCGTGCAGGAGATACCCGTGGGCGGCGTGAATCTGAACGGCGTCGATTCCAATCCTCGCGGCGCGCCGAGCCGCGGCGGCGAATGATTTCTTGATGCGGTCCATGGCGGCACGATCGAGTGCCGTCGGCGGATGTTCCCCGGCTTCGAATGGAATCGCCGACGGCGCCACCGTCTGCCAACCATGCGCCTGGTCCGGCGGAAATTGCTCGCCCCCTGCCCAAGGCACCTCGGTCGAGGCCTTGCGTCCAGCATGCGCCAACTGGATGACGATCGGAATGTCGGACCATCGGCGGACGCTTTCGAGCGTGCGCGCCATGGCCGCTTCGGTGGCATCGTTCCACAGTCCTACGTCGGCATAGGTGATGCGGCCCTCGGGCTCGACCGCCGTCGCTTCAATGGTCAGCACCGCGGCACCGGACAATGCCAGGTGGCCGAGATGGATCAGGTGCCAGTCGGTCATCCGGCCGTCGACGGCCGAATACTGGCACATCGGCGCGATGACGATTCGGTTACGAAGTTTGAGCCCGCCGATCGCGATGGGCTCGAAGAGTTTGGGAGTCGCCATGATGAAAGCTGCTCCTGTCGAGGTGCATTATTCCATCCCGCTGCCATTATCCCATGCGGGACCGGCACAAGACGATTCTGCCGAACATGTTCCGGCCACGACTCGAGTAGACCGCGCCGGCCAAGCGCCGTAGAATGTCGCCGGACGCTCGCGTCAGGAGTTTCGAGGATGGGCCGGGGATTCGACCATATCGACTTGCGGGTGCGGAACCTGGTCGAGGTGCACCATTTTTACGAGAACCTGCTTCCGGCGCTCGGCTTCACCGAGCCCGTCGAAGTCGGCGCGTGGATCCAATTCCAGCGGACCGGATCGGGAGAGGCAACGGAATTCGTCGGCGTGATCGAGTCTCCCCAGCACGTCCCCAACGAATGCCGGACCGCCTTCTGGGCGCAGAGCACGGATGAAGTGGATCGGCTGGCTCGTTTGATCGTTGAACTGGGCGCGCGCAAGCGTGGAGGGGCCGGACTATTCCGAAGGGCCGGGCTACTATGCGGTCTTCTTCGAGGATCCGAGCGAGAACCGTTTGGAAATTTGCCACCGTGTCGAGGGAGCCGGATGAACCTCAAAGAAGCCACAGATCGCTAGGCCAGATTCCCCCGACGATCTTCTGGAGCTCGTCCTCGGTAAATGCCCTCACGGTCTCCGTTCGAAGATTGCCCTGCGAACCGACATCATAGCACGAGGCGTGCAGCATGCCCTCAAGCCGCGACGGTCACACCGTTTTGCTTGAGGACCTCTAACAATTTTAAAGGTCGCGAGGGTCCGGTGGGTAACCGTGTCACGAATGGACCGTCGTATCGCTTCAGATACGAACGGGTATGAGAACAGATACAGGGAGGACTCATGCAATTCTGACCAACCCAGGACGTGGTGGACTACGTTCTCCGCTAATCCAGGCGTTTAAGAATGGTTGCTTTGTTTGCATAACCTGTCCACGCCAGTGGCATCAGAATTGAAGCCCGCTGACCGATCAGTTGCCAATCATAAGGAGGTGGATCTATGCACAAACATCCGTGGTCTATGCCATGCCTCCTGGGCTTCACTCTCATCTTGCAAGCGTGCTGTACACCGAACGCTACAATCGGTGCCGTTTCGGTTGCACTCCGTCCGCAAGAAACCAATAATTGGTGCTGGGCTGCCACCACACAAATGGTAACGGAAACCCTCGGTCATGGTCGTGCTCAATGCGATCTGGCTAATCAACGTTTTGGGCGCACCGATTGCTGCACCGAGGGCTGTCCCAAGAATCAGGCATGCAACATGCCCGGCTGGACAATGTATGACGAATCCGGCTTCGATCATAAGGCGTCCAACGATCCTCTCACATGGCAAAAAATGCAGTGCCAGATTTTCTGCCATGATAAGCCGATGTCCTACGCATATGGTCCAAAGTCCGGAGGAGTGGGCCACGTCTTGGTAGTCAGCGGATATGTTGATGTCGGCGGTATCCGGTATCTATCGTTAAATGATCCGTGGAGTCCATGTGCAGGAAGTAATCGTCTGATCCCTTACGATGAGTACGCGAACTCGGCCACGGTGGATCATTGGCAAACCGCGTATGATATTACGCGCAGAAACTAGGCATGTCAGGAGAAGCTATCATGAATTCCAGATGCATGGTTTGCATCCTCGCTCTCGTGTTGCTCCAGTGGATGGGCTGTCATTCCACACGGGCAACGGCTGATGGTCCGGCACGTCATTCCCCGGCCAATACCATGAAAACAGCGGATGAGGCAGCACAAAAAGCTTTGGCAGCTTTGCCACAGCTGGCCCAGACGAACACCTATCGTGGAATGGGGTTTGCCTCTATTGAAGAGGCTCGATCCGCCCAACTTGGTGCGGCCATCCCTCGGAAAATCGTCTCGTATGTTGAACTGTTGAAGTATCAACCGGGGGTTCCTCTCAGCAGGCTATTCACGGGCGACGAAGAAATGGTGTACCCATTCCAAATCGGAAGCACAACAAAGTCCACAACGGCTGTGAGCAAAAAGGAGGGAGCTTGGCATATCGCAAGCGTCGGGGATGCATACCTTGCGAGAGTCATGTCGGCCGCACCAGAACAACCGCAGCGACTCCACATCATTTCAGTCCCGGGTCTCAGTTTAGATTTTGCTGGTACACCTCACGGAGAGGACTGGGAACTGTTTCCCGCTCAAGACTATCCAGAGCTTGATGTGACTCGAGGCCGACCGATTCGAGCCGAAGAGTTGTTGCCAAGGCTGAGCAACTACGCCAAAAACTTTGAGAAGCAATATGGCGATCAAATCCGCAAGAGGCGCTTAGTAAAGTAAGAAGCTAGGCAATGCTGAGCTCCTGTCCCGAGGATGGGACTCGGTCCACGAAGAGACGGCAGCGCTCTTCATGCGAGGGGAAGCGACCCTGGAGGTATGCGTGCCGTGGACAGCTTGACGAGGATTCCAGAGTCACTTCCCGAGGCAGGCGGGGCTTGCGATTGCGGGATACTTTATTTATTAATCGGTCAATCGT
>DASTLA010000258.1:0-12313 GCA_035715525.1 Nitrospiraceae bacterium
TCGACACCTTCCACCAATCGGGGCCCCGGCCGGCTGAAGTACGAGAGAGCATCGACCACGTAGACCTGTCTCTCGCGGACTGCTCGAAGGCTGTTCCACTGTGGCTGATCGGTGAGCGCCGAAAGTTCCGCGGTGGTGCGGGCAATGGTGAAGCCACAAGGCATCAGGACGATTACATCCGGATCGGCTTGCCACAATTGATCCCATGTGATCCGAGGCGACGATTGGCCGGCGACCGCCAGGACTTCCCTGCCTCCCGCCGCTTCCACCATATCGGGCACCCAATGACCCGCGGCGTACAAGGGCGACAACCATTCCAGGCAGGCCACGCGTGTGTGGGTTGCTGCGCCGATTGGAGGCCGCGGGCTAGAAGAGGAAGAAACGATGCCTCCCACAGCGTCGAGTCGCTCTCTGAGTTGCGTGACGAACCGCTCAGCCTCCGCCTCCCGCCCCAGAACAAGGCCGACGCGGAGGACATCGTGCAGGATATCCGACAAGCGGTGAGGCGCGAGCGTGATGAGTTGCGGGACAGGGGACAACGTCGCCCGGATTCGTTGGAGCTGGCTCGGCGTGACCGCGCACACGTCGCACAGGTCCTGCGTAATGATCAGATCGGGCGCGGCGGCGCGCAATCCGGTTTCATCCAGTTCGTAGAGGGAGTCCCCGGATGGGAGCAGCGTCGCGACCTGAGCATCGATCTGGTCGCTCGTCAGAAGTCGACTCTCGATGCGCGGTCGTACCATGGTCGGAACACCCTGCACCGAAGGTGGATAGTCGCATTCGTGACTGATCCCGACCAGGTTTTGCGCCATGCCCAACGCCGCCACGATTTCGGTTGCTCCGGGTATGAGCGAACAGATTTTCATACGGCCTCGTTCATGCCGCCCCAAAGCCGATGCCGCAACTCCGCCAAATTCGTCTCTGTCAGCGAATGCGTGATCGCGTCGGCTTCTCTCAGGTCCTGTGCCGTATGCGTATTGGCCACGGCCAACACTTTCATCCCAGCGGACCGGGCGCCGCGGATGCCTGGGAGCGAATCTTCGATGACCAAACAGTCCGCCGCCTGAATCGGAGGACGAATGTTCAAACGGTTGAGCCCTTGGAGGGCATGGAGGAACGGGTCAGGAGCGGGCTTCCCCCGAGTCACGTCCTCAGCGCTGGTGATGTGAGCAAACGCTTTCCGAATGCCGGCTTCTTCAAGGATCAATTCAATCTCATGTCGTAAAGCGCCAGACGCGACCGCCAAGGGATATCGATCCGCCGCCTCCCGAACCAGTTCTCTCACGCCGGGGAAGATGCTGAGGTGGTGTTTGACCGCCGCCAGGTATGCCGTGGCCTTTTGATCCATCAGCGTTTTGATCAGATTACGTTCTGCAGGGCGTTGATGGGCTTGAAGGGCAGCCGTGAAGCAACCGCGATCGTCGAATCCAAGATAGTCCGCATAATAATCCGTTTCGGTCAGCGTAATGCCGATGCCTGCCAACACCTGCTGCAGTGAGGCAAAGTGCAGCGGCTCCGTGTCTGCGATGACGCCGTCGAAGTCAAAAATAATGGCTTGCATATCGCTTTCTGTCATGAGGGAGGGGTGCCGCAACGTTCGTGAACGGTGATCTCTGCAGCCCGCTTCAAGAGAGCGGCATTATAACCTCCGAGGAACCGGATGCCAAGAAACAGCACGGCCCGCTCCGAATTCGGAACGGGCCGTAGAGGAAGAGGACGAGAGCGGAGAAACGGTCGGTGGTCAGCGCTTCAACTTTAAGTTGCGCTCCGCAATCCATCCCTGGCGTCCGTTTTCCGTCCGAACCGCATACATCCACCCACTTTGCTGCAAGTCTCCATCCACGATGATCAGTGTGGCGGACGTCGGAACGGTCATCGCGATCTTGGTCCCGACGGCATCGGTGAACAGCGGCACCGGTGCGGTGGGGCGGGCGGGATGTGCAACGGCGGTGACGCGCTGCCCTTCCGAGTACAGCGGGCCGCCTATATGGGATGTTGGAGGTGTGTTTAGTGATAGAGGGGCAGCCCCGGTGGGCGGGGGTGCCGCAGGCGCAGATGTGGCGGCCGAGGAGGAATCCGAAACCGACGGGGGCTGTGCCGCCGTTGAGGGAGGCTTCGTTCCGACCTGCGGTTGCTGGGTGGCCGAAGGTGGCGTTTGCATCGCCCTTTCCGGCGCTGCCTGCTCGGTCCCATTCCCGAAGTAGGGTTCCAACATCTGCATCACCGACTCCGGGTCATAGGCGGCATAGCCCAGTCCTCCCATGATCAGTAGGATGACGACCCACAGGAGCGGTTTCTTGCCTGAACGTTTGGGAGCCCGCATGGGTGGCGGCGGCGGCGCGGTTTCATCGAGATCTTCCTCGGTGAACTCCAGATCAGGTTCCGGTTGGCGAGCAAAGAACAACGGCAGGATCAACCCATCTTCGGTCAATGCAGCAAGACCCGTAGAAGGAAACATCGGTGCCTCCTCGGCGAATGGCAACGCAGATGCGAATACCAGTTAAGCTACTTATCACCCGTCCCGTATGCTGTCAATTTTGTTTCAGAATCACACAGGGCCTTGGCATACTTCGACCCCTTAGTGCTTGGCTTCGCGACCGGCGTCGCAGTATTGGATCTGTGCACACGACAATACTTGTGCCTCGCGGCTTCCCGACCGAAAGACCGTGAGTCCTTTGCATCCCAGGCGGTAGGCCAGCAGATAGGCTTCGGCGACATCGTTCGGAGTCGCTTTGGGAGGCAGATTGATCGTTTTTGAGACGCCGCTGTCGCTGTAACGCTGGAAAGCCGCCTGCATCCGTACGTGGTGGGAAGGGGGCACGTCATGGGCGGTCACGAACAACTGACGGATCGCCCGTGGAATTTCCGTCAGTGATTGGATCGATTCCTGTGCCGCCACACGGGTCAGCAAGCGCTTTGAGTAGATACCGGCTTGCTTGGCCAAGCGGACAAAATCCGGATGCACGCTGAATAATCGAACGTTGTCCATGACGGTGCGCATGAAACTTACACCATACAGAGGTTCAATCCCGGGCGAACAGTCCGCGATGATGCTGATGGTTCCTGTGGGCGCAACCGTCGTGACGGTGGCGTTGCGTCTCGGCGGCAATGCGTCCGCCAAGCGGCTCCCGGCGAATGCCGGAAAGGCTCCCCGACCCTCGGCCAAGTCGATCGAGGCTTCATGGGCTTCATGATGAACGAATCGCATCAATTCCTCACCCTGCTTGATGGCATCGTCGGTATCGTAGGGAATGCCGAGGCGGATCAAGAGGTCGGCAAATCCCATGACGCCGAGGCCGATCTTCCTCGTGCTCTTGGTCCGATCTTCGATGGCCGGGAGCGGGTAATGATTACGATCCACCACGCCGTCCAAAAAGCGCACCGCCAGTCGGATCGTGCCGGCCAGGCGAGGGTAATCGATCATGGGGTGGTCGGCCGTCCTGTTCACGTAGCGGGCGACGTTGATCGATCCCAGCGTGCAGGACTCGTGGGGAAGAAGCGGTTGCTCGCCGCAGGGATTCGTGGCCTCGATCGTGCCGAGATGGGGCGTGGGATTTTGCCTTTCGATGGTATCGAGAAACACGACCCCCGGTTCGCCGTTTTCCCAGGCAGCCTGCACCAAACGATCGAAGACCTGTCGCGCCGAAATACGACGGATGGGCCGACCAGTCCGCGGATTGATGAGGGCGTACGAACGGCGTTGCGCGACCGCACTCATGAAGGCGTCGGTTACACCGACGGAAAGGTTGAAATTGGTCATCGCCCCCGGGTCCTGTTTGGCGGCAATGAATTCCAGAATGTCGGGGTGGTCGATGCGCAGGATGCCCATGTTGGCGCCGCGTCTGGTCCCACCCTGTTTGATCACGTCGGTGGAGGTGTTGAAAATTTGCATGAACGAAACCGGCCCGGATGCCACGCCGCTCGTGGTGGCGACCCGATCATCTTTGGGACGAAGGCGGCTGAACGAAAACCCGGTGCCTCCACCGGACTGATGTATGAGGGCTTGATGCTTGAGCGTATCGAATATCGAATCCAGTGAATCTTCGATGGGCAGCACGAAGCAGGCAGACAGTTGTTGGAGCGGCCGCCCGGCATTCATCAGCGTAGGCGAATTGGGAACGAACTGGAGCGCCCGCATCGACCGGTAGTACAGGTTTGCCGCTTGTGCCAGACGGGTGTGAACCGGATAGGCGGCTTCGGCCAACGCAATATCCTCGGCCACCCGGCGGAACATCTGGTCCGGAGTCTCGATGACGAGGCCGGCCGCGTTCTTGGCAAGGTAGCGCCGGCGAAGCACGGCCAACGCGTTGGGCGAGAGGGACGGCATTCTAGATCGCGATCGAGACATAGTGACCGCTCCCGAAAGGCACTCGTTCCATCGCCAATTATAAGCAAGCAGGTCGTGAAGTACTACCGATTGCCCGCTGCTGCAAGCCTCGATGGAAAATCCCTGCAAGGGACTTGCAAGTTCGAACATCCGCGTTGCAGAATCGCTGACACCTCCTCGGAGTCACATGAAATCCTATCGCGAGGAACTCTGGTTCGAAACCGCGACCCAACGGGCTTATGTGAATATCACTTCCCAGGTGGAAGCGGCCGTTAGGAAGAGCGGCGTCCGGGAAGGTCTTGTCCTAGTCAATGCCATGCATATTACCGCCAGCGTCTACATCAACGACGACGAGGCCGGTCTTCTGCAGGACTACGATGCCTTTCTGGAACGGATCGCGCCTCACGCTGCCACGTATCGCCACAATGAAACCGGTGAGGACAACGGCGACGCGCATATCAAGCGTCAATTGATGGGGCGTGAAGTCGTGGTCGCGATTACGGGCGGCAAACTGGACTTCGGTCCATGGGAACAGATTTTTTACGGTGAATTCGACGGGCGGCGGCGAAAGCGTGTCTTGGTCAAGGTCATCGGCGAATGATCCGAAGCAGCCGGTCCCAACCGGCGCTTCGAAGTGACTCGGAAAGAACCGAGTTCGCGCTTGCCACGTCCTGGAAAGTTTGGCAACATGGTTTTCAGCATTACGCCACAAGGACTCAGCACGTTCTGCGTCGGCGCGGGAGGCTGGCGATGTTAAGTTGGGCACGGCCCGATCCGCTCACACGCGATCTTATTCATCTTATCAACGCGCGTCGGCACGATCACGGGGATACCGATGCCGCCATTGATACACTGCAGGCGTTTATCGAGCAGGGACGCGAGCAGGATCTACTGACGGTGCTCGCCGCGCTTGACGAGGAAATGGCCGAATGGCTGTTCGATCTTGTCGCCGAAGCTTCCTGTTCCGTCGTGATGGACGGCTCGGTGGACGAGAAGCGGACCTATGCCGTCATGGCGGCACTGGAACTGCCACTACAGGCAAATCTCGGGCTCCCGCTCGGTCTGAAAATCGACCCGGTGGCGACGGCGGACTTGCTGCATCGGCACCTGCAGATCCCGGCCGGCGTGGTGGTGCGCGTCGAGCCAAGGCTGCTGACCGACGCTACGCTCGAAAGTCTCACGTTGCAAAGCCTGAACGAGCACCTCGCGAGCGTCGCCGACTCCCAGCGCACCCATGCGATCGCCTCACGACTGTATCCGCCGGTCGAGAATACGGCGTTTTTATTTTTCGAACTCATTGGACTCGCTGATCCCGGCCTGCCCGATTCGATTGAAGAAGCGGATCGCCGGGCCTTGCTGAGCGGCTTGGTCGAACAATGCGCCGAGCTGGCGCTGGCACCGGATATGTTGGAAGTGCCGGTCTACGCCTCCTACGCTCTTTTCGATGCACAGAATGCCGTGCGACTCCACCGCTTGGCCGACGAGACCGCTGCAGTATGGCGTGATCTGGAGCCGCTGGTGCGTGCCCGGACCATTGCTCATCTACATACCCAGTGCGGTAACGGTGTGTATATGCCGGTCTGGACCGACCTGTTTGATCCTGAATTGCCGGATGATCACGGGCCCGTGTGGACGTCTCCGGACGTGTGGGTCTTTACGGCAGATCTGCCCATCGAGTGGCCTGGAGAAATGCTGACCAATCGCCTGCTCGCGGAAGGCTGCACCCGTTTCGAGAACCACATCGTAGAGGCACCGGAAAACTAGGTCCTCGGTCCGAGGAAGCACGCACGCCGACTTGGCGGCCGTGCTTGGTCTCGCCCATCCCGGTAGGAATCGCTTGGCTGTTCCATCTCGACTCGGTGCCATCATCACCGTCGGTCTGTTGAGCTGTATCGTGCTCGGCGCGGTATGGGCTTTCGTCATTTACCTCCTTCCTCAGAGCGACGCAGAATCAAACCAGTCTCGCCTCCTGGGTGAAGCTCCACCGAAGCCGCCCTTGCAGGCCGAACCGCTGGGGCGAGCGGAGATGCCCGACCGACACCGGTCGGAGCGCAGCGTGCCGCCGGTTGCAATGCGGGAGCTTGCCCGTCCGGCAGAGGGAAAACCCTCGGATCGAGGCACTCCCGAAACAGGCAGGCTGCGGCCCGGTCTTGATCTCAAATGTGATGCAGAAATCGATCTGCATTGCCCCGAGGGAGGGGGCGAGGATCGCCGAGCCTGCGTTCAAGACAAGCTGCGGCAGTTTTCGGGGTCCTGCCAGCAAGTATTACGAGAACGAATCGTGCGGGTGAAGGAGAGTTTGCTGCATCTTCGGGCGGCCTGCGAGGCGGATGCAAAGCGGTTCTGCCGGCACGTCGCTCCCGGCGGCGGTGCATTAATGCAGTGTCTCGAGGACCATGCACAAGAAGTCTCGGATCAGTGCTTCCAGCTGTTGCCCAAACGGGGTCGTTTGCTGAACTAAGCGGCTGCCCGTTTGGCGTCCCGCAGGTGGAATTGCATCTTGACCCCCACCACGTCCAGGACGTCTCCGTCCAGCAACATCTGTTGCCCTTCGATCGGCTCTCCGTTGATCAACACCCGCTTGGCTCCTTCCGCGGGGCTCAGAAAATATCCCTCGGGACGTCGTCCGATGATGGCCGCGCTCTTTGGTGCGAACCATCCGGTCAGCTGGATCGTCGCGTCACTTTGGGAACCGATGACCGACAGTTGCCTGGTGAGGCGGTACTGGCGCTGTGCGGCTTTACCGGAGAGAATGTCGACGACGCCGATTTTTTGAGGAGCGGTTTGGCCGGCCGGTGCGATCGCCCCGGACACGACCATAGTCTTATCAGAATCGACCGGGGCTATGCTGGGTCGAGGCGCTTCAACCGACGGATCGTGATGGCGAAAGACGAGGCGATGAGTTCCGATACGGATGATGTCCGTATCACGAAGCTGTTTGCGATCGACCTTTTGCTCATTCACGAACGTGCCGTTCGTGCTTTGCTGATCTTCGATGAATAAGACCTCCTGTACTTTCACGATCCGCGCATGGTGTCCCGACACGGCGGGATCCTCCAGCGGAAGATCGTTGTCGGGCTTGCGGCCGATGGTGAACGGCGTGCGGGACACGTCCACTTCTCTGGTGCCGCCCTGCGGAGCCCGCACGAGCAACTGTGGAGCTTGATTCATTGCATCTGACATGGATCCCCTCCTTGGAAAACTGCAGCCGGCATCAACTCACGCATCGACGGCCCGATTCTCGAACCACGATCCCCACAAGCGGGTCCAGAGGCCCATTGGCTCTTTCCTCAACGAGATGACGATGACGGTGGTGTTGTCGCGGCCTCCGGCCGCATTGGAGAGCGCCACGAGGCGATCTGACATGCCTTGAGGGTCGGAACACGCGCAGAGGGCTGCGAGGATGTCCGATGGTTTCACTTCGGACGTCAGACCGTCGGAACAGAGTAACAGCAGATCACCGCTCAGCAACGGGACTTCACCCAACTCCACGTCCACCGTCGCATTGACGCCCAGGGCCCGTGTCAGCACGTGACGGTGCGGCACACGGTCCGCGTCCTCAGCGGTCAGGATGCCCAACTGCATTTGCTCGCTGACCAGGGAATGGTCGACGGTCAGGGGTTGCAGCTGTGTGCCACGAATCAAATAGAGCCGGCTGTCTCCCACGTGAGCGATCGAGAGAATGTGACCGTCCAGCCACACTGCAATCACCGTCGTTCCCATGCCGGCCCGGTCGGGATGTTGGCCGGCTTCCTGATGGATCGTGTGATTGGCGAGCCGAACGGCGCTTGCCAGCCGATTCGTGCGGTCGGAAAACTCCTTCCGGCCGAGACCGATCAACGGCAAGGCCGGCTCAACCATAGATTCCGCGATGTGGCGATGGATGACTTCGGTGGCTCTCTGGCTGGCCACTTCGCCGGCCCGGTGCCCGCCCATCCCATCGCAAACGACGAACAGTCCCAGCGTGGGGTCCGCGAAGAAGCTGTCCTCGTTGTGCCGGCGTCTAAGGCCTATGTCGGATTTGGCGCCGTGGAATGCACGCAGCTGGTTCATGGCCCAGACTACCTCGGCAGAACTTGATACACATCCCGCAGGTCTTGTGCGAAATCGCTGGCGTGGCGATACCGGTTTGGAACCTCTTTTTGCAGCGCGCGATCGACGATGGATTGCACTCTGGTAGGCAGGTCGCGACGGAACTTCAAGAGCGGTGGATGAGGAGATTTCGAAATTTTCAGCACCAGCGCAGCCATGTTTTCCGCGTCGAAGGGCTTTTGCCCCGTGAGGAGTTCGAACAACACGATGCCGAGAGAAAAGACGTCGGAGCGTCCGTCCACATTCTTGCCGGCTGCTTGCTCCGGCGACATGTAACGCGGCGTTCCGAGGATCATGTTGGTCTGGGTTTTTGAATGGCTGGCGACCTTCGCGATGCCGAAATCCATGACTTTGACGAGCCGATTTCTAAGGATCATGATATTGGCCGGTTTGATGTCCCGGTGTACGACGTCTTGACTATGCGCATAGTCCAGCGCTTCGGCCACGGTCGCTACGACTTGCAGGACCTGTTTGGCCGGCAGCAATGAGCCTTTTTGACAATAATTGCCGAGCGTCGTGCCCTCCAGATATTCCATCGCGATGAAGGCCAATCCTTCCTGCTCTCCTGCATCGTACACCGTCACGATATTGGGATGTGACAGCCGTCCGGTGGATTCGGCTTCCCTGAAGAAGCGGTCACGGAATTGTTTCAATTCGTCGGTGTTGTCGATTTCATCAAGCCGCATCGTTTTGATCGCCACGAATCGCTGGATGGTCGGGTCCTTCCCCAGATAGACGACGCCCATGGCGCCGCGTCCCAGTTCCTTCATGATCTGATAGCGACCCAGCGCGGTCGGCTGCTGTCCCGAACGGATGATGACGGTCTCGGACGTCCGAGGCGAGGAAGCGGACGGCGACCCGGCTGGTTCCATCGATTCCTCATGGATGCGGAAGTCCTCATCTTTCTCCTGCGGCGTGCGCCGGCGGGACCGACGGGTGAAGGCGTGGGTCAAGGCATCGGCATGCCGGACCCAGGCGAAGGTCAGCCAGGCGGCCGATCCGATGAGCCCGCTGGTGAGCAGCCAGTTGTAGAGTGGTTGCTTGGGCAGGCCGAGCACCGGGACGGCATGGGCTTCATAGGCCTTGTGCGCCACGATCACGATGACGAGCAGGGCAATCGGGAAAAGGATCTCTCTGACAAAGGTTTGCCCTTTTCCGTTGTCCTCGAGTTCGTTCCTCGCCCGGGCGGCGGCCAACCACACCATAAAGAGGCACAGTCCGTCTGCGGCCAACCGGACTGCCTGTGCCGCATTCATGCCCAATTGTGAAACGAACGTATGGGTGAAGAGCGGCAGCGTGGCGAGAACGGGACCCACCAAAACGGTCAGGATGATGACGATCAGATACGGGCCGATCCAGCCCCAGGAAGAGGTCATGCGAGTGAGTTTGAGGAGATTTCTTACCAGTGTATCGGAAGCCGGACGACTGTCAACGAAACCCTGGATTGCTGCAGTGGCAGAGAGAGAGACACCGACGAGGGAAGGGAAGAAGAGATGGACTTGTGGAGACCGCCGATCAGGAAGCAGCGGCTGCCTTGCGGAGGGGATCCAACAGTTTCTCGGGAACTTTGAGCTGACCTTTTCCGATCCCGACCTCGATGTCGGGCTTGGTCACGCCGTGGAAATCGCTTCCGCCGGTCACCAGAAGGTCGTACTGTTTGGCGAGATTCAGGTACTCCGTAGTTTGCGAGGGTGTATGGCTGCTGTAATGTACCTCCATGCCGCCCAGACCGATCTCTTTCAGACTGCCGATCAGCGTCGCCAGTCCTTCCGCGGACGTTCGCACCCAGGTGGGATGGGCGAGAACGGCCACTCCGCCTGCTTCCCGGATCCATTGCACGGCTTCCATCGGTTCCGGTAGTGCTCGTCCGACATAGGCCGGCCGACCCTCCGCCAAAAATCGATCGAACGCCTCCTTGGCCGAACCGACGACTTTTTTTTCCATCAGGACCCGGGCAATGTGCGGGCGTCCCACGGATTCCGTCCCGGCCAGGGCCCGGACCTCCTCGTAGGTGATGTCTATACCCAGATCATTCAGCCGCTGAATGATCTGGGGGTTGCGCGTATGGCGGCTTGCCCGTAACGTCGCCATGCGTTGGTTCAGCTTGGGATCGTCCCAGCTCAAGAAATAGCCGAGCATGTGCAGCTCGCTTTCCCCGAAACGCGAGCTGATCTCTACGCCCGGTATGACCTCAATCCCCAACTCAGCTCCGACGGCCCTCGCTTCCGGAATGCCGTCAGTGATGTCGTGATCGGTAATGGATAACGCGGTGACGCCTGCCTGCTTCGCCAATTGAAGCACTTCGCGGGGCGAAAAGCTCCCATCGGATCGGGTGGTGTGAAGATGAAGGTCGATGCGACTCATGATGGAAGAGATGCCCTCGCTTTCTGTGCCAGCAAGCGCGCGGTATGAACCGGCCCGCTCCCATGACCGCTCTCGTGTTCGCCCTCGTCATAATGCAGCAACTGGAGCGGCGATGTCAGACGAAGCAATTCATTGTGAGCCAGACAGAACTCCCAGCGTCGTGGATGCTGGCGGCGGAAATAATTATCGATGGTAAAGGTTTCGTACAACAAGACCCCGTTTGGTTTCAGCGCCTCCATGATCTTCGGAAAGAGCGGTCGGTATAAATAGAAGCAGACGATGACTGCGTCGTATCGCTCCACACCCAGGGAAGGGGGCTCATGCGGGTCGGCTTCGAGGTCGACGGCGTGGGTGGTGAGGCCGTTCAGATGTCGTGACTGAGCTGCATTGGTCAGAGCCGACAGGGCGTCCACATCGCGGTCGATGGCTTCGACCTCCATCCCGTGCGACAAGAGGTAAAGGGTATTGCGCCCGCGGCCTGCGGCCAGATCCAAAACCCGGCCCTTCGGCATGCGAGAGATCTGCTGAACCAGGAAGGGAGATGGTGGCGGATCGAGCTTCCGCGCTTCGTGGGCCATGCGAGTCCTGTCGAGCCGCACGCCGACCGAGCCGGCAACGACGGACAGCGGAGCACGGAGCTTGCGCACCCATAGTTGAAGCCGGTCCACCGGGAACTCGGCGAAGATCGTCTCAACTAGTTTGTCGGCCAATGCTTCGAGGAGATGGCATCGTTCGGACGCACCCACCTTAGCGATACGCTCGGCCACGCGGGCATAGTCGATCGTATCGATCAACCGATCCGACACGGCCGCGGCTCCAATGGACGTTTCAATGTCGACGTCGACCGCCATCGGTTGGGCGCTCGTCCGCTCTTCCTCGGTCACGCCGCAATGGCCTGAAAATGCGAGTCGTTCGATGATGATCCGCTCCGGCATTGCCGCATTGTCCCGGAAGGGCTTTTCCGCTGTCAAGGAGAGGCAGGCGGCTTGATGAGCGTCATGTGGCTGAGGGCGGAAAAGGACCCAGGCGACTAGAGGGCCCGCTGGACGGTCGCGCCCTAGCGAGACGGTCATTCATGGTCGTAAGTTTTCCCAAGTGCTTGTCGTGCCCCTTCGCCTCGAGTTTCCTGCAACGGGATAGCGAAGGGCGTTACGGGAGGCTACGAAGAGAGGCGTCAAGGGCCACCAACCGGGAGGGGTGCCGGCCCATGGCCACCGCTTCGATGGATCGTCCGAATTCATTTTTCGTCCCGTTACCCCGCACGGTTACGGTATCACCCACGCGAAACGAGCGGCGTAGTCCATCGCTGATGTCCGGGGGCAGCCGAATCTGGGAGCCGTCCGATAGAATCATACCTTGGACGATACGCTTGGATGGATGCAGGAGCAGCACTTGAATCTCGCCTGTGACTTGCATGTCGGTGACCGAGAGATGACGTTCTTGTTCTGGCATAGGAAGATCCAATCGGAGCGGTACGATAAAGGTGGTTCCCTTGGAAAGGTTGCGGATGATGTCCGGCCGAATCAACTT
>DASTLA010000259.1:0-5932 GCA_035715525.1 Nitrospiraceae bacterium
GATCACGAGCAGCAGGATGATCACTTTCCCGTACACCGCTCCCAGACTTGGCTCCAATATCTTGTTCAAGCCGCCGATACCCAGCGACGCAATGATCGTCCCGGCCAATTTTCCGACTCCGCCCGTGACGACCACCATAAATGAATCCACGATGTAATTCTGCCCCAACCCCGGTTCGACGTTACCCACTAAGGTAAGCGCCCAGCCTGCGACCCCGGCCAGCCCCGATCCGAACGCGAACGTGTACGCATCAACCTTACGCGTGGGAATGCCCAGACAGGCACTCATGTTCCTATTTTGCGTCACGGCGCGCACGCGCAGTCCCACGCGAGAACGGAACAGCAGGCCATAGATGGCGAACACGCAGATGAGCGAGAGGGCAATAATGAACAAGCGATTGAACGGCAGAAAGACACCGACCATCACTTGCACTCCGCCGTTCAGCCACATCGGAGCGGCCACCGCCGTTAGATCGCCGAAGTAGACGCGAGCGGCTTGGATCATGATCAGGCTGACACCCCAGGTGGCCAGCATCGTCTCGAGGGGTCTGCCGTACAAAAAGCGGATGACGGTGAGCTCCAGGATCAAGCCGCAGAGCGCAGCCCCGGCAAAGGAGGCCGGAAGAGCCGCCAGATAGTAGGAATCGAACCACGCGTCGGGCAGCCAGGCCCGAAACGCTTGCTGCGTGACGAAGGTCGCGTAGGCCCCGACCATCATTAATTCGCCATGGGCCATGTTGATCACACCCATGAGGCCGAAGACGATGGCTAGGCCGAGCGACATAATGAGCAGGATGGAACTCAGGCTCAGGCCGCGGAAGAGCGTTTCGAAGGCCGTAGACCAGGCACCCCATGTCTCGATGCGTTCGATAGCAGCCGCTGCAACGTGCCCCAAACGAGCCTGAGCCTGGCTTGCCGTGGGCTCGTTCGCAGCCTGCACCAACTCCTTCAAGGCCGGTACGGCATTCTGACTGCGCAGCTCGCCCAATTTCGCTGCGGCCTCCGATTGCACCGCCGGGTCGCCGGAAGCCAGCTTCAGAAGCTGAGCCGATTCCTCCATGCTATAGAGGACCCAGCGATGCGATTCCTTGGCCGCGGCCGCTTCCAACCATTCGATAGCGGCCGGCTTGCCGCTGTTACCCAAATCTATCGCAGCGGAACGGCGCACCTCGGGATCGTCGCTCGCAAGATTCGCCCGATGCTTCCATGCATCGGCAATGGGTTTGAGAGCCAACCGGAGGCTACGGTCGGCGTTGGTCCGAATTTCCTCCAGGCGCGGCAAGAGGGTGGCATCGCCCTGCTCAATCAAGGTTCGGACCGCTTGCTCTCGCCTCCCCTCGTCTTCGCCGAGCAGATCGGAGAAGCTTTGCTGCAAAGGCCCCGGCGGGGGGGCCATCATGGACTCCGCGGCTGCGAAGGACACGAGCCCGCCCCACAGGGCTCCACAGAGCAGGAGGGTTGTACAGAGGACACCTACGCGCACGGCCACCTCGGAACGATCGCTCCATCGCTCGAATGCATCCGATCAGGCCTTCTTGTACGTGCCCTGGTGGTGGACCCAGTCGCAGCCCTTTTCCGGATTGGTGTATTCGCTCCACGGCTCCGGTTTGACGAGCCCTTTCGAGCGAGAGACGACCTTGAACTGGCCGTCCTTGAGAATCTCCCCGATCAGCACCGGTTTGTGCGTATGGTGGTTGGCCTCGTCCATCATGATCTCACCGCCGGGTGCCAGGAACTTTTGCCCATACACCGCCTTGCGTACCGCATCGACGTCCGTCGTCCCGGCTTTCTCAACGGCTTGTTTCCAAACATGGACGCCGAAATAGGCGGCTTCGATGGGATCATCGGTCACCCGCTTTTCCCCATCAGGCAGGTTGTTCTTTTTGCAGAAGGCTTTGAAGTTGGCCACGAACTGCTTGTTCTGTGGTGTGTCGACGCTTTGATAGTAGTTCCAAGCGGCCAAGTGCCCAACGAGCGCCGTCGTGTCCATTCCTCGTAGTTCGTCTTCCGCGACGCTGAAGGCCATGATCGGAGCATCTTCCGCCCGCAATCCCTGATTCGCGAATTCTTTATAGAACGGGACGTTGCTGTCGCCGTTGATGGTACTGATGACGCAAGCCCCACCCCCCGCCGCAAACTTCTTAATTTTCCCGACGATGGTCTGATAATCTTGATGGTGAAAGGGGGTATACTCCTCCATGATATTAGCCGTCGGCACCCGTTTGGCAAGCAACATGGCCCGCAGGATCTTATTGGTGGTTCTCGGATAGACGTAGTCGGTCCCCAGCAGATAGAACTTCTTATAGCCGCCCCCCTCCTTGCTCATGAGATATTCGACAGCCGGCACCGCCTGTTGGTTCACCGCCGCGCCGGTGTAAAACACGTTGCGCGAGCATTCTTCGCCTTCATACTGTACGGGGTAGAAGAGCAGTCCGTTATTTTTCTCGAAGACGGGCAGCACCGATTTGCGGCTGACGGACGTCCAGCAGCCGAATACGACGGCCACCTTGTCCTGAACCAGCAGTTGCTTGGCTTTTTCGGCGAAGAGGTCCCAGTTGGACGCAGGATCCACGATGACGAGCTTCAACGGCCGTCCCAGCACGCCGCCTTTGGCATTGATTTCTTCCACCGCCATCGACACGACATCTTTCAAGGACACTTCACTGATCGCCATCGTCCCGCTGAGTGAATGCAGGACCCCGACCTTGATCGGTTCCTTGTCCGCGGCATAAGAAAGCGCCCACTGTCCGAGATTACCCAGCAAGGCCGCGACGCCGAGGCCGGCCGCAGTCCGCGTACCCTGTATCAAGAAGTCTCGACGTGATGGGACTTTGTCCTCTTGTCTGCTGCTCGCTGCGGTCTCGTTCTGCAGATCGTTCGATTCCATGACGTGTCTCCTTGCGCCGCCGTCCGGCATTTAGAAGTTGTACCAGGTGGAGATCATGAAGTTGTCCCCTTGAAATCGTTCTCCGGTGGACCATTCCGTCATCAGATGGTTCCACTCGAAGGAGCCGTACAGATCGCCCCATATGTGCCTTACGGCCGTGACGTACGTCCGGTGGTTCAACAGATATTGCGTATCGACCCCCGCCGTGGTGCCCTGGAGATCTTTATTCATCGGATTGTCGAATCCGTAGCCGGCGATGAACGTGTAGTCCTGATTGTAGGCGTAGTCGAGTTCCGCCCAACCCACGATCGTACGGATCGGCGCCCCGGTACCTAGATTGCGCTCTTGCCCGAACCGGAAGAATTCGACCCCGAGGGCCTGACCATAGGCCAACTCTCCGGAGAACTTCAGCCGAGTGGTGATGGGCACGACCAGTTCGCCGCCCACCAGGTAGGAATTCACGTCGCGCCCGGTCGGAATGGAAACCGGCGAGGTCGGCGCCGCCCGATAATTGCGAAAGGCGGCGTTGAGAGCGACCATGACGCCCTGCATCGCCCCGGTGCCGGTGTAGCCGAAGCGGGCGCCGACGTAGGGCATCTGCACAGGATCGTTGAAGGCCACTTCTGAGGCACCGTTTCCCAAGGAAGGACGTCGCGGGGTCTGGCCGCAGCAGGCGGATAGGCCGCGCTCGAAACGCATGACCGTTATCAGCCCGTTGAACTGGTCGTTGAACTGGTGCTTCACCGTCACTTGCGGCAGACGTTGCCAGAGATTGCCGTTGTAGCCCATGATCGAGAAATCGATGAGGTTCGGATGGAGTGCCATGATGGGCGTCCAATCCATACCCGCGGTGAAGACGGTTTTGTTCTCGTTGGGCGAGTATTTGACGTTCGCCAAGCGCAGACGGGGAGAAATGTTGCCGGCATTGTCCGTCTGACTATAGAAATCGGCTTCCACCACTCCACTCAAAGTATGTTTGCCGTCGGTTCGCTCGCCCTTGATCCCGAATACGCTGTAGCGAGGGTTCAAGGTCGACGAGGCGTTGTTGCTCTTTCCTGCGGCGGTGGCGTAACCGTTGAACTGATTCGGGTCGAGAGGATTGGTATTGCGGGTACTGTAGATGCCGTCCAATTCGATACGCCCATAGGGAGTGATGCTGCCTTTCCCCTGCGAACCGAACATCGGCGTAATGCAGCCGCCGCAGATGATGCTGGGGGCGGGCTCCGTCGCCTCCTCGGCTTCCACCGCCCCGACTGCCAGGAACGTCAGGCATGCCACCAGGCATCCCAGACGGAATTTCGATCGATTACTGGCCATATGCGCGCCCCTCCTGTTGTCCCACGTTTGCAGAGCTGCAACCGGAGGGCTTCACGCCAAAAAAAAACGCCCTTCCGGTCCGTTTCCTGGACCAAAAGGACGTCATTGTCCTCACGATTATCGGTATGCGACGAACCAGGACGTCGTTGTCCTGTTTCTCTACCCACGTGGCCGATCGTATACCGCGCAAGCCCGCCTTCTGTCAAGCATAGACTTACCAGCACTTAAACGGTTCTTGCCTCCCGCTCTGTGCTACACTACGACGCGAATACCGCCATGGACAGACAGAGCTTTCTTTCGAAAGTCTACCTAGTGGGCAGCCTATTAGCCGTTGCAGTGAGCCAGCATGGCTGCTTCGGTGGACCGCAGGTCGATATGATGGTGCAGGAATCCGATCGCGTGGCGGTCTCTTTGGAGCGCATCCCGGACCGACAATTCCAAGCGGCCCATCCCGTTCGCCTCGCCCCTGAACTCGTTCACCGGGCCCTGCGGGGCGTCGCCGTCCGCGAGCGCGGCGGTATCCTACAATCCTTGGGCGGCGGCGAGGAGCACGTCATCGCCGCGTTCAGCGAAGAGGATGCGGCCTTACTGCTGCCCGGGATCCTCGACGGCCTCTCTCGCGCCGCGGCTGATCAGCAGGTTGGCTTTCGCGTCGTCCAAACCGGCAACCCGGGATACAGCCAACGGACCGGCGCAGGGGTAGGGTCCTCGGAGCCGCCGCTCAGTTTGTCACCGCAGGAGACGACCAGCGGCAGCCTATTCGTCTACGGACGCTCGATCTATCTGACCCTGCGGGAGTTCCGGCATCGGAAGGAACCTCCCGATACCGTCAACATGCCGAACCGGCGCCTGCCGGACCCAACGGGACTTCAGCATCGGGAGGTCATATTCGTTCCGTCGACGGTCCTCCGGCCAGACGCGTACGCGCCGGCATTCGCCACCGCTGATGGCCTCAAGACGCTCGTCTTGGACCAGGACCGTCTCATTCACGTTCCTCTGTCGTCCACCGCAGCCGACCATTCACGTCCCACGACCGGCAACGACCCGGCGTCGAAGCCGCAGCCAACGACGACCCAGGCACCTGCCGGCGACGCTCTTCAACAGATTAAAGATGAGATGAAGAGAAAGGAAACGGAGTTGGACGACCTGCGGAAGGAACTCCAAGACATCAAGCGCCAGCTCGGTGAATCCTCGCGCGATCGTTCGGCTCCCCGGCGGTGACGGTCACGCGCGGGCTTTGTCCGCGCGCTCCTCGATCTCGCCGGCCAAGAGAATAGCTTCTGCGATCTCGCGCATGGATTTACGCAGATCCATGCTCTGCCGTTGGATCAGCTTGAATGCCTCTTCTTCGGACAGCCGCTTCGACCGCATCAGGTAGCCCTTCGCTCGTTCCAGCAGCTTCCTGACCTGCAGCGCTTCCTGCATCTCGAAGGACTTCTCCAGCAACGTCGTATGTTCGATCGAGATGGCCGCCTGATTGGCAATCGCCTGCATCAGCTTCACCTCCTCGGGTGTGAACGTATGCGGCCGGGAAGTGTACGTATTGATAACCCCAATAGCTTTGTCACGGACCAACATAGGGACGCACAACAGCGATGACAACCCTTCTTTCCGGGCGATGTCGGGGTACATGTACGTGTCCTCTTTGGTGACGTCCGGAACGATGATGGGCCGCCGTTCCTGAACGGCATGCCCGCTGATGCTCTGTCCGACCTTCAGATTCGGCTTT
>DASTLA010000260.1:0-15089 GCA_035715525.1 Nitrospiraceae bacterium
GGACGGGACGGCCGCCGCGAAGTTCTGGGGCCACGGGGCCCTGTCGGGGGTGACGAAACATGAGTGGAACTGGAATCCGGTGGGCCCTGATGGCAGTTCTGCTGTGCGGGTTGCTGGCTCGATCGGAATGGAGTACGGCCGAAGAGGCCGTCGACGACAAACTGCAGCAGGAAATTCATGAGGTCGTGAAGAAAATACAGGCCCGCTATGAAAAGACCAAGGATCTTCAGGCTGCCTTTACGCAAAAGACGAAGATCGAAGGATTTTCCAAGCCGGTAGTCTCGAGCGGCCGGTTCTACGTCAAAAAACCGGGGCGGCTACGTTGGGATTATGTCGAGCCTTCCAACGAGGAGATCTATGTCGACAAGGATGACGTCCGCATGTATGTCCCAGAACACAAACAGGTGCTGGTGGGAAAGCTGACCAATATGGCAGCCTCTCAGGCGCCACTGCAATTGCTGCAAGGGGTCGGGAAATTGGACGAAGAGTTCGATATTCAGCCGACCGAAGGAAAAGAGCGCGGGGCATCCGGCATTCCGTTATTGTCGTTGACCCCGAAGCAGGGACGATCCGAGCCGGACCGCGCGGTCCAGCGCATTGTGATCGAAGTCCAGCCCAAGACGTTTTTCTTGAAAACCATTGCGCTTCACGAGATCAGCGGAAACGTAGCGACGTTCGACTTCTCGGATATCAAGCCCAACCAGGGATTGAAGGACGATCTATTTGATTTCAAGGTGCCCGCCGATGTAGAAGTCGTCAGGGCTCCGGTGGTGAGCAGACCGTGACGCCGGACTACCATTTCTGAGTTCTGGGTTATCTGTTCTTATCTCTGAATAAGAATTCTGATCTGTGGATTTTGGATATGCCTTGCACTGCGATCAGTGGCGACTGACGTACACCACGTATGACGGTTGATGAATGACGATGGGCGATTCAAGAGGTTGAAGCAGGCCGGGATTGAGAGGGGATCATGAGTCAAGCGCTTGCAGGTACCGTAACGGAGGCAGTGGACCGGGCGATTGCCGCGCTGGACGTCGACCGACTGCAGCAGCAGTATTGGGAGCAGAACGAATTTCTGTATCTCAACGAATTCCTCCCCCGTGACTTGGTCGAGGCGCTATTGGTTCCAGAGGCCCGCACGGTGAAAAGCGACCTCAATCGCAACTACATTCCGGGCCACAAGAAAGGGGGAAGCGTCAGTTACTATACGGTGATCGAGAAAGCCCCGCAGTTCCTGGAGATCTACCGCTCGGCCTCGTTCCGCAGCTTTTTGAACGCACTCACGAAAGCCCCGCTGCAGTTATGTCCGGACAACGACCCTCATAGCTGCGCGTTGTACTACTACACCGAGCCAGGGGACCATATCGGCTATCACTACGACACGTCATACTATAATGGAGCCCGGTATACGGTTCTCATGGGTTTGCTCGACCGTTCGGCCCAATGCCGGCTGGTGGCTGATTTGTTCAAGGACGTCCCCGGCAAGCAGGTCATTCACAAGGAGTTTGCCACCGCGCCAGGTGATCTCGTGATCTTCAACGGCGACAAGCTGTGGCATGCGGTCACGCCGCTCGGGCAGGGCGAAGAACGCATCGTGCTGACCATGGAATACGTCACGAACCCTGAAATGGGCGCGTGGAAGCGCCTCTATTCAAACCTGAAAGACTCCTTCGCCTACTTCGGGCTGCGCGCAGTTTTCAAACGTGCCTACGCCGCCTCTTCCGGCTCCACACGCCCGCGCTAAGAGACCCCCCCTACGAGACGAACTGATCCTTGAAGAGCACGTGTTGCTCGACCGCGGCTTTCAAGACCTGCAGCAGATCATGCTTCAGCACCGGCTTCACGAGGTAGTTTCGCACCCCCATTTTCATGAGGGAAATCGCCAGGTCGAAATCGGGGTATCCGGTCAAGACGATGACCGGTATCGACGGATACTGCGCCCGGAAATACGCGATCGCATCGACTCCGCTGATACGCGGCATGCGAATGTCGCAAAGAATGGCATCCACCATCAGCGGGTTATCCCCTTCGCCGATCGCCGTCAAGGCCTGTTGCCCGTCACTGGCCTCCACGACTTCATAGCCGGCCTGCAGGAGCGAGATCCGAATGGATTTTCGGATGGATTCTTCGTCGTCGACGATCAGGATGCGACCTTCTCGTGCCCGTTTCGGGCTCTGCACTTCTTTGTTCATCGCGAACCTCCTTCGGGGAACAGCGCCGGGAACCTCAACCGAAAGGTCGTCCCTTGACCTTCGCTGGTATCCACCGTGACGGTTCCATCATACTTGGTGACGATTTTGTGAACGATGCTGAGACCCAATCCAGTCCCCTTCCCCGCCTCCTTCGTCGTAAAGAATGGATCGAAAATCTTGGGAAGGACGTGCTTGGGGATTCCAGGCCCGGTATCGGCGATCCGCACTTCCAGCCATGAGCCGTCCAACTCTGTGGACAATGTCAGCCGGCCCGATCCGTTCATGGCTTGGGCGGCGTTGCTGATGACGTTCACGAACACCTGATCGATCTCGCCCTTGCGGGCGCGCAGGAAGGCCGGCGCCTCGAACTCTGTCACGACGTCGATGTAACCGAAGGCAGGCCCGCGCCGTACCATTTTCACCGCTTCGAGCAGGCGTTCGGCCAAATCGATTTCGGTGTCCCCGTCTCGACCCGCCGACCTCGCATAGCTAGCAAAGTCACGTACGACAGTCGACACATGCCGGGCATAGCCGACGATATCCGAGGCGAATTCTTTGATGGAGGCTGGGTTGTCCTCCTCTTGGATCAGTTCCGCCATGCTCAGGATCGCTTGGGCCGGATTGTTGATTTCGTGCGCCATGCCCGAGACCATCGTCCCCAAGCTCGAGAGCTTCTCTGCTTGAATCAATTGGTCCTGCAGCTGCTTCTGTTCCGTGATGTCCCAGAGGACCATTCCGACCTGAGTCTCCGTCCCGGTGGGAGAGGGAACGAGAAACAAGCGATAGCGAAACACCCGCCGTTCGCTATCGCATTCGTGGTCTTCCGACGGTGGTGGTTGATCCGACAGGATCGCACTCCACTCCTGGCGCAACCGTTGCCGGGCATTGTCCGAAAGTCCAAGTTCCTCGGCCAATGGCTGCCCCACCAGCGCGCGCCCGGGGACGTTGAAATATTGATGCGCCAGCGCATTGGCATAGTGAATTCGCTGAGACCGGTCGCAAAGAAAGATGGCACCCGGAAGGCTGGCCAGCAACTGTTGCGTCATCTCATGGGATGTCCGAAGCGCCTGCGCCGCTCTGGCGCGGTTCAAAAACTGACCGAGCTTCATACCGGTGTCGATCAGCACCTGCATGAGCCCGCTGTCTGGCTGTCGCGCGTCGCGACTGAACAATTCCAGCACGACATGGCCGGCATGGCCGGTTTTGATCGGAATGGCGCATGAACCGCGCAGGCCCAACCGGGATGCCGTGGGCGTTCGGGTAAATCGTGCGTCGGCCTGCACGTCGGCCAGCCAGATCGGCTGGTTCGTCTGGATCGCTTCCCAAGGAATGTCGATCCCGCTGGGAAGTTCCGTCCGCCGGCAGAGAGACACGAAATCGTTCCAGGCAAGGCCGGCGCGAATCCAAGAGCCGCTGCAGAGGAGTGAGGACGGGGCTGCCCCCGTCTGCCAAAAGAGTCCCAGGTCCCATCCGCCCATTTCTCCCACGACCCGCAGGAGTTCGGGAACCACCGCTTCGATGCTGTCGAGCTGAGCCAGAATATGGCTGATTGCGAGCTGCGCATGTTGGCGGCTTTCCGCCAGCTTGCGATCGGAGATGTCCTGGAACACGACCACGGCGCCCCTGAGTCGGCCGTCCTCGTGGATGGGGCTCGTGACATATTCGACCGGAAAGGCCGTTCCGTCGCGTCGTACGAACTCGTCGTTTTGAATGCGGTGCACGGTTCCGTCCCTGAGGGCCGCGTAGACCGGCACCGATGTCGTCTCTCCGTTCCCGTTCGATTGATGCTTCCCATCCAACATCAGCCGGACCGGACGGCCGATCAGCTCTTCCGGGCGGGCATTCAGCATTCCGGCGCCGGTGACGTTGATGAACGTGATCTGGCCTGCGACGTCCATGCCGAAGATGCCTTCGGCGGCGTTGTCCAGGATGAGCGCGTTCTGCCGGCTGAGGCGGAGGACGGACTCCTCCGCCTGCTTTCTACGGGTGATGTCGCGGATGATGCCGCTGAAGAAGACGCCTTCCTTCGTATGCCAGGAAGCCAGCGACAGCTCCAGCGGGAACTCTTGGCCGTTCTTGGTGAGCCCGACCAGCTCGATGGTATTGCCGATCAGTCGCGGGGTCTCGCCCCCGGCGACACGCCTCAGCCCGGCTTCGTGCGCCTGCCTGAAACGTTCCGGCATGATGATCGTGAGGCTGTGGCCGAGGGCTTCCTGCTTGTTGTAGCCGAACATCCGCTCGGCCGCACTGTTCCACCAGATCATGTAGCCGGTGTGATCGGCCAGGACGATGGCGTCCGAAGCCGATTCGACCAACGCACGAAAGCGCTCTTCGCTCGCCCGCAGTGCCTGCTCGACGTGCTCGGCCCGGACGACCAGACCTTTCATGGATACGGCCCGTCGGACGATGGCCTTGAGTTCCTGCGGGTTGTAGGGTTTGGTTAAATAAGCGAACGCTCCCCTCGTGAGGGAGCCGATCGTATTCTCCATCGTCGCGTTGCCGGTCAGGATGATGATGGGGAGGTCCGGATCCAGGTCCATCATGACCTTGAGCACCGACAATCCATTGAGGTCCGGCAGTTGAATGTCCAGAAGCGCCGCACCGTACCGTTCGGATCTGACTTGCTGGATCGCAGCCGTTCCCGTTGGTGCAGTTTGGACCTGATACCCTTCGTGGATGAGCATGTCGCCTAAGGATTCACGGATGTCCTCGTCATCGTCCACGATCAAGATCGGGGTGTTGGGCATGGTGCAGCGCCCCCAGGCGGACCGGAAAGATCGTCCAGTGAATCAATCCGCAACAGTCGTGCCAATGGTCGCTGAGAAGCCTGCTCAAACTGGTGGATCGTAAGGCCTTGATTCCTCGCGATGCGCCGGATCACGGCAACAAGAAACCGGACCGGTAAGCTGTTCAAAACAATGTGTGCATTATCGGAAGAGATACAGTGCAGCCAGCGGCAGCGAACGGGGCATGGAGGCCCGAAACCAGCGCGCGCTGATACCTCGGAGGGGCTCTATTGCTCCGGCGTCGTGGTTCCGCTCTCGAAACAGGTGAGCGTAAAACTGAACTGACTGCCTTTCCCCAAGGCGCTGTCGACCCAAATCTGGCCCCCGTGCAATTTCACCAGGCTCTTGGTGATGAAGAGCCCCAGTTGCGCGCCTTGGGCCGCGGGCTGAGTGGATTCGACCTTTGAAAATTCGTTGAAGACCTTCGAAAGCTCGTGTGGCGCAATGCCGCAGCCCGTGTCGCTGATCGAAATCTGAGCGAATTGCTGGTCCCGGCGTTCGCTGCGGACGGTGACGTGCCCGCCAGCGGCGGTAAACTTCACGGCATTGCCGACCAGATTCCACAAGATCTGCTCGACCTTGTCTCGATCGGCCCGAACGACGAGCGCAGGGTCCGTCACGGCGACTTCCAGCTCAATGTTCTTTTCGGCTGCCAAGGTTTGGAAGCTTTCCACTACCTCCTTCACGAAATCGCCGATTCGGAGGGGCTCCGGTTTGATCTCGATCCGCCCGACGTCGAGGCGGGACCAATCCAGCAGTTGATTGATGATTCTCGTGAGACGGTCGACGTTGTGACGGATCCGGTGGAGATAGTGGACTTGCCGCTCGGATAGCTGGCCGGTGAGGCCGTCCAACATATTTTCGACGAATCCCTTAATCGAGGTCATAGGCGTGCGCAATTCGTGCGAAGCCACCGAGACAAACTTGGAGCGCCGCCGGTCGTGTTCCTGCAGTCGTTCGTTGGCGGACTGCAGCTCCTGGGTGCGCTCCTGCACCCGCTGCTCGAGATTCTGGGTGAGCCGTCCGAGTTCGGCATAGGCGCGTGCGTTATCGATGGCGACCGCGACGTGGCTGCCGATCGTCATCAGCAAGTCCAAATCCTCCTGACTGCAGAGCTGAGAGCCGCGGTCGGCTCCCAAGTAGCCGAGGATACGCTGTTGGCTCTTGAGCGGCACGCCGACGAACGAGCGGAGGCCGATCTGGCGTACCAGCGGCTGTACGACGGGCGAGAGCCGGGGCATGGTCTCCTCGACGTCGAGGACGAGCACCGGCTTGCCGCGTATGAGCATCTCCGCAAGGATGCCGGCATCATCGCGGACCGGGATGTTCAGTTGGCGCGCGGCTTGTTCGACCGGCGGGGGTACACCGGCAATCTGTCCCACCGTCGCGACCCCGCGATCCCGATCCCAGAGGATCAACACCATGCGGGTGAACCCCAGGTTGTCGATGAGGAGCTGGAGCACCGTGGACAACAGTCGATCGAGGTCGAGCGTCGACGTGATTGCCGCGCTGGATTGGTTCAGGGTTGTGAGCTGCGTGACATGGCGCCTGATCGTTTCGAGGTTGGAGGAGATGGCATGGTTGCGCTCCTGCAGTGACCTTGTCATGACGTTGAAGAGGCTCGTCAGTTGCCCGACTTCATCCTGCGTGGTCGGCAGCACGAAGGTCGAGAGATCTCCTTCACCGACCTTGCGGGCTCCCGCCGCCAGGTTCCGGAGCGGCGTGATGATGCGTCCGACGAGCAAGTTGGTCAACACAATACCGGCGACGATGATCACGAGCGTGAGCAGGACGAAATTCCTCGCCACCTCGGCCAGCTCGCGTTGGAGGGTCATCTCGGTGAGTCCGATTTGCACCACGCCGTGGGCTTGCGCAGCCGAAGGGGAGCCGGGTGTCTTGGCCATGTCTTCGTCCTGGAGGGCCAGCGCCTCCAGGCGGGATTCGGGACGGCGGACGACCGGCAGGGCGAAATCATAAAAGGTCTCATCCCGTCCTGCCGTTCCGAGCCACGGCAATGTGCCTTCGTCTTCAGCGACGGGAACGGACCCGGATCCGCTGAGCCGCAGCCGGGTGAGCTGGGGCTCCGTCCGCGGCGCTTTGACCAGGCTCTCGGCAATATCCGGACGCGGGTAGAACGGTTGATCCACCATGCGAACCGTGCCGGAAGGACGTTGCAGTTTGCCTTTGCTCTTGGCGGCCAGAACTTGCCCGTCGGATCCGGTGATCATCGCATACACCACTTCGTCCACGCCCATCACGCCCTCGATGAACTGGTCCAGGATCACCCGCTCTTCGATAATGATGCCGTACCGCACATTGTGCGCAAGGTTTTTCACGAGGACCGTGCCGAGGTTGCGCAGGCGGTTGTTCATCGCCGTCCGCTTGCTCTCGACGTAGTACCAGCTCAAGGTCGAACAGGCCACGATGATGATGAGGCTGAAGAAGACGACGAACTTGGTTCGCAGGCTGACGAAGCGACCAAGCGTGAGACCGGGCGACGGTGAGAGGGCCGGTGGCAACGAAGTCTTCACGATGCGCCTCCGTTAATAGATCTCATCGGCTTTGGCTTCGACATCCCGAGGGATCTCGATGCCCAAAAATTTGGCCGTCTTGAGGTTGAGACTGAGCTCCAACCGGTCCGGGTGGGACGGCCTCAGGGGAAGCGTCACCTGTCCATCCACTATTTTCTGACTGAGTTGCCCGGCTTGCCGACCGATTTCGGTGTAATTCACGGACAGGCACAGCAGCGCGCCGCTTCTGGCAAATTCCTTGGAGAAACCGATGACGGGAACACGGTCCTCCAGGGCGGCGTTGAGAATAAATCGTAGCGACTCGTCGGACAGAACGGTGGAGTCGGGTACCAGCCAGAGCGCGCCCACGGTGGGAAGTAGATTCCGAAGCGCTGCCGGGACGTCACGTTCGCTGGTCACCTGGGCGGAAACCAGCTCAGGGCTGTTCGATCTTAGCAAGCGCTTGATTTCCTCGATGGTCGGAGCCGTTTTGGAAGGATCATACAGCGTGCCGAGCCGCTTCATGTTGGGCAGGACCGCCCGGATCAACGCGAGTTGCCGCTCGAGGGGAACTTCCAACAGCACGCCGGTCATGTTCCGGGTCGTGAGCCCGTACTTTGCCGGGTCCAGCACCATGGCATAGACCACCGGGATATCGACGATCTCGAGCTGGGCCGCCTTTGCGGCCTTGAGACCGACGGCGAGCACCAGGGCCGGATCGGAAGCTCGAATGCGTCTCGCCAGCTTGCGGCCTTTTTCCAGATCACCCTGCAGATCGTATTCGGATAGCGTAATGGCCGGTGATATGGTGGCCTTGAATCCGGCGACGGCTTGATTGTAGGCGGCAATGTCCGAGGACTTCAGAATGACGATCTCGGCCGCCGAAGCCATCAGCGGCGCGAGCATGCCGATGAGGGCGCACAAGACGATTCCCGCGGTCAATTGGGCGCGACGATGGGTCCGAGCAAAGGCCGTCTGACGATGGCGGCAGGAACGCACGGTTGAGTTCGACTCCTTGGTCATCCTCGCCTGCTGGCGACTTCCTTACGGTTTCATGTCCGAATCTGTGCCGGACGGCCCGCTGGCATCGTGCACCGTGCCCAATACGCGGATCGCCGATCCCCCGGCGTCTCGATAGATCCGTCCCGTCCACACCAGCCAATGCAGCGAGCCGTCCGGCCATATGACTCGATGGCTCACGCCGACGGAGGTATGTTCTCGCAGGCTGCGCGCGATCGAAGAAAGCACCGCACCCCGGTCTTCCCAGTAGATCAAGTCCAGATAGGCGGCGTACTCGCCGGAAAAGGATCCCGAGGCCAGGCCGAACAAGTGCTCCACGCCGGCAGACCAGTAGAGGGCGCCGGTCGAGACATCCCAATCCCAGATGCCGACGTGGGAGGCGGCCAGCGCCATCCGCAGCCGTTCCTCGCTTGCACGGAGACGGTCTTCGCTCCGTTTCCGTTCGGTAATGTCGGTAGAGATCCCGCACATGCCATAGACGGTCCCCTGGTGATCCTTGATGGGAACTTTGACGGACAAATAGGTGTGCAGACCGTCGGGATGAGGAGCAAATTCTTCGGATTCGAGATCTTGACCGCTCCGCAGAACGATTTCGTCGTTCGCGCGGAAGGCGTCGGCAATCTCCTTGGGAAAGATGTCGTGATCCGTTTTTCCGCGGATCGTGTCGTTGTCCACCTCGAAGAGCTGTTCGAAGCGCCGGTTGATGAGGAGGTATTGTCCGCTCGCTTCCTTGGCGTAGACGACGGCGGTCGAATTATTGACCACCGAACGTAGGAGTTCCTGATTGTGATGCAGCGCCTCCTCCGCGCGTTTGCGGTCCGTGATGCACTGCAGCGACCCCGCCATGCGGATCGCTCGTCCTTGCTCGTCCCGCCCCAGCACCTGCCCGCGCGCGTGAAACCATCGGTACTCGCCCGATTTCGTCAGCAGACGGTATTCCACGTCGTACTGGTTACAGCCTCCTTCGATGCAGTCGGCCAGCGCACGGAACACGCGCAACCGATCATCCGAATGGAGGCGGGAGCTCCAGCTCTCGAGCACGTGCGGGAATTCGTCCTCTCCGAAGCCGACCAATTCTTTGAAACGCGGCGAGTACCAGACCGGTGTGTCGGGGCTGTCCCATCGCCGTCCCGGCATAATTTGGCCGTCCCAGAATCCGTCGCTCGATCCTCGAATGACCCGTTCGAGCCGCTCCTCGCTCTGGTGCAACGATTCCTGGACGCGTTTGTATTCCGTAATATCGCGCGAGATCGCCAACAATCGTTTGCATTCACCGCGCGCGTCCCGCATGGGTGTAATTTGGACGTCCCACCACTTCGGCTGTCCCGTCGCCGTGGGACAGTAGCCGACGAATTTCCCGATGTCGCCGGCCTTCGCCGCCTCCAGCGCAGCGAGGGCTGCTTCGCGGTCGTCGCCTTCCCAGAGGTCCGTCCACAGTCGATCCTGGAACTGCGAGAAATCGTCGATCTGCAGCAACGAGCGGCCGGCCTCGTTCATGTATTGGAGGCGGCCAGTGATGTCCAAGACCTTGATACAGTCGGCGCTGCTCCTCAGGATCTGATTCTTGAATTCTTCGCTCTCCAGGAGAGCATCCTGAGCCTCTTTGACGGCAGTGATGTCTTCGCACACGATCAACACCACCGCGTTTCCGGTCTCGCTCATCACGGCTTGAGCCGTTTCTTGCACCCAGATGACCGTGCCGTCCTTCTTGATCTTTCGCAGCTCCCAGCACATCGGCCGACCGATCGCGGCGAGACAAGAGCGAAGATTGTGATGTACGGCCGCATGGTCGGCCGGATGGAAGACGTTCAAGACCGAGGTGCCGACCAATTCGTCGATGGCATAGCCCAGCCGCTCCGCGCCGAATCGGTTGACCGAGAGCACCAAGCCGGTCGCATCGACCATGAAATACATCGATGGATTGTCCTCGAACAGGGCGCGGTAGCGCCGTTCGCTGTCCCGTAGGGCGGCTTCCACCTGTTTGCGCTCGGTGATGTCTTCGGCGAAGCCGGCGATGCGATAGACGTCTCCTGACGCGTTGCGGATCGGAAACGCACGGTCCCAGATCCAGCGAATCGTGCCGTCGGGCCGGGTGATCCGATATTCGACGTCGTATATTCCCGCAGTCTGGTTTTCGAGCGCAGCTGCTTGAATGTGCGGGCGATCCTCCGGGTGAATCGCCTCGAGCCAGGAGCGTGGCGAGGCATAGAGGCTTTCGCACGTTCGCCCCCAGATGGCCTCGTAGCCGGGGCTGATGTAGAGGACGCGGTCCTTTGCGGGGTCGGTGATCCAAAACACCTGCCGAATGTGTTCCGCCAATTGTTGAAACTGCTCCCGGCTTTCTTGCAGCGCCATCTCGGCTGCCAGCCGTTCCGTGATATCCCGAAAGACCACGACCCCGCCCGTCACGACGCCCTTTTCCACGATCGGGGTGCTGACATATTCGACGGGAAAACTCGTCCCGTCTTTGCGCCAGAACACGTCGGTCGCGACTCGATGGACTTTGCCGTCTCGCAGTGCGGCATAGATGGGACAGTCGTGATCGGGATAGGGCCTCCCATCCGCCTTCGTGTGATGCAGCAGTGAGTGCATGGGACGACCGGCCAACTCTTCGGCCTCGTACCCCACGAGCCGTGCGGCGGTGGGATTGACGAACGTCGTCATGCCCTGCGCATCCAGCCCATAGATGCCTTCGCCCGCCTGCGTCAGGATGACCTGGTGGAGATGGCGCAAGCGGTCCAGAATATCCTCCGCCCGGCGACGCTGGGTGATGTCCCGGATGATGCCGCTGTAAAACGACCCCTCTTCGGTCTTCCACGTGGCGAGGGAAAGCTCGAGCGGAAATTCGCTGCCGTCTTTTCGCAATCCTTCGAGTTCCACGAGTTGACCGAGCAGCCTCGCACGCCCCGTCTCTCGCAATCGAACGAGGCCGCGCTGATGTGCCTGGCGGTACCGCACGGGCATCAGCATCGTGAGCGGCCGGCCGTAAACCTCTTCGTCTCGGTACCCGAATAGCTGAGAGGCGGCACGATTCCACGAAATGATGCAGCCTTCCTGATCGGCCAACACGATGGAATCAGTGGCGGATTCCACCAGAGAGCGGAAGCGCTCTTCACTGGCGGTCAAGGCCTGTTCGGCGTGCTCGGCCTTCGCCGCCAGCGCCTGCACCCCGATTGCGCGGCGCAAGACCGCCCGTAGCTCGTCGCGATTGTACGGTTTGGTCAGATAGGCGAAGGCGCCTTGAGTCAAGGAACCGACCGTGCGATCCGTGGTCGTATAGGCGGTGAGGATGATCACCGGGAGGTCGGGATCGAGTTGCTGCAGCGCTTCGAGCACCGAGGAGCCATCGCCGTCGGGGAGCCCCAAATCGAGCAGCACGGCATTATGACGATGTTCCCGGGCCTGGTTGATGGCGTCCAGGCAGGTGCCGGCCACCGCCACCTGGTAGCCGTCGTGCTCCAGAAAATCTTCCAGCCCCATCACGATGTCGGGATCGTCGTCGACGACCAGGACGCTATAGACAGATGTCAGGGAAGTCATGGGACCCTCCACCATCGAATGTGGAATGAGCAATGTGGGAGATCGGCTGTTCGTATCGTGTCGCGATGCTCACCGTTTCCTCTTCCTTCAGTAGCTCAAGCTCTTCGCTCATTGCCGGTGGTTCCGTCTCGGTACGGTCGGTCGGCTGTTCCGCCTGTGCCATGGCCGTCACGCTGACGGTCAGGAGGGCCGCCAACATCGGTGGTCCGGTTCTCTTCAACTCAGGCCTCATAAATCGGCACTCAGAAATGCAATTTCCCCTCTTCCCTGCCTTTCCCCAAAAGGGGCGAAGGAGAGGTTCTGTTAGCTCCCACGTTCGGTGGAGCAATAAGCGTCAGGGACATTCCGTTTTCATTCCTCATTGCTCATTCCTCATTTGTCATTCAGAACCTCACCGTCACCCATCCCATCACTCGGCTGGCGATCGTATCGCCCAAGGGATGTTCCTTGTGCTTGTCGTTCAAGGCATTGAAGACCGAGACGGCGACCTCGGCGTCGCGCATGTAGCCGGCGGCGGCCTTCTGCTGCCAGAAGCGGTAGCCGGCACGCATGTTGAGGAGGTTGTAGCTGCCTAGATGGCTGCTCGGAGCGACGACCCCCGTGGTGGGGATGCTTGCAAGCGTGGTGAAGGTCTGTGCGATTGGATAATTTGTCGCACCGACGTAGTGGTAAGCCAGTTCTGCGCTCAGGCCGTTGTCCCATTCGGCCCGCAGCCCCGCATTGACCTTGGAGCGAGGCGCCGCCCTTCTCACGGTTCCGATGAAGCTCTGCCCGATCTCCTCATAGGCATAATTGGCGAATCCGCTGAGCCAGTTTGTCGCAAGAAATTCAATCCCGGCTTCCCCCCCGTATATGTCGGCGGAACCCTGATCGTTGACGAACTCCGAGTTCCCACTTGGGGCGATGCGGCTGCCTATCAAATCGGACAGGTGGTTGAAGAAGAGGTCGGCACGAATCCGAAGCCGATGCTTCCAGAACCAGCCCTGATAGCCGGCTTCGTAAGAGATGATCTGTTCCGGGTCGAGCCTGGTGGAGCCGGTGACCGGCACGGTAGACGAAAAGGCAGTCGGGAAGGGCGGGGGAAGCCCGGTTGGGATCGTGGTCGTCACCAGCTGGCTCTGATGTGACTCGAACAGTGTCGGGGGACGGTAGGCGACCGACCAGGACACGTGGAAGGTGTGCCCGTCGATCGGCTGGTAGAGCAACGCAACGCGCGGGCTCCAGGTCGCATTGATCTGGGTATGGAGGTCGTATCGGACGCCGGCCACCAGCGTCAAGGCTGAAGTCGCATGCCATTCGTCTTGGACGAACAATCCGAATCTATCCTCTCGACTGAACTGGTCGATTGCGCTACTGGACAGGGAGTTGTGCCGGTAATTGGCACCGTAGGTGAAACGACTCGTAGAAGCGAGATCCACGGTGTGTTGTGCGTCGACGTTGTAGGTATTGCCAAAGAACGGCGGCGATAGGGCTCCAGTCCGGTCTCCGATCGAGAGGAGACCGGTAAGGCCGGGACTCACGCTCAACGTCGGGGTCGCGGTGAATTCAGACCACCACGCGCGTATAAAGAAATTTCTGTGTTCATAGGCCACGTTGGTATAGGCCAATGAAAATGGAGTGGACTCGCTGACGACTTCGCCGATACCTCCATCGAATCGGTTGACGTCGGTAACGCCGCCGGAAATGGAAAGCTTGGACTGTGACGACAACGCGTATTCGGTTTGAACGTTGAACTTGTTCGAGCGGAACGCAAGCGCATCGCGATCGCGCCATTGTTGGTTCTGGTCGTGTCCGATCGACAGCCGGTAGCCGAGCTTCCCCACGGTGCCTGCATGGACCGCGGCGCTTGAGATCGTTCCCAGCTCGCCGCCTCCAAACTGCACCGTGGTGCCCCTCATTTCCTCCGCCGATTTGGTGATGATATTGATGACGCCGTCGAAGGCATTGAAGCCGTACATCGCGGAGGCCGGCCCTTTGAGAACCTCGATCCGCTTGATTTCGGGAAGCGTCACCGGAATGGCCTTCCAGAAGACGATGCCTTGGACGTCCACATAGATCGACCGCCCATCGACCATGACCAGCATTTTGTTCGCAAAGGGTTGATTGTCTCCTCTTGCGCCGACGTTGAACTCCGCACCGGTCATCTGCATGACCTCTATGCCGGGCACGCGACGAAGAATTGTCGGTAGGTCCGGTGCCCCCGATCGACGAATGTCCTCGTCCGTGATCACATACACGTTCGACGGTGCCTGGGAGATCGGCTGCTCGTAGCGGCTGGCGATGCTCACGGTCTCTTCTTCCTTCAGGAGTTGAAGTTCCTCGCTCATCGCTGGTGGTTCCGGCCGGGACGGTTCCGCCTGTGCCAGAGCCGTCACGCTGACGGTCAGGAGCGCCGTCAACATCGGTGGTCCGGTTCTCTTCAACTCAGGCCTCATAAATCAGCACTCAGAAATGCAATTTCCCCTCATCCCTGCCTTCTCCCCAAAAGGGGCGAAGGAGAGGTTGCGTTAGCTCCCGCGTTCGGTGGAGCAGTGAGCGTGAGGGACATTCCGTTTTCATTCCTCATTGCTCATTCCACATTCATCATTTGTCATTCAGAACCTCACCGTCACCCATCCCATCACCCGGCTGCCGATCGTATCGCCCAAGGGATGTTCCTTGTGCTTGTCGTTCAACGCATTGAAGACGGATACGGCCACCTCGGCGTCGCGCATGTAGCCGGCCGCGGCCTTCTGCTGCCAGAAGCGGTAGCCGGCTCGAAGATTCAGCAAGGTGTAACTGTCCACGGTCGGGCTCACAGGGGCCGGAAGGACCGGTGCCAGCGCGGTAAAGAACTCGATCAGCGGATAGGTCGCGCTTCCGACGTAATGGACAGCAATTTCCCCGTTCAGTCCCGAGTCCCATTCCCCTCGAACCCCGGCGTTGGCTTTCCAGTCCGGGGCGCCGCGGCGCGCCACTCCAGTGAAGGTCTGTCCGATCTTCTGATAGGAAGCATTCGCAAACCCGCTGATCGCTTGGGTCGCCAGGAACTCCACCCCGGC
>DASTLA010000261.1:0-5716 GCA_035715525.1 Nitrospiraceae bacterium
AAGATGGAAGCGGTCGGCCGCCTCGCCGCCGGGATCGTGCACGATTTCAACAATCTATTGACGGTAATGGAAGCCGGGCTGAATCTTCTCGAAAAGCAGCTGAATCAGGATCCCACGAATCCCAAGGTTTTTGCGCTGTTCGAGGAGTTGCGCAAGCGGACCAGGAACGGTGGCGCACTTGCGCAGCAATTGCTTGCCTTCTCGCGAAAACAGCCTCTCAATCCCGAGATTGTCGACGTCAATGCGCGCATTGAAGGCCTTAGCAGCCTGTTGACCAGTACGCTGGGGCATAATGTCAAGGTCCGCCACGAATTGGACCAGGCTCTCGGAGAGGTATTTGTCGATCCCAACCAGCTTGACGTCGCCCTACTCAATCTGGCCGTCAATGCAAGAGATGCGATGGACGGGGGCGGCACACTGACGATCACGACCAGCAACGTCCGGAACATCACCGAAGATCATGGTCACAAGCCGGGTTTGTTTGTGCGTGTGACCGTTACCGATACTGGCTGCGGTATGAGCAAGGATGTGCTTGCGCGCGTTTTCGAACCCTTCTTCACGACAAAAGGTGACAGTGAAGGAACGGGACTGGGGCTGAGCCAGGTATACGGTTTCGTGGAGCAATCCGGGGGAGACGTGCGCATCGACAGCGAAGTGGGTAAGGGCACCAGCGTGCATCTCTTACTCCCCCGGACAAAGGCCCCGCAGCCTACAGGCTAGAATCAAATCCTGGCTGCTCAAGTTTACTGCACACCGGGACGGGCGTGAGCGGTTGCACGTCACCTTGCCCGCCGGATGCTGAAGAGCGTCCTCAGCCCGGAACCGGAACATTCCCCTGCAGCGCCGGATGTCGATGCCGTGGATGCCGGACCAGCCTCTTGAATGATCTAGGTTCCGATCACAAATTTCGCTCGACCGCCCGTTTTGGGCGGCATTCCATCCCTGTTTGCCAACACGTTCAAGTCTTGGAGGAACTGATGAACGGCAGAATGTTCGATAGCCCCATATTCGTGAGGAGCGGGAGTTATCTCGTCCAGGAGATCACGAGTCTCGATGACGCGATCGATTTTTTAGAGGGCTGGCCGAAGCACAAACGCGATCTTATTCATGAGCGTGCGCTTGATGCCTGTTATGCGTCATTCGATGGCCGGAAACCGCTGATCGCAGCTTATATTGCCTTCACCGGCTTCGCCAAACGCGCCGACATCCTCGAGGACAGCGCCAGCGTCATGCCGTGGATGGAAGCAAGCCAAACGGGCAGCGGGAGAGTGCCGGCTTAGCTTAGCCGGCACCACCTTCGGATAAGTGCGGTGCAACCGATGGCCAATTGCTGCGTTGTTGCCCCGCCCCTTAAAGTCCCGCTCAGGACCGGAATCGGAGATCGGCATGACGACCAAGCGCTTCACACGCCCTGTTTCCATTTACATCGGACTCGGTTTTCCGCGCGATGTCGAAACCGTGCAGGAGGCCCGTGAAGTGCTTGACGAGTGGAGCGGAGCCCGCGGACCTGCCTATACGGCCGCGCTCCTGGCATGCCAATCCGCATTGGCCGACGAACTCGCGATCGAAGATGCGCGCCGGGCTTTCGAAACATTTGCCAGCACTATTGGCATCATTGCGCCGGATGCGCTGAGCGAAACAGCGGCACGAGCCGCAGAGGATTGGCTGGCTGCCTAGAGAGCGGAACAAGCGCCTGCGGTTTGTCCTTCGTACGATCGCAGTACGGGCCGGCGAGAAGTTATGTTGCAGCCCGACAGCATCGACCGCCAATGAGTCCGATTCAAGAAGGGTAACTACGTCCTGTCTCCGACGCTGAGCGCTTGATGGGGAATGTCGCTCATCTTACGCAAGGCCGGAACAATATTTGCTACCGGGGGTTTGGCGCGATCGTAAGCCAGCGGCGGTAATTTGCCGCGGAGGGATCGCAATGCCTTCATCAAAAAGAATGGCCGCATATCTGGCGGCGGTCGGTTCGGCAGTCGTCAGTGCTGCTCTGGTGTCCGCCGATCCCCTCCCGCCGGACACGACGTACCGTCCTCTGCCTACTATGCCTTTCTCCGACGCGAAGGCGTTGGATGAGGCGCAAAAGCCGCAAGTGATGGAACGGCAGGAACAACTGCTCCGCCAGAGATATGACCTGGCGGATCGACCCATGAACGGCGTCATGATGTCCGGCGGCAAGAACGCTGTCCAGGACGGCGTCCGGGTCAGGCTTCCGGATGGAGTGACCTGGGACGATCTGGCCGCCATGACCCCGGAAGAGATAAAGGAGCGCGGTGTCCTTCCGGATGGCTTCAAACCTCTGCCTCACGTAAAGCAGACAGCCGGCGGCCAGGTTTTCCCGGACAGGCAGATAGAGGAGATCGACCGGCAGGAAAGCAGGAATCTCAGGCGGTTCGATGTCGATTTCGATCTGCCCGACCATCTCATGCCGGAATTTCCGCCACCAATATTTTTGACAACCCATCCGGAACTCGGCGACGTCTCGCGCGGCGAGTTGCTGACGATCAAGAATTTCTACGAAATCCTCAACGGCATCATCACGCCGGTTCAGATGGAAGGCCTGCGACTCCTGCTCACGCCGTTTCCTCAGGAGGAGTTCAACCAGACGGAGGACAGGAAGGTTGCCGATCAGAGTCTGGGCGTGGCCTGTCTCGATTGTCACTCGAATTTCAATACTAACGGCGCGTTCCACCTGACACCCGATGTCCGGCCACAGGCAAGCCGTTTCCGGCTGGATACCACAAGCCTGCGGGGAATGTTCAACCAACAAATCCACGGCTCGAAGCGGTCGCTGCGGTCGATCGAGGACTTTACGGAATTCGAGCAAAGGACGGCCTATTTCAACGGCGATCACGTCAGTGCGACGCGGAAGGGTGCGAACCTTCCCGACAGGACAAACCAGGTGGCGATGATGGCTCAGATGCAGAACATCATCGACTTCCCGCCAGCGCCGAAGCTTGATCCATTCGGCCGTCTCGACCCTTCCAAAGCTTCCGAGCAGGAACTGGAGGGCGAACGCATCTTCCTCGGTAAAGGCCGCTGCGGCGAGTGCCATATCCCGCAGACATCGTTCATGGACAACAACATGCACGATCTGAAGCTTGAGCGCTTCTACAAGGTGGGAGAGACCGTCAACGACTTTGTCATGCTCCCTGACGGGCCGATAAAGACCTTCACCCTGCGCGGCATCAAGGACACGCCTCCCTACCTTCACGACGGAAGGCTGATGACGCTGGCCGACACGGTCGAATTCTTCAATCTGGTCCTCGGCACCAAGCTCGCGCAGGACGAGAAGGACGCGCTTGTTGCCTATCTGCTGACTCTGTAACCGGGGAGGATAGAATGCTTCGCTGGACCGCCGCACCCTTCGTCTTAGCCATCGCGGTATTGCCGGCCGCTGCCCAGATCGGCAACCCCGGCTTTATGGGCGCAGACACGCGGTTCGACGAGCCGGGTGCTCTCGCCCCGCATCAAACCAATAATTCGGACCGCCTCTTCGCACGCCTCATCGCGGCCGGAGGAATGGCGGAAGTGGAGTTCGGCAGGTTGTCTCAAGACCGGGCCGAGGCAGATGCTGTCAAGGATTTTGGAAGGCTTATGGTTGAAGACCACACGACAGCAGGCGACAAGCTGAAGTCCCTGGCCGAGGAAGCGAGAATCCCTCTCCCGGACAAGCCCGATCCCGATCATGCGCGCATGAGGAAGAAACTGGAGCAGTTGGAAGGTGAGGCCTTCGACATTGCCTATATCGAGGGACAGATCGTCGATCATGTGAAGACGGTGCAGCTACTGGCATGGGAAATCGATTCCGGCCAGGATGCACAATTGCAGCGGTTCGCGGCCGAAACCCTGCCAACCGTCCTCCATCATCTGCAACTCGCAAGACAGGTTCACAGCGAACTGACCGGGTCGGTGCCTCGGGACACCCTTGCAGCCGCAGAGGCCGATGATCAGGAACAAGACCCGGCTCGATGAACCATATACCGTGCCCGGTGGGGTGCGCGTCGAAGATCGGTCCCAAAGGTGTTCATTTCCGACACACCGAAGCCATCCGCCGACTAGCTGGAGTCCCCGAATGCACAACTCCCTGCCTTAATGGGGCTCGCTGAAAACCTGATAGAGTTCGGAAGCAGCCTCTTTGAGCGCACGCCGGCTGTCCGGCCGGAAATACATCATGTGCCCTCCCTCCAGGACTTCGGTGCGAATGGGTCGCGCACCGGCAAGCGAAGGAACCTGGCCGGCCAGATACCGCGAGCTCATGTAGGTCGTAATTAGGTCGGTATAACCGTTGACGATCAGGACTTGGAGTTCGGGATTGAGCACCCGTGCCTGCTGAAGATCGTCCATGACGCCGGCATAGCCCTGACGTGAAGGGCTCGTTCCGTAATCCCAGGAGCGGCTGACTTCATGATTGAGCATGCGATAGCTGATATCTGTTCTAAAGTTGAGCTCGTCGCGAACATAGCTGACGAAGGCCGAGGTAAGCACCGGTACGCTGCGATCGAGTACAGGATCCGGCCCCTCGGCTCGCCCGGTATTCGGGGCTACGTCTGCAGTGGCGATCATGCCGTCGTAAGCGCTCAGAACCATGCCTTTCTCACGCGCGAATTCCTTCGCGAAGAGCGATGTCGGAATACGGGCGAAGTTTCGCCGGACGAGGTCAATGGGCAGGCCGGTGATCTCAGCCACACGCTCGCTCGCCAATCGTCCGCCTTCCTCAAGACCACTGGTCAGTGCGACGAGATAGTCGCCGAGCGCATAGCGCTCGATCTCGGCCAATCGCTCCCGCAGTGCCTGCCCGGTGACGCCTTCGCCGAGCAAGCGCACCGCCGCCAATGAGGGAAGCTCAAGCGCCCAATGCAGTGGCTGGAATTCATCGGGCCGCACGAGCGTGAATTCGAGCGCCGGCGATATGAGAACTACGCCGGTCGGACTGATGCCGATATCTTCCTGGAGGGTTTTGGCAAGCAGAGCTGCCCGAAACCCGCCATAGCTTTCGCCAACGAGAAACACCGGCGAGCCGATCCGGCCGGTCTGCGTCAGATACAGCCGGATGAACGCGCCCACCGAAGCAGCATCCTGGCTGACGCCCCAAAAGCTGCTCGTTTCCTGGCCGGGCGCTTCGCGGCTGTATCCCGTTCCGACCGGGTCGACGAAAACCAGGTCGGTCATGTCGAGCCAGCTATCCGGATTGTCGACAAGCCTCTGTGGCGGGGAGAGGAATTCACCATTGCTTGCTGTCGCAATGACCCGTGGACCGAGAGCGCCGAGATGCAAATAGGCGGAAGCCGCTCCCGGGCCTCCGTTGAAGACGAAGGTGATGGGGCGTTTCGGATCAGCCGCGGCCTGTTCGGGGCGAAGCGTATAGGAGACATAGAAAATCTCCGCGGTGACCTCACCCGCTCCGGACAGCAATGACAATGTGCCGGCCTTCGCCTGAAACTGCAGGACGCGTCCATCCACCGTGACCGAATGCGCGGTCGTCTGGGGCAGTGGAAGAAGCGACAGCACGCCGCCGGTAGGTGCGGGACGCTCGGCCTCCTCTGTCAGGCCAGCGTGAAGACTACCGATCAGGATCGACAGGACAATGGCTGGCAATATCGGCTTGAACCGCATGATCACTCCAAGTGGTGGACGCGTCCCGCGTAACATGCCACCGGCGCAATTCGAGTGAAAGCCAAACCGGCAGTGCTGGTTTCCGGCGAAAGCCCAC
>DASTLA010000262.1:0-7070 GCA_035715525.1 Nitrospiraceae bacterium
CGCCGCCACCGTCGACGAGTCCGCCGCCGCCATCCACCACGCCGCCGCCGCCGCCACCGTCGACGACGCCGCCACCACCGCCGCCGTCGACGAGTCCGCCGCCCCCGGCGACCTCGTCCCAGGTGACGCCGTTTCCCGCTGCCTTGAGCTTGTCGATCGTCAAGGGGCAGGTCGGTAGCGCTGTATTGTCCTTGAGCAAGACGGGGACCGACGAGCATGTTTGGGACGCGACGAAGAGCGCGAGTTGGATCTCGCTGTCGAGAACATTTGATACGATAAGATCCGAGGTGGATCAAATCACCGTCTCCGTCAACAGCAATACGTTGAACCTGGGTACTTATAGCGGGACGATTTACTTTGGGTTGATCGACGCCTACAACGTGGGCTACACGAGGATGGTTCCGATTTCCGTGAACGTGACCGCGAGCGGGACGACCACCACATCACCTCCGCCGCCGCCCTCGACCACACCGCCTCCGCCGCCGCCACTCGGAGGGGCCGGCGGTACCCAAGGTACATTGACCATCACCTGGCTCCCTAACAGCGAGGCTGACTTGGCCAATTATCGCATCTACATCGGGACGTCCTCGGGTTCCTATGGCAGTCCGATCACGGTCTCGAAAGGCTCGACCTCCTACATTGCGACATTGACGCGGGGCTACACGTATTTCGTGACGATGACCGCTGTGGACTCGAGTGGAAATGAAAGTGCGCCGGCTGCCGAGCTGAGCCGTAGTCTCTTTTAGGGAAGTACCCCTCCGGCGGAGCTCAATCTGGGGGCTCTGCCGCACGGCGTTGCGTGATACAGGCGCATCGGCAAAGTCTGGTGGTAGAGGGATTTGCGTTTGAAATCGTGATCCGCTCGATGACGAAGGGATACCGCGACTTACTTACAGGCCTGCTCGCCTGTTCACCCAGCAGACTCAAGGGTGAAAGTCAGGTTGTTTCGTCCCATCCTCGTGTAGCAGGCCGGCAACCAACGACAGAGGCGTTGTCGGATCGAGTGAAACCGGCTGCAGACTGCCGATTGGGAAATTTTCGCCACCCGTAACGAGACATAACGCAGCATCAACGTACGAAGCAGGTGGATGTCGCGTGCTTCAAGGGCCGCGCCTCGCATCCTGGTGCTGGTGCGCGCTGCCGAAGAGCAACGGGAGGCCGCGCACGCCTTCACGCCCGATAGGCCATCTTCTGTCGCTTGATTGATAGAGAATGTCGCCTGCCCGAAGTGCGATCGGCTCCAAGGAGCGGGTCATAGCCTCCTGGATGTCAAAAGGAAGCGCGGCTAGACAAATTTGGTCGTCACTACTAGGAAGGGCCTTGGTTAACGAGGAAAGAGGTACCGAGGAGATCCGGAATCGAAGCTGGTCCAAAGACTTACGATGGGACGACCGTCACAGCCATATCTTTGCCGCTCTGAACCACTTGATCGCCTACGTGACGGTGAAGGATCTCTTGCATCCAGGAAAGATCGTGCCTGCCTGTGACCACGGTTGCGCAATCCCATTCCCCCGCCGCTCGGAGAATCTCAGCAGAAATGTCCGTCGGGTTCACGCTGGTCGAAAATGCCGTGCTGAGGTTTTGTGACGGAATGCCATGCTCGACGAGCACCACCAAGGCAGAGCCGAGCGACTGTTGGGCGGATTGTCTGGCTTGGGCGGTCCATTTGTGCTGCGCCATACGTAGCTGGTCGCTCAGCAGCTGCTCTTGTTCCGGCAGTTCGCTTCCACCGTGCTCGAGCAGGTCCGGCGGGAGAGGAGGAAGCACATGAAAGAGCCGGACATGCACGTCTTTCCGTCCGGCCATCATACGTGCGACGTACTGCACGGCCTTGAGAGAGGCTTCCGTTTCGTCCACTGCGATCATGATTCGCTGATATCGATCCAGCATGGCTTTACCCCGCGCACCGTTGCAGATTGTCCGAATTTCAAGCGCGAGCCTGCAACATTGGGCTACACTAGCTCATAGGATATGGGACTGCTCGACTTGTACTGGCAGAAACCCTAGGATCGCCATCCAGCTCGGTCTCGTGCTAGGTATGTGGTGCCTTCGGCCCATTCCATAGCCTCGTTCCATAGCCCTTCACTTGGAGAAGCAATATGGGAAATAGTTGCGGTCTCGGTTCCATGATCGGGTTGTTATTCCTGGCCTTCGCTATCGTTGCTTGCGTGTTGTTGAGCGCAGCTCTGGTGCTAGCGATCCTGGAACGGGAACGGCTGCAGAAGCGGCGCAAGGCTGACGCACTCCGAGCTCAATGGATGGGAACGCTTTCGATCATCCGAGAGTCGCTTGCCCCACGAAGCCGCCCGCTTGAGCCGGTGCAAAAAGAACTGTATGAACCGATCCACTACCTGTGGATGCAAGCCGATTTGCTGGAACCGGAGGAGTTGCTGCCCGTCAGTCATTGCACGGCCTCGCTTCTCGCTCTTCGGCAGAAGCCATCACTGAACCAAACTCAGGTACGTCTGGCTCAAACACTCATCGAGCATACGTGTTCTCAGCTCACGCGAACCGTAGAGCGCAATGAGCGCCGGCGGGTGGGGGAGGGAACCGGCCGGCGGATATGGCGAGTCTTGACTGAAACGTTCGGTGCGCAGGATCCGACCGCTTCTGCCGTACACTCTCCCGGCCCTATCAGCCAGAGCGGCCTGAGGCAGTAAGGCGATCGCGGGATCGGTCGCGCTCAACCCTCCCCCCGGGAGCGGACCGCAGCCATTCCCACAAGGACCAGGCCAACACTGCCGCCCCGAGCCAGTGATCCCATTGGCCGCCCGCTCGTACAGGCACGCCCTCCTTCCATCGGTGAAAAGCTGCTTGCCGGTCGACCCTGCGAGACGAGTGAATCGGTTCCGGGGTGTTGACCTGCACCCGCGCGCCGGGAGCCAGTGAGGATGGGGAGGTCGAAGGAGCGAGACTTCCTCCTGCTTTGCTCTGATCGACCACGACTGCCTGCTCGGTGGGTATGATTTTTTCGCCGCTCGTGTTTGCATAGACCTGCGTGAACTCGGCTCCGAATAACAAGATCTGCGACGAATAATAGACCCACAGCAGGACGATCACGAGCGACCCCGCCGCTCCGTAGGCCGATCCGACGTCGCTCTTCCCCAAATACAATCCGATCAGGAACTTCCCGATCGTGAACAGCAGCGCCGTCATCGCCGCACCAATCCAAACGTCGCGCCAAGCGATTCGCGCATCGGGGAGCAGTTTGAAGATCATCGCGAACAGCATCGTAATAACGGCGACGGACACGGCAAAGTTGATCACCTGGAGGACCACTTCCGGTGCGGGCAGGATGCCGCCAAACCATTTACCGAACGCCGCCAAGGCGGCGCTGATCACGAGCGACACGAGCAAGAGGAAGGCGGTCCCGAGAACGGCCATGAAGGAAAGGAAGCGGTCCTGGATCATTCCCCACAGACCGCGATCCGGCTTCGGCTCGACCCCCCAGATCGTATTCAGGGCATCCTGCAACTGTCCGAACAGACCCGAGGCGCCGAAGAGGAGCGTGGCTCCGGCGACGACAGTCGCGAGAAGTCCGCTGGCTGGCTGGCTGGCCCGCTGCAGCATGTCTTTGATTGCGGCAGCCGACTGTTGGCCGACCATACTGCCGATTTGGTCGAGGATGTAGCTTTGCGCCGCCTCCTGTCCCAGGAACAGCCCGATCATCGCAATGATGATGACGAGGAGCGGGACGAGAGAAAAGACCGTGTAATAGGCCAAGGCCGCTCCGAGTCTGGGAGCCTTATCGTCGGACCACTCCTTTACCGTACGTTTGACCATTCCCCATACTGCTGCTGGTCGAAGATCGCGAAACCAATGTTGTTGTCGTGCCATAGATAGCTCCCGGTGACTGAAGGGCAGTGGAACAAGCGACGGCAGACTGCCGCCTACCGAACGAACCTCGCAAGAAAAGTGCCGGGTCCTTCACTCATTTTCCTAGGGGTTCGCCGAGCTTTTCCTCCGCATACCCTGCGGTATGGTACCCCATCATCAACGCCAGCAAACCGTTTCGAATCGCCCAACCAAACAAAGGGAGGAACCCATGGCAAGCCCAGCAGTCGGATCGTCCATCATCGAGATGTTGAAAGAAGACCATCAAAAGGTCAAAGGCCTATTCGATGAATTCGAGGAGGCCGAAGGTCGAGAGCAGGCGGAGATAGCCAAAACGGCCATGCAGGAACTGCAGGTGCACGCCGAGTTGGAGGAAAAACTCATCTATCCTGCGATTCGTGAGGCCATCGATGAAGACGAGAAAATGAATGAAGCGGTGGAGGAACACCACCTCGTCCATGTCCTGATCGGCGAGCTCAAGAAGATCAAGCCCAGCGATGAACGGTTTCACGCCAAATTCAGCGTGCTGAGCGAATTGGTCAAGCACCATATCGAAGAAGAAGAAGGCGAAATGCTGCCGAAGGCGGAAGAGAGCGACATCGACTGGGAGACACTCGAAGGGCAGGTGATGAAAAAGCGAGAACAGTTGATGAGCAAAGCCAAATCCGGACGGTCTTCCGGTTCCGGTCGGGGGAGAAAAAGCTCCAAGCGCAGTCGGTGAGATATGCGGCGACGGACGGGTTGCCGTCCGCCGCCTCCCTCCGGCGGCCTCACTTTCTTACAGGGTCCGCATGAAGGCCGTGATGGCCGCTTTCTCCTCTTTATTGAGCTTCAGTTGTCCGACCACGTTGAAGAATTCCACCGCATCCTCCAAGGTTGGCAGCCGCCCGTCGTGAAAGTATGGCGGCGAATCCTTGATCCCTCGTAGCACGAACGTCTTGATAGGCCCGTCGCCTTCCGCCCCGAATCGTTCTAGCTTGAGATCGTGCATCTGGTGGTCGGTGTAGGCGGGTGGCTTATGGCAGGCGGCGCATTGCGCCTTACCGAAGAACAAATCCTCTCCTGCTATTTCCTGCGGGGAGGCTTTGCTGCGGTCCAGGCGCCCCGTCATCGGATCCAGCTTCGGTGCCGGAGGAAAGTCGATCATGTTTTGCATTTGCGCCATGTGAGGAACCAGCATGCGATCGATGACGTTCATGCCTTTTTTTATGGCGCGGATCTGATCGCCGTTGAAATAGGCCGTGCGCTGCTCGAACTCGGTGAAATCCTCCACCGATCGTAGGCTCCGTTTCGAACCGTGGATTTGCTGATTGAACATCCCTCGCAGGCTCGTCGTATCGAGTCGAAGCCGGTCGAGCTGGGGCCTGGTGTCCGGGTTGAGATGGAACTGGCCGGTCGTATGGAAATTGACGTGGCAATCCAGGCAGGCCACGCCGAGACTCGGCTTGTGAGATTTTCTGTCCGGTCCTAGATTGAATTCCTCCTGAGGGAATTGAGTCACCAGCATCCGCAGTCCGTCGAGCTGCACCGGCGTGACGACCCCCCGGAACAGCCGATCGAAGTTGTCGACGCTCAGAACTTCTCCCTGCGACACGTCGCCGAGCTCCGGATGGGTCGTCAGAAAAATGGGGGGAGGGAATTCGGGCAGGACGCAGTCCGGAAGATCAAAATCGACGTCGAATCGTTCCAGCCGAGGGAACTGGTCGATCTGCATTTGTGGGAACACCATGCCGCCGACCTCATGCTTCACGTGAGGCAATCTCATGAACCCGCTGGGAAACGCTTTTTTGCTGCGGACCTCATCGGGCGGCAGCTGCGCGAGCTTATCCCAGGTCATTCCGTCCTTCAGCTTCACCGTGGGTCCGATGGGTTGCGGTTTTCCCTTCGTCATCACGACGCCGGCCTGAGTTTTACAATCGAGGTCATACCGGTCATTGAGCAGGCTTTTTTGCTTCGCCATGACCTTGGGCTTTTCGGCGATGTCTTTCTGCATGACCTCATGTCCGGCCTTGTGCGCGTCCTGAGCGGGGGGCGCGTTCAGAATGTCGTAGTAGAAATCCACCAGGCCGTCGGCGCCTTTCTTTTTCGTGTCGGCCAATGCGGGGTCGGCTTTCTCGAGTTGTTGCCGCTTCGCCTCTGCTTTCTGTGCGTCGGCTTTATCCTTTTCGATCACCTTTTCGGAGGACTGCCGTTCAGCGCGCGCGTCCTGCGTTGGCTGCACATTGGCCCAGCATCCCACTGCAACCAAGGCACAAAGAATCATCCACGCCATATAACGTTGCTGCTTCATCAGAGCACCTCATTGTTGGAATGAAGATAGTCGCCAAGAGTTCACTGGACGGCCGCCACCGGACGGACTGCAAGCATTAGGCCTCTTGACCGTTATACCTAAGCCGATGGACTAAGCTGATGGTACCTGGTCGCACTGGGTCCAAATTGTCTTGCCCGAAGACAAAGTGCCCTTCAACCAGGCCTTGCCGTCGAGCTTTCGGGGCCCTCGAAACTGGGGCTTCGCCTAGTCAATGGCAGTGCCGAACCTGTCGTACACTGTGTGCGCTTTCATACGCGTGACAGGCGTATAGTGCTTTCCCTTCATTCCGAGGAATTCCATGGAATCAATACCATCCCTCCCCCACACGATAGTGAATCTGATTCGCGATGCCGAGTGGTTGCAAATCACCAGCCACACCCTCCGCAGCGCCGGCTATCAGGTGTTCGACGCGACGAGCCACACCGATGCCCTGCAATTGATAGCCGAGGTACGGCCAGCAATAATCGTCCTGGACCGTGCCGGCTCATCGGAAGTACGGCGGCGTCTCAAAGCCGATCAACGAACAGTCAAGGCGATGATCCTCTGTGTCTCTTCGGGTGAACTCCCTCAGCCTCCTCACAAAGGCCCGGATCCCGAGCCGGAATGGGAGGTTGACGGATACGTGAGAATGCCGATCGCCGCCGATGAACTGCTCACGACCGTCCGCACCTTATTGCGTACCCAGAGCGGGGAGCATAATCCCCAACCGGTGGAGCAGGGAGTCAAAGACCAGCACAGAGCAGACGTGAAGGACCGCCAGAATAGGGAAGGACGGTATCGGCAAATCGCAGAGACAGCGCATCTGGGCATGTGGCTGATCGACAGGGAAGGGAGGACCATTTTCGTCAATCCTCGAATGGCGGAAATGCTGGCCTGCCCTCACGAGCACCTGGCTGGTGCCGGGCTCTACGAGTTTTGCTTTCCC
>DASTLA010000263.1:0-3630 GCA_035715525.1 Nitrospiraceae bacterium
GGAAGCGGATCGATTGTCTGCAGCGCTTGCCGTCTTAGCCGAGCTGGATGCGATCTCCGCCAAGGCTGCCTTGAGTTACCAGCTGCAGGCCTCTGCGCCGACCTTGACCGATAATGGGCGAATTAATTTGACGCGCGCCCGGCATCCCTTGCTCGTGCTTGCGAAGGAGCAGGTTGTTGCGAACGACATCAGCTTTGACGAAACGGTCCGGGTGCTGGTCGTGTCTGGTCCGAACACCGGAGGGAAGACGGTTATTCTGAAGCTGCTTGGCCTCTTTGCGTTAATGGCGCGGTGCGGTTTACATGTCCCTTCCGCACCGGGTTCGGAGATGGCGATCTTTGACGCAGTGTATGCGGATATTGGCGATGCTCAGGATCTCGCGAAGGACCTGTCGAGCTTCTCCGCTCATATGACTCAAATGGTCGAATTGCTGAGTGAGATCGCGCCGTCGGAAGATGCGCGCGAGGCTGTCGGGACAGGGCGCCACGTGCTGGTGCTCCTCGACGAGCCGGTGACGTCAACGGATCCTGCAGAGGGGGCCGCGCTCGCAAGCGCCTTGCTCTATCGGCTGGCCTCGGCCGGGGCCAAGGTGGTTGCCACGACGCATTATAGCGTTCTCAAAGGTCTGGCGCAGGGGACCCCAGGATTTTCGAATGCCAGTGTAGAATTCAACCTCGAGACGTTGGCACCGACCTATCGGCTCGTCCAAGGGCAACCGGGCGGCTCGGCGGCAATCGAGATCGCGGGGCGTCTTGGCATGGATCCAGCCATCTTGGCCGATGCGCGGACACGCCTTCAAGGCCAATCCCGCTTGCTTGAAACACTACTGAACGACTTGCAAGAGCGGCATCGGTTGGTGACGGACGAATTGGCGGCCGCGGTGGCGGCGAGGCAGCAAGCGGAAGTCGCAGCGCAAGAGGCGCAGCGGCTGCTGGCCTCGCTTCAGGAGTCCGAGCGCGCCGAGCGCAAAGACATCAAGAGGAAATTGACCCAGGAATTTCAGCGAGCCAGGGCCGCCGTCCAGGACACTCTCGAGGAGCTCAAGCGCGACAAAAAGATCATCAAAGCCCGGGAGGCCAAATCTCGGTTGACCGAATTGGAAGCAGAAATCACGAGACAGGTCGGTGTGCCCCATGAATCGATCCCGGTCGAGCAGCTCACCGTCGGGGACGCCGTCGAGGTGACCGGTCTTGGGATGATGGGCGTGCTGTTGGAGTCGCCGCAAGGGAAGAAGCGAGTTCGAGTCAAGGTGGGAGAAGGAGAAATCAGTGCGACGGTTTCCGCGCTGGCTGGGATCGGCCGACAGGCAACGGAGCTGAAGACCGCCTCGGTCAAACCGGCACCGTCCATGAGAGCGGGCAGCCAGACCCTCGCGCCGGAGGACATACAGGAGACCGTGGATGTGCGCGGGAAGGCCGCCGATGAGGCGCTGGACGCAGTGGTTTCAACGCTTGATCGGGCCGTCCTGGGGGGAAGTCCCTATGTGCGGATCATTCATGGGTATGGAACCGGACGGCTACGGGCGGCGCTGCGTGACTATTTGAAAGGTTCTCCTTATGTGGTGGCGTTTCGCCCGGGTGATCGAGCCGAAGGCGGGGACGGAGTCACCATCGTGGAACTGCGTTAGGCGGCTCCGGTCGGGTTGCATCGCGATGTGCCCTCTGGTACGTGCCAATCATCTATTGCTTTCCCTTCTCCGCAATCTCCAGTAGGATAGCCGGCAGCCCTCGTATGGTTGGATAACCAACCCCTCTGATGGAATCGTCCAAGCTGACCAAGAGAGTCCTTTCGGCGCTTGCCGTAGGCTTGGCGGTCTTTGCTTTCGTTACACTTCTCCAGACCCTGCAGTGGTTCGACGTCGCCGAGCTCAAGGCGCTGGACCACCTGGTGCGCCGCTACGCGGACCCCCGTAAGGCCGATCCCGCCATTGTGCTGCTCGCCATCGACGAGTCGAGTCTCGAAGCCTTCGGGCGCTGGCCCTGGCCGCGCGATCGGCACGGCTACGTGGTGCGTTATCTGAAAGCGGCCGGAGCCAAGGCAATTGTCTTCGACGTCATGTTTTTCGAGCCGGACGAAAGTGCGGAGGAATTCGACCAATCTTTTGCGGACGATATCGCGGCTGCAGGCAATGTGTTTCTCCCCATGCTGTTTCAATCGGAAGGACCGGCTCCTTCTCCCGACGCGCTGAAGCGCGCCGCCCTTGGAATAAGAGCTTCCGGCGATGCCGCCGATCAACGTCTCGAATCGCACGGGGGATTGAAGATGCCGCTTCCGATCCTAGCCCAAGCAGCCCGTGGACTGGGCGTGATCAACCTATCGGCGGATGCCGACGGTCCCACCCGCCGGGTCCCGCTGATCGGCAAAGTGGCAGGCGCAGGGATTCCGCATCTGTCTCTCGCTGTGGCCAAGTATATCGGCGGCGTGGATGCCGTAACCCTGGAAGCAGACCATGTTCAAATCGGGGCTCAGCGGATTCCGTTGGGAGCGGACGGGTCGATGCTGATGGACTGGCATGGCTCACTGGGGCAGACCTACCATGCCAAGCGGCTCTCGATCGGGCGGGTGCTGCAGGCCTTCGCGCAACAAGAAAAAGGCGAGCGACCTTCGCTTGATCCGTCGATGTTCAAGGATAAAATCGTGTTTGTCGCAGGCACAGCCGCCGGGCTGTACGACTTGCGTGTCACGCCCTTTTCCTCCCAGACCCCCGGCGTCCTGATCCATATGGCGGCATTGGACAATCTGCTGCACGGACAAGCGCTCCGACCCGCTCCGATCTGGTTCTCCCGTGTCGCCCTTCTGTTGCTCTGCCTGCTGTCGGCCGGAAGCTTCATGCTGTTCCGTTCCCACGTGATCAAATTCGGTGCAACCATCGGCCTCGCAGTGGCCTACTATGCGATGGTCGTCCATGCGTTTTCCGACCATGCACGGTGGCTGGAGCTCATCTTCCCCGAAGCGGCGCTTGCTCTCGCCTTCGGAACCGCGGCCACGGTCGAATATGTGACCGAAGGGCGACAGCGTCGCCTGATGCGGGCGGCGTTCGACAAGTACATGTCCGCGGAAGTGGTCGAAGAAATTATGCGCAACCCCGAGGCAATCAAGCTCGGTGGGGAGAACAAGGAGATCACGATACTGTTTTCCGATATCGCCGGGTTTACCACCATCTCAGAGAAGATGCCGCCAGAGGATCTGGTTGCGTTGCTGAACCGCTACTTGTCGGCCATGACCACCATCATCAAGCGCACCCATCGGGGGAACGTCAACAAGTACCTTGGCGATGGGATCATGGCCATCTTCGGCGCTCCGCTGAACGATCCGACGCATGCCTCGCGCGCGTGTTTTGCCGCGCTGGACTGTCAGGCGGAATTAGCGGTGCTGCGCGATGCTTGGATGAAGGAGGGACTTCCGGAGATCCATGCCAGGATTGGAATCAACTCGGGATCCTGCATTGTCGGCAATATGGGGTCCGAGGAGCGGATGGAATATACCGTGACCGGAGATTGCGTCAACCTTGCCTCTCGGCTTGAGGGGGCCAATAAGTTCTACGATACGTTGGTTCTCCTAGGCCAACGCACCGTCGAGCTGGCGAAGAACGACGTTGAAGTACGTGAGGTGGACCTGCTACGAGTAAAA
>DASTLA010000264.1:0-3660 GCA_035715525.1 Nitrospiraceae bacterium
AGCGTGCGGGTTGTGCCGTCGGTCTGGAAGTTGATCAGTTCGGAGAGGTGATTAAAAAACACGTCCACGCGCGTGCGCAGTCGGTGCTTTAGCCACCAGCCCTGATACCCCGCCTCATACGAAATGATCTGTTCGGGGCCCAATTTCTGGGAGCCGACCAGCGGAAATGGCGCGAAGAGCGGAGGCACGGTCGGCAGAAAGCGCAGATCGAGGTTGGCTTCGAACAGGGTGGGCGGCCGATAGGCGACGGAACCGCTGACTCGGAAGGTATGGTTGGGCGTGAGCGCATAAATGAGCGCCACGCGCGGGCTCCAGGTACCGGCAATCCGCGTATGCAGATCGTACCGCACGCCGGCCACCGCCGTGAGCGAGGGCAGCAGCTTCCACTCGTCCTGAAGGTGAAAGCCCAGGCGGTCTTCTCGCCCCAACTCGGAGACTGCGCTTCCATCCACCGTGTTGTAGCGGTAATTGACGCCATAGCTGAGCCGGTTCGTCGAGCTGAGATCGACACTATGCTGAGCCTCGATGTTGTACGTGTTGGTCGTGAACGATACGTTATTGCCTCCCGAGGCGTTCGTCTGCCGCACAAAGCGCGCGAGTAGTGGATGTGTCACCGAGTCGATCGGGAAATCGTTCCCTTGCCACCACCCGCGTACGGTCAGCGTGCGAAATTGATAGTGCACATCTGCGTATCCTTGGTTGACCTGGGTCATGGGAATTTGAACGTTGGAGACGGGCCCGTCGAAACGATTCGTGTCGATGAAGCCGCCTGCGACGCGAAGAGACGAGTCGCCGGAGAACGTATACTGCGTTTGGACGTTGAACTTACTGGATCGGAATGCCAGCGCGTCGCGATTGCGCCACTGTTGATTCTGGTCGTGTCCCAACGACAGGCGGTAATCGAGTTTTCCGACACTTCCTGCGTGTACCGCCGCGCTGGAGATCGTGCCGAGTTCACCGCCGCCGAATTGGAGCGTGGTCCCCTTCATTTCCTGCGCTGACTTGGTGATGATGTTGATCACGCCGTCGAACGCGTTGAACCCATAGACGACCGACGCCGGCCCCTTCAATACTTCGATACGCTTGATCTCCGGCAGGGTCACAGGAATGGATTTCCAAAACACCAGGCCCTGTCCGTCGATATAGATGGATCGACCATCGATCATGACGAGCAACTTATTGGCGAACAATTGGTTATCGCCGCGCACGCTGACGTTGAAGTCGGCGCCGGTGGTCTGCATGACATCGATCCCCGGGATCCGGCGCAGGACCGTCGGCAAGTCCGTCGCGCCCGACTGCTTGATATCGTCGTCGGTGATGACATAGACGTTCGATGGAGCCTGGGAGATCGGCTGCTCGTAGCGGCTGGCGATGCTCACGGTTTCTTCTTCCTTCAACAGCTCGAGTTCCTCACTTGCTCCCGAAGGCTCCGGCTCGTGAGGCGGGCTAGAAGGTTCCGCCTGGGCCAGTGCCGTGAGACTCACGGTTAGCACCGCCGCGAGCATCGGATGGCCGGGTCTGTGTAAATCGGCATGCATCATTCAGGACTCAGCACCGCATCCTCAATGTTGGCGGGCGTTCAAACCAGACCCTCCCACTCGTCCGCTACCAGCCATGTTCAGTTCTCCACTGATCACGGCCTCCGGTACAGAGAATGGCTGAAACGCTCTGTTCTAGAAGGTGGCATTGACTGCCAAAGGGTCCACCGTCGATGTATATGGCGGCTCGGAAGGACGTGCTGAACTCGATAGGCGGATTTTTGCCGGTTAGGTCCGTCTGACAGGCATGAGTGCGGGATGGATTATCGGCGCAGGGAAAACGTGCCCAAGCGGCTCGTCTGCCGGGCACACGGAGCGCTCGAAAGGCGATGGGGACAGCTGGCGGCATCATGTATCCTATGGCCTCGCATTTCCGCCTTTAGGCACAGGACAAAGTGTGACATCAATCGTCAACGCAAAATACATGCTTGAAATGTTGAGCACAGTAGAAGGGGACTGCTGGAAACCCAGTGGGAATCCAACTAATTAGAGGCGAGAAGCGACTGCGGCTTGCGGAGGGATGGAAGGCCTGCCTCAGGCCGGTATCTGACTGGATACAGTCTGTATTTCTTCAGATACAGAAGCGTGGGTCCCGCCGTTCGTGCGGGGGCGTCCCGGTTTGAGATCGCCGAGGCGAGGCAGGAACGGCCGCCCGTTTTGTGATTCAAGGGCACGGAGGAAATCCTCCATCGCAGTGGAGATCAGCCCGGCCATGGTCTGTCCAGGCGTCCAATAGGCGGCATCCCGCATCCGCTCCACTAAATCGGCAGGGAGGCTAACCGTCATGCGTTGGCGTTTCTGTGTGCGAAGATAGATAAATCGGTTCATCTCTTGACTCCTTTGGGTGCTGCCTCGGAGCATATGGTGCTCACCGGTTACCCCACGGGTGTTCGCGACTAACGATTCGTGCCGGTTTCTCTCCACACGGCGAGGATCAAAAACCCGATCATCCCCGCCATGCCAATCAGCAACCCTCCAATGATCAATTCCATGTCGGGCCTCCTTCCGTTGAACGGATCGGCCGACGGGCGCGAGGTTCAAATCCCTGCTAGCCTGCCTTAGTACCTGTACGGGGCAGCAACAGCCGTGCCATCCCACCCGGTGAGCCTAACGATGGCACGCATTCAGAAACGCTTGAATTTGAGAAGGAGTGAAGGGCGTAAGGCAGGCTGCGGGCCCCCGGCACTGTATCGAAATGGATTCTCTCGTATCTATTTGGATAACGAGCCAACCCCGTCGGGAAGGTGAATACCGACTTGACCGAGCATGCCTTTGAGGAGCGGCTGCAGGAAGGGGCTGTCGCCATTGTGTTGCATGAGCTCCATGAGGCATCCGATGGCGTCGTACCAGAGTCCGCTTTCCGCGTATTGATACACCGCTTCGCGATCACAGGCGGCTTTTGAACAGGGCATTCCGAGCGCGCAGGCTTCATCGAAGGCCACCCGCTCGATCATTCCGCCCGCAACCACGTCGCGAGAGGGCCGGCTAGGGTCCAATACGAGCGTGACGAACCAGCGATAAGGTTCCTGTTCCTTGAGGTCGATGCCGTAGTCATGGAGGCTGATGCACTGGAACCCCGGATGCGTGGGGCTGGAGAGCGGCTGTTCGACCAGGGGACGGATCCCGCGGGAATCCAAAATCGTAAACTGGACCGGTCGTGTAGTTGATTGTGAGAGGTACCAACAAAGCGACGGATTGCTCTTGAGCGTAAATCCGATGTGGTCCGGTACGAGCGCGATGAGATGTGGCGCGTCGCGATCGGAACCCCGTGGATGACCGCCGATACGGGCGCGAGGCGAAGAGGCTCGTGGAGCCTTGTATGTGGGGATGCGGGGGGCGCCGGTGACGTCAGAGGACGTCGGGGTCGCGAGCGATATGCTGGATGAGATCCAGCCGACTCCGCTCCCGAACACGAGCAGGAGCATCAACGAACCGACTCGGACGAGAGGCATATCGCGCATGGCGCACTCCGGACCGGGCCCGTTGCCGGCCCTCACTCGTGCTGCGACTTGGACTGCGCCAGGTCCCACTCCGCAACATCGTTCAGCCCGACCTGCTTGAGGAGGGCCGCACGTTGCTTTCGCAATCCCAAATCTTCGGGATCGGCGTCGATCAGCTCGCA
>DASTLA010000265.1:0-8038 GCA_035715525.1 Nitrospiraceae bacterium
TCCCATACCCTTCACATGGTGCAGAAGACATTGAATGCCATGGCCGCTGGAGGGATTTACGACCAGATCGGAGGTGGATTTGCGCGCTACTCCACGGACGACCGCTGGCTCGTTCCTCACTTCGAAAAAATGCTCTACGACAATGCGTTGCTCGCGCATGTCTATGTGGAAGCCTATCAAGTCACTCGTGAAGACACGTATCGGCGCATCGCGTCCGACACGTTGGACTATGTGCTGCGTGAAATGACATCGGCCGAAGGCGGCTTTTATTCCGCGACTGATGCGGATTCCGAAGGCGTTGAAGGCAAGTTCTTTGTCTGGACTCCTCAACAAATCCGGGAAGCGGTACCGACCGACTACGATGCCCGGCTGCTGTGCGCTTTTTACGATGTCACGCCTGCCGGCAATTGGGAGCACACCAATGTGCTCCATACGCCTCGCCCGCCCGACGTGGTCGCGAAAGAGCTGGGCATTCCCCCGGGCGACCTGACCCGCCGCCTCGCCGAACTCAAACCGCTGCTCTATGCTGCGCGTGCCGCACGCGTCCCCCCCGGTCTGGACGACAAGGTCATCACGGCCTGGAACGGCATGATGATCAGGGCGATGGCGGAGGCCGGTCGGGTCTTCGGGGAAACCCGCTTCGTCGATGCAGCCGGCCGGGCCGCAGATTTCCTCTTATCGCGGGTGACGAAATCGGATGGTCGATTGCTGCGCACGTACCGCGAGGGCAAGGCCCACCTGGACGCGTACCTGGAGGACTATGCCTATCTCGCCGAAGGGTTGATCGATCTGTACGAGGCCGGAGGGGAGGAGCGGCATCTTCACGAGGCCGTTCGACTGGCCGAGCGCATGCTGGCGGACTTTCTGGACGCGGAACAAGGAGGGTTCTTCACCACCGCGCAGGATCATGAAGCGCTGATCATGAGAAGTCGGGAGGGACCCGATGGAGCAACCCCGAGCGGCAATGCCGTCGCCGCTTCCGCCTTGGCCCGGTTGGCGGCCCACTTCGCACGAGAAGATTTCCGCTCCGCCGCCATCGGCGCCGTCCGTGCGTACGGGCGGCAGATCGGCCGCTATCCCCGCGCCTTTGCAAAAAGCCTCGCCGTCGTGGACTTTCTCATGCATGGTCCGGTGGAACTTGCCTTCATCGGAGGTCCGGACGACCCCGAGGCGACGGCCTTGAAAACTGCGGTCGGGCGGCATTATCTCCCCAACCGGATTTGCGCGTACGCGCGTCCGACCGTCGCGACAACCCATCCCCTGGTAAGTGGAAAATCGGCCGTCGACGGCCGGGCGGCGCTCTATGTCTGTCGGAATTTTACATGTCAACGCCCGGTTACGGATCCCTCACACGTGGCCCTCCTCCTTGAGCCCTCGAGGGGCTCGGATCGGGCCGCCGATCAGGCGACTGAACCCAAAATGCTCGCCGGCAGCCGCTTCTCCGGTTCGGCGACTGCTGGAGGGACGGCCGCTCATGCATCCCGTGCCATCCATGCCTCACGAGATGACATGAAGCCGGCACAGAGTTTCACCGCTCTTGGACGCACCGGCGTGACGGTGAGCCGCCTCGGATTCGGAACCTATCGGGTGGATGGCCGGGAGCCGGATCATCGCCGCGCGCTGGTGCAGGCGCTCAAAGCGGGCTGCAACCTCATCGACACCTCTACCAATTACATGGACGGCGAAAGTGAACGATTCGTGGGCAGCGTGCTCTCGGAACTGACCCGGTCCGGAGACACCAGCAGGAACGAGATCGTGTTGATTTCCAAGATCGGATATGTCCAAGGCCAGAATCTCGCCCAGGCCAAGACGCGCGAGAAAGCGGGAAAGCCCTATCCCGACATGGTCAAATTTGGCGAGGGCATGTGGCACTGTATTCACCCGCAGTTCCTCGCCGATCAATTGATTCAATCACTGGATCGGCTGGGGGTCGCCACGCTCGATGTCTGCCTCCTGCACAACCCGGAGTACTTTCTCTCTGCGGCTGCGAAACAACCCAGCGAAACCCTCGCCGCGGTTCGAGATCGGTTTTATGAACGACTGGAGTTGGCGTTTGAATATTTCGAGCGCCAGGTCCAGATGGGCCGTCTGGCCTGGTATGGGGTCTCATCCAATACGGTGACAGCGGCGCCTTCCGATCCCGAGGCGACCTCTCTCTCGCGGATGCTGGCGGCGGCTGACTCTGCCGCCGCACGGGCCGGCGCGGCGCGATCGCATTTTGCCGTGGTGCAATGCCCGATGAATCTCTACGAGCATGGCGCGGCTCGCACGCCGAACACCGGGGCCGACGGTAATGAAACCGTACTGTCGTTGGCGGCAAAGGCCGGGGTGGCAGTGCTGATCAATCGGCCGCTGAATGCGATGCCGCTTCGAAACGGCGGGATCGTCCGTTTGGGAGACGTGCCGCCCGTTCCCCACGATGTCGGATTCGAAGCCCAACGAGAGAAAGTCGCTGCGCTGGAGGAGGAGTACCGGACCGACTTGGCGCCCGCGGTGCAGCATGCGGGGCAAGGAATGCTGCCGAACGAGTTTTTCCGCTGGGCCGACGAACTGGCGCGGATCAGGCCGCAGCTACAGGGCCTGGAGCAATGGGAGCAGATTGAGCAGCAGATGGTGGCACCCCATGTCAACCAAGTCCTGCGGGCGTTGTCCCAGGCTTTCACCGGACCGATCGCCGAACGGTGGGAGGCGTGGCGCGACCGCTACATCCCGGAACTCATCTCCCTTTTGAAAGCGCTGCAAGCCGAAGCCGCCGATCGCAGCCGATCCCGCAGCGCCGAAATCCATCGTCTGCTCGATCCGATGCTTCCGGAGGCCCGGCGCGGAGCTTCGCTTTCTCAAAAGGCCATTTGGATCCTGCTGAGCACGCCCGGCGTCACGAGCGTGCTGAACGGCATGCGTATGCCCGGCTACGTAAGCGACTCGATGGCGGTCCTTTCTTGGCCGCCGTTGGAACAGCCCGATCGGGTCTTTGATCTCTTCGCTTCAAAGAAGTGACTTGCCTCCCTCGCGGGATTTCATTATTCTGTGCCCCATTCTTCCTGCACCCGCACCGTATGGTCGTGCGAATCTCAACCCACACACGGAGGTATTCATGAGCCGTATCCGTCCCCTCGCCCTGGTGGGGCTCCTGGCGTTCTTGGGCGGAGCTGTCCTCGACGGATGTGCGAGCAAATCTGGCACGAGCGGAGGCACCACGGCCACGGGTCAAAAGCCGCGCATGGAAGAGCACATTGCGGCGCCGGCGGTCAAAGAAATCGTTCCAGCGGCGGAACCCGCCTCCCCGCCTCCTTTGCGCTCCGTCGAGATGGCGGCACGCAATGCCACGGGCCCGCACGACATTCCGTTTCCCGACGTCTTGTTCGACTTCGATCAATATGTGCTAAGGGACGACGCGCTGATGACGGTCGAAGCCAACGCGAAGCGTCTCAAGGATAACGGAGTGAAGAAGATCCTTCTCGAAGGCCGCTGCGACGAAATCGGCACGTCGGAATACAACATGGTCCTGGGAGAACGTCGCGCCTCCGGCGTGAAACGCTATCTGCAAAACCTCGGCTTCGAGGATCTGCAGATCGAGGTGACCAGTTATGGCAAGGACCGTCCACTCTGTCTGCAACACAACGCTGTGTGCTGGCAAAAGAACCGGAGCGTGCATTTCGTCGTCAAAGATTGACCTCGTATCCATCAAGCCGTGAGCGAGTATGCCCGTCGGTCAATCGGAGCGCGGGCGCTGCCATTGCCGCCTCGGGCTGTGATGGATCCCCTCTTCATCGACCAATCGTGAAACGCGAACTGCTCGGGGTCCTGAAGACTCATGGATTCTCGTCTATTGACATATCAACATTCATTGATTAGTATCCAGCCATGCGAACCGATAAGGCCACCGAGGAGATCGCTCAAGTGTTCCATGCGCTATCCGACGTCACACGTCTCCGCCTTCTGGAGCGCCTTCAAACCGGCGAGCAATGCGTCTGTGACTTGACGGATGCATTTCAAACCGGCCAATCGCGGCTGTCATTTCATCTGAAGGTGTTGAAGGAAGCAGGGCTGGTCAACGATCGGCGCGACGGCCGCTGGATGTATTACTCGGTGAATCCAAAGGTACTGGAGGATCTGCAAGAATACATCGCCGAAAGGAAACAGGTCATGCGTCGGGGTGCAGTGGCATCGAAGTGCTGTTAGGCATTTTTTTGGCCCACACACATCAATAATTGTTGATTGGAGGGAACCGTGAAGGACGAAAATGAAATCAAGACGTTTATTCGGGCCGAGTATGGACAAGCAGCGCGCCAGGCGAAACATGGCAAGGCTTCATGCTGTGGCTCGGGCAGCCTCTTGGAGCAGGATAAGCTCGATCCGATTACCGCGAATCTCTACGGAGCGGATCAAACCAGCGGGCTGCCGCTCGAAGCCATTCAGGCATCGTTCGGGTGCGGCAACCCGACCGCGCTGGCGACGATCAAGCCTGGCGAGACCGTGCTCGATCTCGGATCCGGCGGTGGGATCGACGTGTTGCTATCCGCCCGTCGAGTTGGCCCCACGGGCAAAGTGTTTGGCCTGGACATGACGGACGATATGCTGGCTTTGGCCCGGGAAAATCAGCAAAAGGCCGGAGTGACGAACGTTGAGTTCCTCAAGGGTGACATCGAGGACATCCCGCTTCCCGCCGATGCCGTTGATCTCATCATTTCCAACTGCGTGATCAACCTCTCGCCCAACAAGGACCGGGTGCTCAAAGAGGCGTTTCGCGTACTCAAGCCCGGGGGCCGATTCGCCGTGTCGGATATTGTCGTACGGGGAACGATCCCTGAAGAAATCCGCCACAGTGTCGAGCTCTGGGCCGGGTGCGTGGCCGGGGCCTTGGAGGAGAAGGTGTATCTGGAAAAGTTGAAGGAGGCGGGATTCGAGCAGATTAGCATCGAACCGACGCGTGTGTATACGGCGGACGACGCCCGCGAATTCATTATCGGGGCCGGTCTCGACGTCGATGTCGTGGCTCAAGCCGTCGACGGCAAATTTATGAGTGGGTTCATACGGGCAGTCAAACCCGTAAGCCAAGCTCCATGTTGCAGCCCCGGCTGCTGCTCGTAATCAATCGCCGGCCTCCCAAGAAAAGGTGTCACCATGGAATTGGCCGTGACGGCCCCGTCCCTGACAGAAACCAAGCGATTGAATCCGTTTGAACGATACCTCAGCCTCTGGGTCCTGTTGTGTATCATTGTCGGGGTGCTCGTGGGCCGGGCCTTTCCCGACCTCGTGACGGCGCTTCGTGCTTCGGAGTTTCGGAAAGGCAGCCATATCAATTTCCCGATTGCCCTGCTGATCTGGCTCATGATCATTCCCATGATGATGAAGGTTGATTTCCGCGCGCTTCGCAACGTGGGGCGGCGGCCGAGCGGCCTCCTTGTCACGCTCTTCGTCAACTGGATCGTGAAGCCTTTTTCGATGGCCTTCTTGGCCTGGGCATTCTTCAACTATCTGTTTGCCCCATGGATCACGCCGGGCGAAGCGGAGCAGTATATCGCCGGCTGCATCATACTGGCGGCGGCACCCTGCACCGCGATGGTCTTTGTGTGGAGTTATCTCACGGACGGAGACCCTGCATATACTTTGGTCCAAGTCACGGTCAATGACCTTCTCATGCTGGTCCTCTTCGTACCGATTATCGGATTGCTTGTCAGTGGGACCTCCTCGCTTACAGTCCCCTATGCCGTGCTCTGGTATTCCGTCGTCGCATTTATCGTGATTCCTCTCACCATCGGCACGATCGCGCGGCTGTGGCTGATCAGCCAGTATGGCGAACGGTGGTTTACCGAGAGCTTCTTGCCCCGGTTCGCGCCGGTCACGATTTCGGCCCTGCTGCTCACGCTCGTGCTCATCTTCGCCTTTCAGGCAGACAATATTCTCACCAAGCCATGGCATGTGGCGCTCATCGCGATCCCGATTCTTTTCCAGGTCTACATGAACGCGTCACTCGCGTATGTGCTGATGCACAAGGTGAGGGTGCCCTATGCTGTGGCGGCGCCTGGTGCGCTGATCGGGGCCAGTAATTTTTTCGAACTCGCGGTCGCGACGGCCATTGCGCTGTTCGGGCCCGAATCAGGAGCGGCTTTGGCGACCGTCGTCGGCGTGCTGGTGGAAGTCCCAGTAATGCTGTCGGTCTGCGGCTTCTGCAATCGGACGAGGCATTGGTTTGCGCAGGAGGTGGGCGCGTGAAAAAGAAAGTTCTCTTCTTGTGTACCGGCAACTCGGCCCGCAGCCAAATGGCAGAAGCCCTGTTGGGGCTGATCGCAGGCGATCTGTTCGAAGCTTACAGCGCCGGCACTCACCCGGCCGGGCTCAATCCCATGACCGTTGAGGCCATGAAAGAGTTGGGGGTCGACATTGCTCATCATCGTTCCAAACACGTGGAGCAACTACTGGGCTGCCCGTTCGACTATGTCATCACGGTCTGCGATCGCGCCAAGGAAACCTGTCCGATCTTCCCCCTTGCCCGACACGCTCGTCATTGGTCCTTCGAGGATCCTGCCGCAGCACCCCCGGAAACGCGCTTATCGGTCTTTCGTAGCGTGCGAGACGAGATCGCCGATCGCATTTGCCGGTTTCTGGTAGAAGAAACCGGCATGGAGCCAGCCGCGTTACGATGCTACAGGTGCTGAGAAGGGCGTCATTCACGGTGCCCCGAAAGGGACGCGGTCCTCGAGGATGTCTGTATCGACGACCCGTTAACTAATGGTTACGCAGGGATCGTAATACAAGATTGATCCGGTCTTAATCCTTCCGACACAGGGTTCTGGCATCCTGCCGCAAGATTCCTACCCTGTTCCTTCGGAACCAATATATGGACATATTTAACGAGAGGTGAGCCATGGTGACCATAGGCGAGCTGATGAAAAGATCGTTGGTGACCGTTCCAGCTGGAACATCGGTAGTAGAAGCGGCACAAGTGATGGAGGAATACAATATTGGAAGCGTCTTCGTGGAACGGAATGACCGGGTGGTAGGCATCGTGACCGAACCGGACATCGTGCGGAAAGTCGTCGGGGCAGGCCTGCCGGCCTACTATACCCATGTCGAAGACATCATGAGCACGCCGGTGATCTGCATCGACGAACGGAGGCCTATCACCGAGGCAGCCGATCTGATGCAGCAGCATCACACAAGGCACCTAGCCGTATCGCAATCGGGACAGATCGTAGGCGTGGTATCCGTGCGCGATCTGTTGCAACCGGTTGCCGTCGACCATTTCTAGAGATCGCCCTTCTCACTTGGGGTCTCTCGTCAGCTGACCCAGCCGCGGAACAATGGCCAGTCTGTGAGAGGCCTTCTACCCTTCAGTCCAGCGCCAATCCAACAAACAGTTAACAATTCTGTAACCATCCATTCACACCCTTGCAACGTCTCGAACTCACACTAAGCATGGGTGATGCAGTGGAGCACTGTAGAGATTGTGGTGAAGCATGTACCAGGAGGCACCAGGGTTATGAACCGTATGTGGCAAGCCAGCCTCTGTTCAGCAATCGGGTTACTCACCCTGTTATTTTGGAACGCCGTCCAAGCCGAACAGGCCGGCCCGATAGGTACAGTAAGGCTGGACCCTCGGCTGGTGAACTACACGCCGATCGAGCACGTGTCCGGGGTAATAAAAATTCAGGGATCGGAGACGATGTTGCCCCTGATGCAGCGGGTCTCGGCAGAGTTTCGGCGCCGCCAACATCAGGTTTCGGTGGACGTCCAAGGCGGGGGATCGACAAAGGCGGTCGAAGCGTTTCTTCAGCCGCCGCTCAAGGCCACAGGAAGGATTCATCTCAAAGAAGAACGGACGACACCGTCCTTGATCGTCGCCTCCTCCCGGCCTCTTACGTCAACGGAGATAAGGCACTTTGTCTCTCAGCACGGCCATGCTCCCCTTACCCTGGCGGTGGCGGTTGATGCCGTGGCCGTCTACGTGCATAAGGACAATCCGATTGAAGGGCTGACCTTGCCTCAGGTCGATGCGATCTTTTCGACGAGCCACCAGCGCGGTCTCTCCGAAGAC
>DASTLA010000266.1:0-3558 GCA_035715525.1 Nitrospiraceae bacterium
ACATAGCCCAAATATGTGACCTCAGTGACCCGGCGATACTCGCTCGGCTGCATCTGAAGCGCGGGAGAGATCACCGATGCCATCGCGTTGTTGATCCATATGTCGATGGCGCCGAAGACTCGTTCCACCGCGTCGGCGGCCGCTTCCACCTGCCGGTCGTCGGACACGTCGCACGTGAGGACCAACGCCCTGCCTCCTGCCGCCTCGACTTCTCCGCGGGCGGCTTCAAGCCGTTCTCTGTTCCGGGCGATCAACCCGATCCATGCGCCATGGGCCGCGCATTCACGGACGATGGCTCGTCCCACGCCGGCCGAGGCCCCCGTGACGACGATGACCTCAGGCCGGCCGTGATCCATCCGTGGATTCATGAATGCCCATCCTCAGTTTTTTCCGTTCGAAGCAGCGTGCCCCAGACATAGTCGTACGGCGCGTACAGCAGCAACCGAGCCACGATCGTCACCGCAATGATTTTCCCTATCGTCCATCCACTCGTCATTCCCGCGCGGCCCATCTCGTCCACCGCGGACCGATGAATTCTTCGAACAAGATCTTGATGCAGGCTGCGACCGGGATCGCAAACAACAATCCGAACAGCCCGCCGATCGCGCCGCCGATGAACATGACGATCAAGAGGGTGACCGCACTCATGTCGCTCGAGCCCCGCTGGATCCAAGGCGTGAGAATCCAACTCTCGATGAACTGCACGATAAGGTAGGCCACGCTCGGCCACACGACGATCGCCAGCCAGCCGCTCTGTGCGTTGCCCGCAAACGAATCGAGGTACTTGAACAGCACGGCCAGCGGCCATCCGATCGCCGAAATATAGGGAATCAACGTGAGGAGCCCGGTCCCCAGCCCGAGCAGAAACCAATAGGGGACATCGGTGAGCGCCCACCCGGCGGCATACATGACGCCGGTGATGACGGCGATGAGCAGCCGCTCGTGGAAAAATCCGCTCACGGCCGCATCCATCCGCCCCAGGACCGCATAGGTGCGTTCGCGCTGACTCACGGGGATGAAATGAGACAACGCGGCGAGCATCCAATCGAAATGCCAGGCAAAGAAAAAGAAATAGAGCGGCACCAGGAACAACGCCAGCGCGATATTGATGGTGGTTCCGATCAGGGTCCCGACCAGGCCGAACGCCTGCCCCGTTCCGGCGAGGAAGGGACGCAGGAAAGAAAAGGGATCGCTCTTGATGTTTTCGACGAACGTCTCGACCTGCTCTCCCAGGCCGGCGATTCCTCCCAGACGTTGATTCAAGGTCGCGATGTAGCCGGGCGCTTTCTTCGATAAGGTCTGGACTTGCTCCGTCACCAGCGGGCCAACGCCCATCACCAAGCCGGCTGCGACCAGCGAGAAGAACAGTAACAGCAGCGAAACCGTCAGCGGTCTCGGCAACGACCAGCGGCGTTGCGCCCACCGAATCAGCGGGTTGGCGAGATAGGCCAAAATGCCCGCAATGAAGACCGGCACGAAGACGGAGCTCAACTGATACAGAGCCCAGAGAATCGCGCCGAGACCGGACAACCAAAGGAGATCCCGAATCGGCCTGATCTCCCAGAGATGCCGATCGGCAGCGGGAAGCGATTCCTTCGTGGGACGAGGCGGGCGGGACGGGGGATCGGACCTGCCTGGGCGGGGCGGATCAGTGACCGTCTGATTCATTCCGCCACCATCATGGGCTCGACGGCGTCGGATCGTACCCCTGGTTGGGATGATCCCCGATGGAGACCACGACCACGATGATGAGCATGGCCAAGAGGAGGTAGAACGCGAATCGGAAGGCGTCCAGATAGGGTGTGCCGAAGACTCCAAACGCATAGAGCGCCGACACGATCAATAATAGAAACAGCGCGCCCATCAACATCATCATGATCCAACCTCCTCAGCATGCCGACAAGGATACCTGCTCCCCCGCCCTCTGAACAGCTTGGCCGGCTTGGGCGGATCGCCCGGTTCTTCGCGCGGCGGTTCCTCGGGAGAGGGGTCACGTCTGGGCTCAGGCGCGGGAGGCGGCTCTTCCCGCGGAGCCTCCCGGCCCGGGACGACTGAATGGGAAAGGGTCACCACCTCGGCACCAATATCAAACGAGACTCCGTCATTCAGCAGCAAAGGCGATGGTGCTGAGCAGGGCGTTTTCGGCCTGACGCGAATCAAGCCGCGTATGCTGGACCACGATCGGGACATTCGATTCTATCACGCTCGCAAAATCCGTATCGTGTGGGATCGGTTCCGGATCGGTCAGGTCGTTGAATCTGACATGGCGGGTGCGTCGCGCAGGAACGGAAATGTTGTACGGCCCGACCGGTTCGCGATCCACATAGAATACGGTCAAGCGAACCTGCGCGTCCCGGTCCGTCGCGTTCAAGATACAGACCGTCTCATGGCTCGTCATCTGAGGCGCCGGTCCGTGACTTGACGCTGGGATATACCCTTCAGCAATGGCCCAGCGGCATTTTCCGATTGCATCCATCCCGCAAGTCAGGTTGCAAGGGGGATGCCTCACATCTCCATCTACGAGTCGGGCCTTCGCCTTGCACGATGCAGCCCACATGATCGCTCACTCAAAAAAACGGCGACGGGCCCTCCTTCGTTCATGGACCAGTTGTCCGACTCTTTAGACATTCTGTCCCGGTTTGTGTCGAGCAGCGCCTCGACCGCCCGTTGCAAACACACTACCTGAGGGGGCAGTGACTTCCCGGTCTGCAACTTGCAGAAACACCACCTGTGCATTGGTAGGTTTACCAGACCGACCGAGAACATTGTCGGACAGTTACTCATCACAGAGGTGGGCTACCATCTCTCAATTCAAAAAGGAGGATCTATGAGAACGTTGGCTGTTGCAGTCCTGGGAGGCGCGGTCTTGCTGGCCGGCCATACATCAATCTCGCAGGCTCAGATGGGATCGGGCGGACAGGGGGCGAGCGGCGATCAGCCCGGCAGCTCCATGACCACGCCTGGCACGGGCCAGCATATGAACCAGCCGAAATCCGGCATGGAGAAGCAGGCCGTGGACATGGTCGGCGGCAAAAGCGGCATCCCTGACAAATACGATGTCGTGCCGGTCCGCCGCGGTGAGCTGAAAGACGAGCAGGGCAGCATGCTCGATCAGGAGGTGACGAACGCGCAGGGCGAAAAGCTGGGCACGATCGAGAAGCTCCTCAAGGATACGAAGACGGGCAAGATCGAATATGCCGTGCTCGAGCTGGCAGACACCAAATATCAAGTTCCGATGCAATGGAGCCTGTTCAAGCAGCAGGGCGGGAAGTTGACGCTCAAGGCGAGCAAGAATGATCTGCAGCCGTCGGTGAACTCATCCTTGACCAAGGACATGTCGCCGGAAATCTCTCAGTACATGAAGGAGATCAACAAAGTGCGGCAGAACCCGACCGGCGGCGAAAAGGGGATCGGCATCACCGATCAACCGGCCTCGGCTGGATCCATGGGTGAAGACACGGTCGGCGGCGGTGGACCGGCCGGCACCCGCGCGCTTCCTCCTGGAGATCGGGCGCCTGGTTTTGAAGGCGGCCATCCGAGCAGCAAGCGGTAGCGGCG
>DASTLA010000267.1:0-4327 GCA_035715525.1 Nitrospiraceae bacterium
CAGGTGGCGCATCCGGACTTCGAACAGGCCATGGTCGGCCACCAAGGTGACGTCTGGGACCCTCAACGCGACATGCTCTCGGCGCTGTACGGATCGCTGGTCTGCGTAGCGTTGTTGGCGTTGAGCCGCAAGGTGCGCGAATCCGCCGACGAGCCCTTGCCCGAGGAGGCGATCACGGAAATGGAGTCCGCCTCCCTGCAGGGCCCGGTGAGCGACCGCACCTGACGGACTCCATCGCCGCTTAGACGATCGGTTCGCAGGGTTGAAGGAAGGCCTTGAATGGAACCGGGTGTCCCAGGTGCTCCTTCACCAACGCGGCGCGCAGGTCCCTCACCGCCTGCACCAGCGCCGGCATCCGTTCTTCCTCGAGCGCGACCAGGAGGAGCTTGTTTCGATCGAATCCGGCATGCGTCACCGAGCGCGCCCCCGTTTCTCCGCTGCCTCCCACACCGTGGATCACCGTATAGCCGGTAATGCCGAGGGCGCTGAACAGGGCGAGGACTTCGTCCTCAAACTGTTCCCGGCACATGATCGTGAGCATCTGCATGGGTTCCCCTCATGCCGCGCGGCGGACCGCAGCCCATGGGCATCGCAGGAAATGCGTTCTACATCCTGCCCTGGCACTTCATCTTCGCTTGCGAGTACGCCTGTTGCTGCTGAGCCGCCGTGCCGCCATTGGCCTTCACCTTATCCGCAGCGGCGGTGGCGATGGCTTGGCAATCGGCGCCGGTGGGAGCTTTCGTCGGAGGGCGGGTGTTCTGTGCGGCATAGCTCGGCCCGAGAGAAGCGACCGCCAGAATTGCGGCCGTCAGCAGGTACAACGCCCGTCGCTTGCAGTTCGACATGACTTCCTCCTGGTTGGCTGAAGGTTTTGAGCGAGGAACCGCACATACCGGTCTGTCGTGCTGGTCAGGAAAAGGTTCACGCAGAGAGCCTGGCAGCAGCGCATGCGATGCCCCCGACCGATGCAAGGAGAGAGACGAAGGAAAGCCTCAGAAACCGGGGGATTCTGGCAAGGCACCGTATTCTTGTCAAGCAGCGGGGCCTAAATAGCGTTTCGCGCTTCTCCCACCGCCTTGCACCGGAAACGGCGCCGGCGACCCTGTATCACCGCGGCTTGGGCGGGGGTGGCTGAGGCGGATGACATCCCGCTCCCGCCGGAGAGAGCCCGCCAAGCGACGCCGCTCGGCTTCAGAGGAGATTACTTGAAGAAAGAGCCAAAACCGGGGAAAGACTTGTTGATCACGTCCTCGGTCGGGCCGACGAGCGTCATCACGGGGTAATGGCGTTCCATCCAGAGTCGTCCGAGGCGGGCCGGGAGAAAAAAGAGCGCGAGCCCGATCGCCAATAAGACGAGCCCGCCCAGCAGGCCCGCGGTTCCACCGGCGAGGAAGTACCGTTTGGCCAGGATCCCGCTGAACATGCCGACGGCCACGACGATCTCCAGCAGCCAGAGGAATTGTCCCAACGTGAGCTTCGCCGGCAGCCGGAGGGAGCGTGAGACGAAGATGGTCCGGGGTTCCTGAGGCAACCGCACCAGCAGGCGATGGCCCATGCGATGGAGCATCCAGCTGAGCGAGAATCCCAATAGACTGTGGAGCACGAGGCTCACGACGGGATGGCCGGCCACCACGGCGGCGGGGCCGAGCATGAATAGCATAGGGGCCGTATAGCAGGTGCAAGCCACGATGTCTTCGTACGTGCAGGTGCGCAGCAGATCGCGACAGCTTTGCGTAAACGCATCGGGCCGAGGAGTGCCGTTGTATTCCATGAGGCGTTGCTCTTGTTCTGTTAGAGGTGGAAGGGAGAGTTGCGACTGAAGGCTGGCATCATAGCGGCGCCGATCACGAACCCGGCCGTTGAACCCCTGCTGCCGTCAAACGGTGGCTTTTGTAAAGGATGCGCTCGGCCCCTGTCAAGCGCGGAGAGGCCGTCCCGAGGCGCGCCTCGCTGCAGTCCGTTGTATCGTGGCGGGATCGACTCGTCAAACGAAGAGTGAATTATGCGCGGCGTAGCGTGAACGAGAACCGGCTGCCTCGGCCCGGCTCGCTTTCCACCCAGATCCGTCCGCCCTGCATTTCGACGAGGCTCTTGGTAATCGCCAGGCCGAGGCCCGCTCCTTCCTGCACATGCGACGGCGCCCGATAAAACTTCTCGAAGATCTTTTCCCGATGATCGCCAGGGATGCCGCAGCCGGTATCCGCGACCGTGATGACCACCTCGTCCTCATCGGCCGTGCCGGACTCGACCACGATGTCGCCGCGTGACGGTGTGAACTTGACGGCATTGTGCAGGAGGTTATGCAACACCTGTTCGACTTTGTCCCGGTCCGCCCTCACCGCGACGTCGGCGAGCGGCGTGACCGTGATCGCGATATCTTTGCTCCTCGCGGTCGGTTCGAAGTCGCGGCAGACTTCCGCGATCATGGATCCGAGCTGCAGCGGTTCCAGATCGACGCGCATTTCTCCCGCTTCGATGCGGGACAGGTCCAAAATCATGGTGGTGAGGCGGATCACCCGGTCGACGTTCCGATTGATGCGGTCCAAATATCGCGCGACTTTTTCGGGCAGGGCGCCCGCCACTCCCTCGAGCAAGTTGTCCACATGGCCTTTGATGGACGTGAGAGGCGATCGGAGCTCGTGGGATGCCATGGACAGGCACACCGATTTGATACGGTCCGACTCTTCCAGACGCCGGTTGGCTTCTTCCAAGCAACGCAGTGTCTCGCTCAGCTCGTCTTCCATGCGCTTGCGTTCGGACATGTCCCGCGTGATCTTGGCGTAGCCCTTCACCGCCCCCGTCTCGTGGTACAGGGCAGTCAACACGACCGAGGCCCAGAAACGCGAGCCGTCCTTTCGCAGGCGCCAGCCTTCATCGGAGACGCGCCCCGCTTGGGCCGCCTTCATCAAAAGCATGCGCGGTTTCCCGGAGGCGACGTCGTCGGAGGGATAAAAGAGGGTAAAGGGCCGGCCGACAATCTCTTCAGCTCGCCAGCCCTTCATTTTTTCGGCGCCAGGGTTCCAGGTCCGTACGATCCCCTGAGGGTCGAGCAAAAAGATGGCATAATCGGTGACGCATTCGATCAGGAGTGGATATGAGCCCGTGAGTTCCTCCTCCGCGGAAGGACCCCTTTCCGATCTGTGCAGGTCTTCGTTCATGACCAGACCCCGAGAAAGCCAGGCCGCTTCAGAAGCGCAGCTTCATGCCGAACCGAACAGCGACTGCACCGCATACTTGAACTGCGAGACGCCATAGGGCTTGAGCATGTAGGCACGTTGCCCGCTACTCTGTGCCTTCGCCTTTCGCAGCAGCGACTGAGAGGCGGACATCAGAATGATCGGTGTCTGCGGGAACCGGTCGCCCGCCTCGAGCAGGAGGTCGTTGCCGGACAGAAGCGGCAGGTTCAGATCGAGGACTATTCCGTCGAACGAATCGGTCCGCAACATCTCCCTGGCCTGCTCGCCGTCGGCGGCACAGGCGACGTCGTAGCCGTACAGCTCCAACCGGTCGCGCAAACAGGCGCACTGGTCCGGATCGTCTTCAACGACCAACAGGCGCTTCGGCAACTTCTTCATCGCCATGCTTGAGCAAATCCCGGTGTATCCACTTCGATACGGTTTGCATCAATTCTGATACGCCGACGCGCCGCCGTTTCGAATACGGGCAATCGCAGCTCGGCAAACCACGTTCGTCATCCCCGCTTCATCACGGTGATTTCGGCTTGTCATGCATTCGATGCGTCCCTGAAGATCCTCACTCGCCTTAGGATGTGCAAACCGGATACCGCGAACGGTAATCCCAGCATTCCGCATCGGATCGATCGGCCCGACGGCAGACCAATTACCCGTAAACCGCCTGGGGGACTGCCTCGTTTCTCGGCTCACATGTTCCTGGCACAATGAAGCATGGCGGAAGGCGACGACTCGACCGCAAGCAGAGCCGAGGGGATGGAATGGTGGCAGCGCGCGGTGTTCTACGAGATCGCGCCCATCTCCTTTCAGGATTCCAATGGAGACGGCCGGGGTGACCTCCCCGGCCTCATCAACCGTATCGATCACCTGGAATGGCTCGGTATCGACGCGATCTGGTTGACGCCGATCTATCGGTCTCCGATGCGGGACCTCGGTTACGACATCGCCGACTACTGCGCGATCGACCCGCTGTTCGGGACGATGGACGACTTCGACCGGCTCGTCGGCTTGCTGCACGAGCGCGGCATCCGCCTCATTCTGGATTTCGTCCCGAACCACACCTCCGACCAACATCCCTGGTTCGTGGAGAGCCGGGCCTCGCGATCCAGCCCGAAGCGCGACTGGTACCTCTGGGC
>DASTLA010000268.1:0-5077 GCA_035715525.1 Nitrospiraceae bacterium
GAGGCGGCGGCGGCGTGGTGGACGGCGGCGGTGGACTCGTCGAAGGTGGCGGCGGAGGCGTCGTGGAAGGCGGCGGAGAAGGAGATGTCGTGCCGCTCGCTGTCACCGTCACCGACACGGGAATGATCCGGCTGTAGGCCCCATTGTTGGCATCGATCAATGTGAAATACACCGACGCACCATAGGTGCCGGCATTGAGGCTGCTGGTATTCACCGTCACGACGACTTGATCGACTTCCGACGTGATCGTATCGAAAGTCTTTGAAAGCGTCAGCCAGGGGACGTACTTGGTAGCCTCCCAGATATGTTCCTGCGTGCCTGTTTTGCTGAGGGACAACGTTGCCGTCCCGACCTGCCCCTTGACGATGGACAGGCTCAAACCGGCAGGCTGAACCTGTACTTGTTGAGCTTCCACCAAAGACGGCGCGAGCACAGGCAGCATGATCGAGCCGACCAACAAGATCTCTCTTAACTTCATCAGCGTCATTATGTGCCCCACAGCAAAAAAGGAAATGCCAGACCCTGTCTGCAGTTCAGGACTTTTCGTGGTACGACAACCTATGGAAATTAATTCGACGGGGAAAAACCGGAGGTCTTAGAAACGGATCAACGCCGGAAAGATCTGCTCACGTCAACGCAGGTGCTCTTCGAGCCGCACATTCGAAGTTGGCGCTCATCAAGACCACAACCCCATCCGTAGATTTCATGTAAGGGCTGTACCATAGTCGACTACATCGCACAAGCTTTTTTTTCATACCCACGTCATTTTTTTTTCGAGTCGACCGCCACAATATCACCAAGCGGATCGGTTAACACAACAAGGAAGGGTGTTCGACCATGGGACAGTCGTCCGGAGAGCAGGCTCAGTGCTTTTCCAGATCCGCGTTGCTGATGTCCTCATTCTTGCCGTCGCCTCCCGGCTGTCCGTCGGCCCCCATGGAGACGATTTCCGGTTCTCCGTCGGAAGTCACGGCATACTTGTAGGGGAAGCCCCATGGATCCACCGGCACTTTGGCCAAATACCCTCCGGCTTTCCAATTCTTCGGAGAAGGTCCCGACGTCGGTCGCTCCACCAATGCCCGGAGGCCCTGATCCGGCGAAGGGAAATTGCCATTGTCCAGCTTATAGAGTTGCAGCGCACTCTCGATATTCTTGATTTGTGCTTGGGCCGCCGCCCGCTTGGCGTCCTCGGTCCGTCCCATCACGCGCGGAATCAACAGCGTGGCCAAAATTGCAAGAATCACGACGACGATCATGACCTCGATGAAGGAAAATCCGCCGGCATTCCATCTCGACCTGCTGAATGCCCGTCTCGCCATTGCCCAATCTCCGTTTGCTGGGTGGAACATCACGTGCGCGCCGGCTTCAATTCTTCCAACGCGAACTGTTTCGGGAGAAGCACCGGAAGCACCAGGCCGATGGGGTCGCCGCGGCGGATCGTCGTGGGCTTGTGGAGCTGGAGCAAAAAATTTGCGGTGAAGGCCTCGTGGTCCGGCAACCACTCGTAGACGTTCGGGGTCCGCTTGTACTCCTGCGTCTTGATTCCTTCCCATACCTGAAACGTGCGGTCCGGAAAATGATAGAAGGAATTGGGAATGTCCTTCATCATCAAGCCGATGCCCTTGGGATAATAAAACCGAATGCCGCAACACAGCTTGGGATACCCGCTGTTCAAAATCAGGTCGACATAGGTGCCCGAGAAGGACTTGTAGCCCAGCAGGCGCTCCTCCGGCAGGATCGGAGGAGACTGCCATTTGACGCCGTCCGTCGTCCGCCGGATTCGGCAATCCGCCGGCGACCGAATCAGCCAGCCGTACTGGCCGACCGTCCGAACAGGTCCGCAATCGTCCGGAATCACTTTGTATCCATCGGCCGCCAAGACTCGCTGTTCGTCGAGCGTCATCTGTCCCAGCAGCGGTCGGTGCGGATTGAAGTCGAGCTTCAACCGCTCCGGGGGAAAGGCCGTCGAATACTCGCGCTCCCAGTACACGACAAACTTGTCGCCATGCGTGTCATCGGTCATCGTACGACGTGCTCGGCAAGGACCATACTCGAATCAGGCAGGCGGCGCAACTATCGGCGTTTGGTGAGACGATAAAGCGTGAGGCCCGGCTTCAACGAGGCTTTCGGGATGATCGTCCGATGCATCTTGAACGTCGGCAGGCTCTCGACCGCGACCCCGGCATCGGCTTGCAACCCGACGGCGCTGCACAGCTTTGGAAGGGATGGAGGTCCCGCTACGAACGCCGAAGCTCCGCTCATCAGGCGCTGTGCGAGAACGCTCAGGTGAGCTCCGATCCTTTCTGGTGATGCATGAAGCGAAAATGGGATCCACTCATAGATGAGATGAAAGGGTTCTTCGGACTCGGATTCCCCGACCGGCCGCATTCTGACCTGCGGCAACGAATTCAACCATCCGGCTTTCGCCCAAGTATTCCAAAGGTGCTGCGCTTGACGCTGAGCATAGGCTGGAAACTCATAATGCACGCTATAGTGCCGGGGGCGGTCTGTACCGATGCAGGTCGTAATCGAGGCGTCGAAACGGCTGATGAGCACGCGCTCGGCCCGCGCAACGAGGCCGGCGACATGGGAATCCTGTTCGACCCAATCCTGCACGTAATCGGCCACGAAAGGCTGCGTGGCCAATTCGTCGATTTCCCGGTCGTCTTCGGGATAGAGCAAGACGGCCGAGAACGCCTCCTGTGGCGCGACTTGAGGGGGGCGGGCAAACACCATACGCCACCCGTGCACGGCGAGCGGCGCCGCGTGAGCCTCGCTGTCCGCAATCTGCCCCCAGTTGGCCTCGACTGGAACGGACTGCGTGAGGTCCCGATCCATGAGGAGTACTGTGTTCCCGCGGACCGCCAACGTTCGCTCGCAAGGCGCGTGACCTTGAGAGTCGGCCGCCTGATACGGTAGTCCCGCGGAGTCATCGGCCAGGGTCGCCTTGATGATCCGATCGCCCTTGACGGTCACACAGAGCCTGTTCCCCGCATCCCAGCATCGCCTCGGCGAATCGCTCGCAGGCAGCCAGCTCACGAGATGAGACTTCGGCGGATCCATGAACAGCGGAAATGGGTCCCCGCCGCCCGGCACTTCCGGCCTGAAAAAGGCGCTGAACAAACGGTACGCAGCGGCTGAAGGATAGGTCGGGATGCCGCGATACCGCAACACCCTCGCCGATAGAGCGCCCCGCTGCTGATCGTCGTAGAGCCCTCGAATCAGCTCCATGACTGCGGACCCCGTCCCCGGGAGCAGCGAGAGGAAGAGTTCAACCACGGGAAGGAAATCGATCCGCTCCCAATGCATCGCGCCCATGCAGGCCATGAACCGGCGCCGGTCGAATGTGCCGTCCGGTAACACGTAGAGCGCGTCCTTACGTTGTCGAATCGTAGCCAGACCGGATGGAGCGATCGTGACATCACGGTCCGTATAGAAGAATCTCACCTCTTCCAGCGGCACGCCCAAGGACTGGGCCGCCATGGCCCGTAGGTCATCCGCACTCACCCGTTGCCATCCGGGCTTGCGCGACAGGTCCAACCGGTTTTCGTTCACCATACCCGCCGGTACCAATCCCACCCATTGTCCCCATTCAAGATGGATTCGCGCGCGGACCAGCCTGGCCGCACCTTCCCGAACCTCCCACTCGCATTCATGGAGCGGGCGGCCACCAGGATCCACCGCCAAAATGCGTCGCCCGTGCGAGCCGTAACAAACCGCCTGGCCCGCGGAGCCGCTGATCATGGAGCCCGGCCCGGTTCCATGCCGCTCCCAGTCGGTTCTGTTTGAAGGAAAGGTAAGCAGATCGGGGCGTGCCAGGACGACCTGTGACAGGATCTCGGGACCCATTTATTCGCGAATCTGCCCGCTGCCCAACACAATGAATTTGGAGCAGGTCAACTCCTCCAATCCCATCGGTCCCCTGGCATGGAGCCGGGAAGTACTGATTCCTATTTCGGCACCGAGTCCGAATTGATGACCGTCGTTCAATCTCGTGGAAGCATTTACCAGGACAGCGCTCGCATCGACCTCCCGGAGAAATCGCATGGCGCGCGGATAATTGGTGGTGATGATCGCTTCCGTGTGCTGCGAGCCGTACCGTGCGATATGATCGATCGCTTCGTCCATGTCTTTTACGACCTTGACGGCCAGGATCAGGTCAAGAAACTCCCGCCCGTAATCCTCTTCCGTGGCGGGCTTGACCTCCGGGCACAACTGGCAGGTCTTTGTGCAGCCCCGCACCTCGACCTGCGCAGCCGCGAGCTTCGTGACGACCGAGGGCAACCAAGTTCGTGCCACGCTATGATGGACCAGAAGCGTTTCCATGGCATTGCACGTCGAGGGTCGTTGCACCTTGGCGTTCAAACAGATCTGCTCCGCCATCTCCTCGTCCGCCTCACCGTCGACGTAAATGTGACAAACGCCCTTGTCGTGCTTCAACACGGGAATCGTCGCATGCTCGGCTATCGTTTTCATGAGGGATTCGCCGCCCCTCGGAATAATGACGTCGATGCATCGATCCTGTTTCAGCAGGATCGGGACGATGTCGCGTTCCGGACGATCAACGAAGACGACGGCTCCCGGCGGCATGCCGGCTTTTTCGCCGGCTTCGCACAAAACTTCTGCGATGATCTTGTTGCTGTGAATGGCTTCGGATCCACCGCGAAGGATACAGACGTTTCCCGATTTGACGCAGAGGGCCGCAGAATCGGCCGTGACGTTGGGACGCGCCTCGTAAATGATGCCGATCACGCCGATGGGTACGCGTACGCGACCGACTTGCATCCCGTTCGGCCTGGTCCACATCCTCGGTATCCGCCCGAGCGGATCTGGGAGTCGAACGATCTCTTGTATGCCGGCAGCCATGGCTCGGATCCGCTCGGGAGTAAGGCGCAACCGGTCGCCCAGCGCCTTCCGCTCGGGTGTTTCATCGAACGCCTCGAGATCTTTCTCATTCGCTGCCAGGATGTCGGCTTGGCGGCTATCCAACGCTGCCGCCATTGCCGACAGCACGTCGTTTTTCACGGCGGACGGGAGAGCAGCCAGTCGCCCGGCTGCCTGTTTTGCTTTCCGAGCC
>DASTLA010000269.1:0-2807 GCA_035715525.1 Nitrospiraceae bacterium
CGGCTGTCCATCATGGTCTGGCTCGCGGTTTTCCCGGTCGTCTTCTGACAGGCCGTGAGCCCCAGGACTCCGACGAGCATCATGATTCCGACCATGGCCTTGAACATGTGACTCCTCCTTGATTCAAGATGACGTTCGAACACCGTCCGAGCTATGCCCGGTTCGTGGCTTCGCGTCCGGCATCTTTGAATTTAGAGGCCGCTTCACGGCCCGCTTCCTTCAGTCGCTCCCCGCCGCTTTGCGCGTACTCGCGGGCGGTGCGTCCTGCCTCTTGCACCGCCTCCTGGCCTCGCTCCATGTACTCCCTGCCGCGCTCGACCGCGGTATCCCAGGCTTCACGCCCACGGTCCATCATGTCTTCGCCCGCACGCGAGGCATAGCTCCGCAGCATCCCTCGAAGCTCCTGTCCCGTCTGTGGGGCAAACAACAATGCCAATCCTGCGCCGATGAATGCGCCGGCGAGGAATGCAGACCATCCGGCCGAATCGCTTCCCTGATAGTCGCTGCTGTAGTAGTCACCATTACGCATGCCGTTCCCTCCTTGTTGATGAAGTCTCGAATATCTGCTCGACCTGAAATGCAATGTACGGACCCGCCGTCAACGGCCGGGGTCGAATGCCGGCCGAGCCCGATTCCGCTATTGATTCGACAGTGAGTCGAGCGGTGCTCGTGCCGCCCATTCCTCCCTGTCCCGCCTGCCGGACAGAATGTCCCCTGCAACGATCCGTTCTTCAATGGTCCCACTGATGGTCGCTGGACTCAGCTGCGTGGCTGAGTTCCCGCTCTGCCTCGAGCCAATGCTCCAGCGCCTTGCCTTCTTCGCGGCCCCCTTGCACATACAGACTATAGGCGCGTTCAGCGATTCGGCGGCGTGCAGCTTCTGGATCCGGATCTTGTCCTTCTTCGCCCGAGGCGCTCGCCGAGTCTTTCTGTACCGTCGAGACCGGCGCGATGCGGCCTCCCGCAGGGACGTGATGCTGCTCTCGGCCCTCCCGATCGTCGGCTCCTGCCGGCGTAGAAACAGACTCGGCCTCGAAGGCTTGATCAGAAAATGTAGTGGACCCCTCACTGCCAGGCTGCTTCACGGTCTCCGGTTTGTTCGATGGTTTCGTCTTGCTGGTGGATCTCGTCCGCTTCATACCTGCTCTCCCGCTCGAAGTTCCACCGCCGCCCCTGACAGCGACCGGCGGTGGAATGCTCATGATATCGAGGTTTCTCCGCGAGTCAGTCCGCGGCTCGCTATCGTCTCTCGCTGGCCAACTGTTTGATGGTCGTGGCCGTGCCCATGTCCGATCCCTCGACACGGACCGTATCGCCCACCTTGAAATCACAATCACCGACTTTGAATCCTGAGCCCCTCGCGACATCCTCCTTCGCCTTGGGGTCCGTCGTGCCGACCTTGTCCTTCAGTTGGCTCGGATCCTTGGAGGGCCTGCTGGCGTCGGCCGATTCACCGCGTTGCCGGTGCTGTTCAGCCATTTGCTGATCGTTCATGGCCTGTTGCCCTTGGCCGCCTTTCTTGGCCTGCTGCTCCATGAACGGCGTCGGCGCGATTTCCTGGTGCTCCTTGTCGCTCTCTTGACCGGTGGAAAACTTCGCCTGCTGCGATCCTGCGCAGACGATGTTCGTGTCCTTCGTCACGCGGAGACTGATTTCTTGTCCGCGATCGCCCGCGATCGAATATTTGTCCCCGTCGATCTTGGAAATGCGGCCCATGATGATGTCCGGCCCGCCCATGATGACGTTGGAACCCTGCGCTCCATGGGATCCCAGCTCATGCGAGCCTCCCAAACCGTGGCCCTGCTGGCTCTTCTGTTGCGTCGTTTCGCCTTGCGCAATTCCTTGTTCCGCAGAGGCGGCGAACGGAGAGCTCAAGCTCACGACTCCCGCGATCGCAATGACGGTCTTCGTAATCCCGGGAATTCTTCTCATGGTGCACCCCTCGTTGATGTTGTGGGAAAGTGGATGGTCCAGCGCTTTCAGCACAACGTCATCGAGCAAATCCCGCGCCCATGCATGCTTCTGTTGTAACGTCATCGTGCGATCGTTCCCGGTGTAAGCCAGATGCTATGGCGGCGTTGCGTCGAGTCAATGGCGCCCGGTTCACGGCCCTTCATCACATCCGGGCATCCTGTCCCGCCCCGGATCCTGTCTGGTCGGGATCATACCCTCGCAGTCGGTGACAGGCTTCTGGGGACCTCCCTAGTTTTGACTGCTGTGGTCTATTTGCATACTCGTGACGGCACCACTCCCCTTCATCTTCATCCCGACGAAAGGACGTACCTCATGCAGCTGCAAGAATCTCCGAGAACGATTTTGTCGGAGAGCGACGTCTCCACGGCGTTCGAAGGCACGATGACGGATCCGCAACTCGACCATCCGGAGGGGTTGGCGTTCGATCGCGAGGGACGACTGTATTGCGGCGGAGAGCGGGGGCAGATCTATCGCATCACGCTCGCGGAGCGGCGCATCGAACAGGTGGGGGACACCCGCGGCTTTTGTCTCGGGATGGCATTCGACCAAGCGGGGCGCTTGTTCATTTGTGATTCGCGCCACGCGGCCGTGATGACCTTCGATCCGGCCACTTCGAAATTGGATACATTTGCGACCGAGGCGGGCGGCGTCAAACTCCGGATTCCCAATTTCCCCGCCTTCGATGCGACCGGCCGCCTCTACGTCTCGGACAGTTTCGAATACAAAGATCCGGGGCCGGGAATTTTTCGGTTCGACCCGGACGGCCGCGGCATCCTGTGGTGTCGGGAGCCGCTGAATTTTGCCAACGGCCTGGCGCTCGCGCCGGACGGCCA
>DASTLA010000270.1:0-6695 GCA_035715525.1 Nitrospiraceae bacterium
GTCCGACACCCTTCGTTGGGCCGGACCTTTCGCGCGCTCCTTGATGATCTTGCCGATCCTTCGGTCGTCCGCAGACTGGATCCTCAGCCGAATTCACGCTATTCCTCTCGACCGGCCTGCAGTCCCGGCCCGATCCCGGAATCTTCGACGTGAAACTGATCCGATCTGTCGAAGCGCTGCTCGCGTGGCGGCGCAGCCTGCATCGAGAAGGAGTGACCGTCGGATTTGTCCCAACCATGGGCGCGCTTCACGATGGACATCGGGCCCTTATTCGAGCCGCTCGGCTCCGCTGCGACGCCATAGTCGTGAGCATCTTCGTGAATCCTACGCAGTTCGGCCCTCACGAAGATCTGTCCAAATACCCCCGGCGCATGAAAGCAGATCTCTCGTTGTGCCGGGAGCAGGACGTGGATGTCGTTTTTGCGCCCGATGTCGCCGCCATGTATCCGCCAAGGGTACATACCGTCGTGACGGTCGGTCATCTTGCGGCACGGTGGGAAGGAGCCGTCCGCCCGCATCATTTTGCCGGCGTCGCCACCATCGTCACGAAACTATTGTCACTCGTGCAGCCGGATCATTCGTGGTTCGGACAGAAGGACTATCAACAGGCTGCGCTCGTGAAGCAGCTGGTCTCGGACCTCAATCTCGCGGGACGGGTCGTTGTCCACCCGACGGTACGGGAAACCGATGGACTCGCACTCAGTTCGCGTAACATCTACTTGTCTCCGGCTCAACGCCAAGCGGCCCCGGTCCTCTACCGGGCCCTTTCAGCCGGTGCAAATGCGTTGCGCGATGGCCATCGCCGAGCCTCGCGCATTCGACGGGCAATGGCGGGGAAGCTCCGGATGGAGCCGCTCGCCTCGATCGACTATCTTGCCGTTTGCGATCCTGACACGCTCGAACCGCTCCGAATCGTCCGAAGACGAGCCGTATTGCTTGGCGCCATCCGTATCGGAACGGTTCGTCTGATCGATAACCTGCTCGTGTCCGTGAAGTAGTCTCGTCAGACGGATCTACGCGCTGATGCTGGGAGGAATATTTTGGCTGGCGAGGAGCTCCAGGACGAGCTGGCCCATCCTCTGCTTGTGGTCCGGCTGAAACTCCAGAAATTTGACACCGATCGACTCGGCCCGAATGGAACAGATCATCGCCGCATCGACCTTGATGTCCGGGAGGCCCGAAGGCTCACGCAGCACGACCTCCACGAAGGTTCCACGCGGCAAGCTCGTCGCCGCGAGCATCGTGCAGCCGCCCATAGAGACGTCTGTGATCAGTCCTTCAATCGCCGGCTGCTCCATCGTCAACGCCGCCGCAATGTGCGCCCGCAGTCGTCGGTACTGGCGTCGATCGAATTCCTGAGATGTCTGGCGTTTGCCCGGTCGATGGGCACGGAATTGCGTCGTACAGAGTTGGCAGCGGAACTTAAAAAAATGAAATCTGTTCAGCAGCTTTTCCAGCAAGCCGGACTCGGAGGTCACTCTGACGAAGGGCGTACCGCAGGCCGGACAGTGAAGTTCCTTCATTTCACGGCTCCGTCTCCTCGACCTTTTGCCGCTCGCAAGGTGAGGTGACTCTCTGCCGTTCTACGATCGGAGCCAGGTGCGCCGGCGAATAGGTCGAAGGTTTTACCCATTTGCCGTCGGCCCGTTTGTACCCGCCCACCTTGCTGAGATTCGATCGGTGGACTTCACGAAAGACCGGATCCATATCCAACCCGTAGGAAACTGCGGTCCCGTACACCACGTAGAGCAGATCGGCCAACTCTTTGGCGATTCCGACCAACTCTTGTTTGGCCATCGCTTCTTTTAGCTCATCGAATTCTTCCTGAATTAGTTTCTCTCGCAAAATACGTGTCGCCTCAGCCGGAAGACAAGGCGAGTCGCTGACTGCGATCTCAAATTTCCGATGAAACTCTTCCACCATAGCCTGTTGCTCGATCATCAACTTTTTCTCGCTTCCTCGATATCAAAGGGCAGACCTGTCCGGGGCACGAGATCGGACGACTGGAGGACGGCAATATCCTTGTCCGACGATACGCCAAGGTCCTTGAATTTTCTCGCGGCCGGAAGGATTCGGGATTCCAAAGATCCCACCGCCTTATTGTACGCCACCACGCTCTTTCCAAGCGCCTGTCCCACGTCGTTCAAATGGTCGGCCAGCACGGCCATGCGCTCATACAAGTCCTTCCCCAGGCGGCCCGCCTGCTCGGCATGTTCCGTCAGTTGCTGCTGTCGCCACCCATACGCAACGGCGCGCAGCAGCGCCATCAACGTAGTCGGCGTCGCCAATACGACGCCTTGCGCGAAACCGTCCTCGATCAGCGTCGAGTCTTGCTCCAGCGCGGCGCCGAGAAACTGTTCGCCCGGCAGAAACAGCACCACAAACTCCGGGGCCTGTGAGAATTGAGTCCAGTAGGCTTTCAGACCGAGTGCGTCCATCCTCGTGCGAACTTGGTTGGCATGGCGGAGCAGGTGGGCCTGCCGATCTTGATCATTCTGACACTCATAGGCATCGAGGTAGGCGGCCAGCACGGTCTTCGCGTCAACGACGACTTGGCGGCCGCCGGGCAGATGCACGACCATGTCGGGGCGCAATAGTCCATCCATCGAGGCGATGGAATCCTGCTCGACGAAATCGCAATGTGCTGCCATCCCCGCCAACTCTGCGACGCGCCGCAGCGTCATCTCACCCCAGCGACCGCGCACCGAGGGGGTCCGCAAGGCCTTTACTAAGTTTGCCGTTTCCTGTTGGAGGCGCTGATGCGAGTCCGCCATCAATTTCAAATGCAAATCCAGGCTGCCATATTCACGCTGCCTCAGCTGCTCGGCTTGTCGTAATTGCTCTTCATAGCGGCGGAGCGTCGCCTCCAACGGTTTGACCAGATCGTCGATAGCCTGTTGACGCTGTACCAAATCGCCTTTCGCCTCGGCCTGAAGGGTCGCAAACGATGACCGCGCCAGATTTAAGAATGCTTCGTTGTTTTGCTTCAGTGCTTCGCCCGACAGAGCCTGAAACGATTCGTGCAACTCCTGTTTGGCTTGTGTGAGCAAAATTCTCTGCTCCTCCAAACTTCGCAGCGTCTCTTCGAGGCGCGTCTCGGCCTTGGTGCGAGCCTGCAACGATTGGCCAAGTTCCTGCCGTAGCCCGGTTGCCTCTGCCTGATAAATGTCCAGCTGCTTCTGAAGCTCCGAAGCGAGCACTTCCGCTCGTTGGGCCCGCTCAATATGATCGGCAAGGTTGGCTTGGAGGCGTGCCTGAGATCGGGCGGCCGTCCACCAACCGGCGAACAATGCGCCCAAGACCACACCGATGGCACCACCGGCCAGAAATGTCGTTGAAGCGAGGTCGATCATGCAAACAATTTCCGCCTGCCCTTGGCCGCGCCGACCGCCGCCGCACCGAGATGTAGGGAGATGGTGAGAGGGTACGAAAAAGCACAGCAAACGTCAAGGGAGCAGAGTCTCCGGTTGCGCCTCGTGCGCGCGGGACGCGGAGTAATTTGTCCGCCGTCGGGCAACAACCTCCCTGGTGTCGTAGCCCCTCTCTCAAACAGAAGCGTAGATCCTGGGCGTGGAAGGGACGTGAGGCCTAGAGTAGGAGAAGAACGTAAAGATCATTCACATTTGTTCCGGTCGGTCCGGTTCGAATATGTGCCCTCAGCTTCCGGAATAGCGGGTAGGAGTCGTTGTGCCGTAAAGCGCGGGTGACACTGAGACCAGCTCGGTCGGCCCGGGCAACGGTGTCGCTGTCGGCAACGGCCCCGGCCACGTCGGTCGGGCCGTCAGTCCCATCCGTGGCAAAGCCTGCGACCCATACCCTACGAAGGCCTGCGATCTCAGCGGCCGCGGCCAGCGCGAATTCCTGCGCCCTGCCGCCAGTCCCTCGTCCCCGCACCGCGACCGTGAGTTCCCCGCCGGCGACGATACAACAGGGACGGCTCACCGGCCGATTTCTGAGTGCGACTTCGCGCGCAATCGCGCCGAACAATTTCGCAGCTTCCCGAGCCTCGCCGGTCAGGGTCGTACCGAGAACCAGCGTCTTCAGCCGTTCCCCATGTGCCACCCGAGTCACTGCGTCAACTGCCGCTTCATTGTCACCAATCAAGCAATTCGTGACGCGTCGGAACCGCGGACTTCCCGGTTTCGGCGTATCGGCTATCCGGCGGGCGGTCCCATTAGCCAATCGCTTCCGCACCGGCGACGGCACGGCTCCCCACACGCCGTAACGTTCAAGAATCTCACGAGCCTGATGAAAGGTGGTGGGATCCGGCGCGGTCGGCCCCGATCCAATCGTCGCTAAATCGTTGCCGATGACGTCCGAAAGTATCAATGAAGCCACCTGCGCCGTCGTGGAGCCGGCCAGTTGCCCCCCTTTTAGAGAGGACAAATGCTTGCGCACCGCGTTGACTTCCTGAATGGTTGCACCGGACCGGAGCAGCAGTCTGGTCGTCGCCTGCTTGTCTGAAAGACTGATCCCTTCCGCAGGAGCAGGCAAAAGACTCGACGCCCCGCCCGAGAGCAACACGATGAGCACATCGTTCCTTTCGAGCGATCGTACAAGACTGGAAATGTCCCGGCTTGCCTTGAGACCCGCCTGATCCGGAACCGGATGCCCAGCTTCGACGATCCGAATCGACTTGGTAGGCCTAGCATGACCGTACTTCACTACGACGAGCCCAGTGTCAATGCAACGCCCGACTCTGTCCTCCAGCGCTTGCGCCATCCGGGCCGATGCCTTGCCTGCACCGACGACGACCAGACGCGAGTTGGGGTCCAGAATAAATGAGCGGGATCCAATGCTGAGTCTATTTCGATGGAGTCCGACGTGGCGAACAATCGCTCGATAAGGATCTACGGCCTGCAACGCCTCCCGGAACATTCGAGTGAAGATGGCCTTTGCCGTCTGATGCCGGACACCGACCGAGCTTATGCACTCGGTATCCATATCTCGGTATCCATATTGTTGATCGCGGGCGGGGTGGTGGAGGTGGATATGACAATAGCCATCCTAAAGCTCATTCCGACCCAGTTCCTCAGGATCATTATCGAGCACCCCTGTCATCTGAGCATCAATTGCCGAAGAAGAAGCCCACATGGTCCGGTCCGTCGGTTGATTCGACGCTACGTCTGCCATCCGAGAATAAACGAAGCAGCGCGTCGGTGGTGACCAGAACAACCGGGGTAGGCATCATGGGCTAAGGAAGTTTTCCCTGTTTGAAACAGCGGTTTGGGCAGGATTGTCGGGGTACCTTAACCTGATAAGATCCCTTTGGCAAGTAATCCTTCGTGAATTCTGGATTGAGCATTTTGAGCTCAAGGAAATACGTCCCATACTCCTCGGCGATCGACGTCAGATGCCGTTGAGACTCTTTGATAGTCACGGTGATCGTTTCGGTTTCGAGCGGGGCATAGAGGTCCTTTTTCGTTAGACCCAGGTATTTTTCCGGCTGCGAATAGATTTCCTTGGCGGCAATGATCCGCGGCACATAACGCATCGTTTCGCGGGGACCATGCATGCGCCAAAAGTCACGCACCTTCTGCTCTTTCATCAGCTTTTTAACGCGATCTTCACCGGCATTGTAGGACGCCATCGCGAGGAACCAGTCGCCCTGCTGCACTTCTCTGAGATAACGCAGATATTTGATGGCCGCTTCCGTTGACATCTCGAGGTTGCGACGCTCATCCAGCCAGCGATCGCTATGAAGTTTGTATCGGCGTCCCGTCGAATTAATGAATTGCCAGGGCCCTGACGCCTTGGCTCTCGAATAGGCTGCCGCAATACACTTGCTTTCCACGAGAAGCATGTATTTGAGGTCATCGGGCAAACCGGCTTCGGTCAGTTGCTTTTCCGCCGGAGCGAAGCAACGGCCCGTACGCTTAGCGAGAATAATACTTTCTCCCTGATCCTCCAAGAATTGGTAGAATTCGTACTCCACCCGCTCGCGGACCTGCCAGTTGTCCAGCGGTACTTCTTGGCCTGCGAACGTCAGCTTGTCCGGAAGCTTGAAGGAGCTGAGAAAAAATCGTTCCCCCTCTCGCTTGATCTCCGGAAGAATAACGAGCCGGTCTTCCAGCTCCGTCCCGGATTCCATGTCCGCGGGCGACCTTCCATCGCCGTGTCCTGACTCGGAGGAGACCGGTTCAGCTTCGCCCTTCGGGGAAGACGGCCCAGAAGCCTGCGTATCGATCGACGTCTCGGCGCGAGAGGAGATCCATCCGATCGCACAGAGGAGCAGCAGCACTGCTGTAAGATTGCGTCGCCGCATCGAACAGAATCCTTTCTTCGACGTGATCCATGCTATCAGCAAGCCCCGGAAGGGACAAGGAAGTCATGTGTTTGTTACACTCGTCGATCATGGCAACCATAAAACTTCTTCAGGCTGAGATTGTCGGATGTCGACGATGCCCCCGGCTCGTGGACTACCGCGAAGCGGTTGCGCGGGATAAGAAACGACAGTATCGTGACTGGTCTTACTGGGGCAAACCGATTCCGGGATTTGGGGACCAATTGGCACGATTGTATGTTCTGGGGTTGGCTCCTGCGGCCCATGGCGGAAACCGCACCGGCCGGATATTCACCGGCGACCGCAGCGGGGATTGGCTATATGAGGCCCTGCATCGATTTGGTTTCGCGAATCAAGCGACGTCGATTCACAGGGACGATGGCCTGGTCCTGAAGGACTGTTATATCGGTGC
>DASTLA010000271.1:0-6931 GCA_035715525.1 Nitrospiraceae bacterium
CGACCGTGCGTCCCCACCACCAGCAGATTGGCGCCAGTGGCTTCCGCGGCGGTTTGGATCGCTTGACTTGGAATGCCCAGGTCGATGCGCGTCGAGAAGGATTGTCCTCCGGCCGCCGCTTTGGCGCGCACGGCCTCGAGTCGCCGAATCGCCTCCTCACGCAAGTGATCTAGGTACAGCTTGTTGACCGGGTACTCCGGATCCATGCCCGGGTAGAACTCGAGCACCGTCATACCGATCAGCTCGGCCTTCCAGCGTGACGCCAACCACAGGGCATATTCGAACGCGCGTTCCGCACAGGGCGAAAAATCAGTCGCAAACAAAATGCGGGTGATCAGAGCCCCCATGATCTAGACGGCCTCCACATTCAGCAGCAGGAGCTCGCCTTTCATGTTAGGATGAATGGAACAGCGAAATTCATGGCGCCCCGGTCGTTCCATATTGAACCGGATGGTCGCCTCCTTCTTGGCATCAACGAACACTCCTCCGATCCCTTTTCCATATGTCACCACACCGTCCGCTTCGACTTTGGTCGGTATTCCGTCGAACATGGTCGAGCCGAAATCATGGCGCTCCGGATCCGTGTTCTTGATCGTAATGACGGTCGGAACCCCCAAGCGCAGAGGCGCTTGCGTGGTGACGAATGTGAAGTCTTTGATCATGACATCGATCCGTTGCTCCGCCTGAGCGCCTCCTTGCGCACAGAGGGCCAAGACGAAGCATCCAGCCAACCACACTCGAACTCCACATGCGCGGCCCATTCTCGACCACAGTCTTCCTCTCGTCATGGCATCTCCTTTATGTCCTTTTTATTTGGTCTCACCCGCACGCCCCGTTACGCGTTTTATGGGCAACGGCACGGTCAGAACCGGACAGCCGGCCGTTCTGACGACTTTTTCCGCCGTGCTGCCGAAGAAAATCTTGTCCACGTTTCCGGCAGACCCGCCATAGCTTCCCATGATCACCAGATCAACTTTTTCCGTTCTCGCGAGACGGGCGATCTCCACGAAGGGAGCTCCTTCGGCCATCATCCGACGAAGGGCGACCCCCCGCGCCTCCTCGGCTTCCATCAGCCGCCTGGCATTCAGCCTGGCCTGATGGTGAAGCGCCTTTTTTTGCTTCCTGCCTTCCGAAGGGGGAGCGAGCCCCAGGCGATTCAGCGCATCGAGGCTCTTGGTGTCGACCACATGTAGCAAAAGCACGGCGGCTTGATAGGTCTTGGCCATCGACATCGCCACCTGGAAGGCTTCTTCAGAACAAGGTGAAAAATCGACCGGCACCAGAATCTTCGTGAACAATCGATCGCCCATCGCACCTCCCCGCCAGCTTTCGCTCTTCAGATGCAGCAAGGCTGATGCCACTGATAGAAGAGGAGCATTGTCGTGACTCTCAAGCCTAGGCCCGTAGTGTATGACTGCCTGGTCGCCTCGGAGGTGGTGTCCTGCTACAGGCTACAAAACCGCGCTGTAGCCTTACGCTACAGAACTCGAGCGCTTGCGCGCAATGGTCTGATACCACAGCGAGAAACAAGCGGTCCAGCGGCCGACAACGGCGAGGCGACATTCGGATCGGCGCCAGGCATTCGTCTTGCTCGATGACGGCCATGGAGAGGGCAACCATGACCGGGGCACGATGGTTATTCCTGGGCGCGATTCTACTGGCGATCGGTATCGCCCTCTATCTGATTTTTTTCTGCCCGACCGAGTGCCACTAGAAGAAGTTGGGCGATGCCGACCGCTGCCGACCTCATGACCGCCTCGGTGCCGCGCTCTCGTCCTGACGAAACGGTCGCAGACGCATTGGCCTCTTTACGCGCCGCTCGTTGTTCGGAGGCCGGCCATGTGTACCTTATCGACGAGCGGTCTCGCCTCGTGGGGCAGGTTCCGATCGAGCGGCTGCTGTTGGCGCGCTCGGACGAAACGCTCGGACTCCTCCGTGGCGATCCTCCAATTGATGTGCGTGCGGGCGAGAATGCCGAAATGGTCGCGCTCCTGGCCGTGGAGCGCCACGACGCCGACGTGGCCGTCACTGATCAGGACGGAGTGCTCCTGGGCGCCATTCCGATCGGCCGGCTTTTGGCGCTGCTGCATGAAGAACATGTCGACGACGTCTTGCGAATGGGAGGCGTCGGCACCATTCATCCCCAGCCAACGGCTCCGCCCAGCGTCGTGGCAGCATTTCGCGCCCGCTTGCCCTGGCTGGTGGTAGGGCTCGGCGGAGGATTCTTGGCCGGCGGTGTGGCATCGGTGTTCGAAGCAGCGCTGAAGCAGGACATCGCGCTGGCTTTTTTCCTGCCCTTGGTCGTGTATATGGCGGACGCGGTGGGAACCCAAACTGAAACCGTGCTCGTTCGGGCGCTGGCCTACGGCAACGTGCAGTTGGTTCCTCAACTCTGGCGAGAAGGCCTAGTCGGCCTGTTGATCGGAGGCGTCATCGGCCTGCTGTCCGGCCTCATGTTTCTTTGGTGGGACGGAAGGACGAACATCGCGCTCGTGGTTGCCGTGACACTAGGCGTGACCGCCGTAGTGGCGACATTGGTCGCCAGTCTCCTCCCCATGGCGCTCGCCCGACTCGGCGCAGACCCGGCGCTGGCCAGCGGGCCCGTTGCGACGGTATTGCAAGACATTCTCAGTGTCGCCATCTATCTGGGTATCGCCACAATTATCCTACAGGGCTAGGATGCAGCGTTTCGCGAGGAAGGGATGGTCTCGCACACAGACCAATCGGTGAGAGTCACTGGACCAGGCATCGTCCTCGAAGGGTTGCTTGGGATACCGGAGCGTCCGGTAGGCCTGGTGGCCTTTGCACACGGCAGCGGAAGCGGCCGCTTCAGCCCCCGCAACCAGTTCGTCGCACGCCACCTCCAAGCGGGGGGATTCGTAACCCTGTTGCTCGACCTCCTGACGCCTGACGAGGCCGACGATCGCCGGAAGGTGTTCGATATCGACCTTCTGGCGGACCGGCTTCTCATGGCCCTGGCCTGGCTACGCCGGCAGACACCGACGGCAGCACTCAAGGTAGGTTTGTTCGGAGCCAGCACCGGAGCCGGCGCCGCCTTGCAAGCAGCGGCCCGCGAGCCGAGCTCGGTGGCGGCAGTGGTCTCGCGGGGAGGCCGTCCGGATCTGGCGGGCCCTTACCTGGGTCGAGTGACCGCTCCGACCCTCCTGTTGGTCGGCGGGGAAGACGGGCCGGTCATCACGCTCAACGAAGAAGCAATGGCTCGGCTCACCTGTCCGAAAGAGTTGGTGATCATTCCGGATGCGACCCATCTCTTTGAAGAGCCCGGAACCCTGGAGCAGGTTGCCGAGCAGGCAAAACGGTGGTTCCGCCGGTTTCTCAGCGACACATAAACTACCGACGGCTGAATCATGTGCCCATGCACCATTGGACCAGCGAAGAGGAGTCGAGATCATGAAAACCTTACTCGCAGTCGACGGAAGCGATAACTCCTACGAAGCAGTCCGAGCACTCAAGTATCTGCAGCGCGCCGACGAACTGACCATTTTGCACGTGGTCGATGTGCCGAAACCGGCTTACCCCATGATGGTGCCGGAGGTGGCGCATGAACTGTACGCGGAGCTGGAACATAGCATGAAGGAGGACGGGAGCAAGCTCCTGGATCGAGTGCAGTCGCTGCTGCCCCTGCATGCCGGGCCGGTGACAAAGCGCCTGGAGGTCGGCATGCCCGCGGAGGTCATCGTCACTGCGGCCGAAACCGGGCAGGTGGATCTGGTGGTGATGGGGGCAAGAGGGTTGGGGCCTTTCAAGGAACGCCTCTTCGGCAGCATCTCGCACCGCGTGCTGACGCTCGCGCCTTGCGCCAAGCTCATCGTGAAGGGAGCGTTGCGCGACATCAAAGAGATTCTTCTCCCAGTTCAGGGTCAGTACGACGCCGCGGCGGCCGTGCGGTTCATGCAAAAAAATCCGTTCAAGGAGCCGATCAACGTGACGCTCCTCACGGTACTGCCCTCAACAAGGCCGCCATGGCCCGTGGATCCATCGGCGGCGGAGAAGCTGGAAGCGCAGGCGCTGCAGCACGCGCGGGATTTCATCGAAGACACGGCCGCCAAGCTGCGTACCATGGGGCACAGCGTGAGGGGTACGAGCGTGCTCGGCACGCCGGCCCCGATGATCATCCATGAGGCCGAAAAGGTGCGGCCGGACGTGATCATGATGGGTTCTCGGGGCCGCCAAGGGTTCACGCGTTTCGTGCTCGGCAGCGTCTCACACGCCGTGCTGCACCATGCCGCCTGCGCAGTGTTGGTGTTCGAGTGATCTGGAAGACGCTGATCCTTGATCGTCGATCCAATCGGTTCCGAACGATCACCGCAGCATCAAATGTCTCGATCGTCACGCTTCATGCTGCAGAACGAGCGCGAGGACCTTTGCAGCTCCAGCCTCCGGCGAGAGTTTCGTCGTGTCGATCCGTAAGTCCGGGGACAAAGGCTCTTCATAGGGCACCTGCAGACCCGGCACCGTGGAAGACTCACCGCGCTGCCCCTTGAGGTAGGTCCCCTTCCTATCCCTCGCCATGCACACTTCCAAGGGACAGTCCACCGAGACGATTTTCAACTCCGGGATCAGCGATGCGGCAAACTCCCGATAAGCCCGACGGCTTGCGGTGGCATCGAATATGACGCTCACACCGTGCGCGACGAGCCGGGAGCCGGTAAAGGCCAACGCGCGATAGAACAGGTCCCGCTCTTGCTGAGAGTAGCTGGCTTGCGGCGTCAAGGTCCTGCGAAGGGCATCCGATTCCAACACTTCCGGCTTCACGCCCATCTTTTCCAGCTGGGGCAGAAGTTTTTCCACGATCGAGCTCTTGCCTGAGGCAGGCAAACCGGTGAGCCAGAGGGCGAAGGGGCGTAGGGGTTCGTCACTCGTCAATGGTCAACCGTCAATGGTTACTCGTCACATCGGGTGGACATGCGCTGCACGATCATCGGTCAGCTCATTCAGATCGTGGGGAACGACGTTCAATGGCATTCACTTGACGCGTGACGACTGACCTCACAGGCCGCAGTAGTTGTTCACTGCGGCGGGATCGAACTCAGTTACGTCGAGCACGTTCTCGATGAAACGAAAAATCTTCCGTCGCACGTCGATCGACAGCTTCGGGTACCAGAGCGGGCTGGCAATGACCAGACCTCGAAAGGCAAAGAAGGGTGCCGCGGCTTTCAAGACCTCCTGGTCGCGGCTGCGAGACAGATAGCTCTCCCAGAAGGACCGGAAGAGAATCTCCAGCGCTCCCTGCAACTTGCCGTGCCGGCACAGCGAAAAAAAGAGATAATTGATGCTCATCGCCGTGACGTCGTCGGCCGGTTCGCCCCATTCGCCGCGTGAGCGGTCGAGCACGGAGAACTCGGCCCCGCTTCGAAACAACACATTCCATGGATGAAAGTCCCCGTGCACCTGGGACAACCGCCCTCCCTTTCCCCGTAAACGCCAACGCCAGTCGTTGCAGGCGGTTTCGAGCATCCGCAGCAGATCCGGCGTGATGAACCCATATCGGTCCGGATAGCTGTCGGTGAGCCCCATGATGCACTCCCCGTGGCCAAGCAATTCCCGTATGCGGCGTCGATACAGCTGAGGATCGCGCTTCTTGATACGGTGGATCGTGGCCAGATATCCCGCCAAGGCCGCCGTGCGTTTCCGATCGAGCGCGCCGGGTTTGCCGCGTCCGGCCAACCGCTCCAAATCCCGATGGTAGCTCGCCCCTTCGGACCATTCCGTCAGGACGAAAAACTCGCGGGCCGGAGCGACCGAGATCAGTTCGCCGTTCTTCGTGAAGGCGCCCACGTCCACGGCCTTCACGTGACCAGGGAGCCGCCCATAGGAGTCGTAATCCCACAGCATGGCCTGCGCCCTGTCGGCCATATGTTCATGGCCAAAAGGGCCTGGGCTCATGGTTTCGAGCACGACCCGGCGCGTCGTGCGGCCCGTGCGACACGTCAACCGGACCGGCGCTCCATAACCGTATTGCTTGTAGCGTGCTCCCTTGGTTTCCTTGCCGATGGGGCCATATTCCAACAACGTCGTCGTCGGTCCGAACCTATTCCGGAGATACGCTTCGAGGGCGGCTTTCTTCAATACAGGCATGCTCCGAGCAAACGCAATTCACGTTCCATCGCTCACAGCCCGCCAATAGCAAACCGGCGGCACCTGCTGGTGCAATCGGCTTCAGCAAATAGTTGAGGACTGAGGAAAAATGCGCCAGTATGACGGCCGGCTGGGGTATGGAGCCGATCGAGACAGATCGATTTGCGCCTATTCACCCCTGTTTGCCGTTGCCCTGTCGCCGCATGAATGGGCACGTGCTTTGCTGATGCAATACGAAACAGAAACTTGTCTAGTTGGGAGGAGACGAGGCATGAACGTGGAGATCGAAAGCCGCAACATCGCAATGACCCCCCGGTGGAAGAACGAGATCGAAGCCCGCATGGCGGACCTGCAACATGGCCACGAAGACATCATCCACGGACGGGTCACGCTGACCAAAAACCGCCACCACAAGAAACTCGCCAAAGTGGCCGAGGCCCTGGTCCTTGTCACGATTCCCCGGCGTCGGACCATCACGGCACACAAAGTCGACAAGACGTTCGAAGAGGCGATCCGCTCCGCATTCGACGCAGTGGCGATCGAGCTCCGCAAGTTCCGCGAGAAGCGGGCCAACAAACTCGTTCGCACGGAACCCTTGCCCGAGATGCGGGGAGTCGTGAGCAAGCTCTTTGCACGGAAGGGGTACGGTTTCATTCTCAAAGACGGCGGAGGCGAAGTGTATTTTCACAAAAACGCCGTCAAGGGGATGCCGTTCGAAAAGCTCGAGGACGGCGTGGAGGTGCTCTTCAGCGCCGAGCCCGGCGAGAAGGGACTGCAGGCGACGGTGGTCCAGCGACCGCCCGTGACCTCGGAACAGTAAGGTCCCGCCTAT
>DASTLA010000272.1:0-3481 GCA_035715525.1 Nitrospiraceae bacterium
GACTATTTCATGGACCATCCCTTTTTCGGCATCTCCCCAACGGCACAATCCCACAGCGTCGAGCTCTTGTCCCGGCTCATCGACGCCGCGGCCGACATCGGAGCCCGGCGAGTCGAAATTCCCTGCGTCGATCACGCATCCCTGCGGACGGAAGAAGACAAGCGGCAGGTGGTCGAGGCCGTGGGCCGATGTCTTGGCCGCGCCGAACGGTCCGACATCGAAGTAGTCTTCGAGACATCACTACCGCCGGAAGAATTCCGAGACTTTTTGTTGCGCTTCCGCCACCCGCTCATCAAGGCGAACTTCGACTCGGGCAACAGTGCCTCTCTCGGCTACGAGCCGGTACACGAATTGAGGACGTTGGGAAATCTCATCTCGAACATCCATATCAAGGATCGCTTGCTGCATGGGACGACGGTTCCCCTGGGGACCGGCAATGCCGATTTCCCGGCCATTTTCTCCACCTTGGCGGAGATTCGTTATCAAGGCCCATTCATTCTTCAAACGGCCCGCGATCCAGACGACGTGGGCATCGCCCTTCGGTATCGCGACCTAGTGAAGTCGTATCTCGCCGCTCATTTCACCTAGCCACGCTGCGCATGGACCTGGGACTGCTCGGAAAAACCGCTTGTGTGACCGGCTCGTCTCGTGGAATCGGGAGGGGCATTGCAGAGAGCCTCTTGCAGGAAGGGGCAAGGGTCGTCTTGACCGGCCGAGACGGCGCATGCTTGCAGGAAGCCAGGACGGCTGTGGCGGCACGATGGGGGACGGACCGAGTGCTGGCGTTTGAAGGGGACCTGACCGAACAATCGGACATCCGGCGATGCGGCGAGTTCATTGATACGGAATGGGGCGGCCTCGATATTGCGGTCGCCAACGTGGGGCTGGGGCGGGGCACGCGAAGCTGGAACCTGCAGGCGAAGGAATGGCTGGACGCGCTCTCCGTGAATCTCGTCGCGGCCTCATTGTTTGCCGCTTGTGTGGTTCCGCTGATGCGCAAACGAGGCGGAGGGAGTCTGCTGTTCGTGGGATCGTTGGCCGGGATCGAGGCCCTTCCCGCTCCTATCCCTTACGCGAGCGCCAAGAGCGGGTTGCTCGCGATGAGCAAAATGTTATCGAAGGAACTGGCTGCCGAGAGGATCCGAGTCAATACCGTCGCGCCGGGCAATGTTCACTGCACCGGCGGCGTGTGGGACCGTAAAGCGCGGGAAGACCCCGATGGGCTCGCCCGGTATCTCGAGGCCGAGGTCGCGATGAAACGCTTGGGGCGGCCTGACGAAATCGCCGATGCGGTCACGTTCTTGAGTTCTGCCAGGGCCTCCTTTATTACGGGCGCATGCCTCGTCGTAGACGGCGGGCAGTCCAAAGGTTGGTAAACGTCGATGAACGGACAGCCGAGACAGCGTTTTAGGTTGGACGGGCAGGTGGTGGTCGTCACCGGAGGTGCAGGCTTGTTGGGAACCATGCATTCGGAGGCGATCGCGGAGGCGGGTGGCATCCCCGTGTTGATGGACCTCCGCGGGGAAGAGGCCAAGACGACGGCGGCGCGCATCGCGCGTGACTTCGGCGTTCCCGCAAAAGGCATACAGGCGAGCGTCACGGACCGTGAGTCGCTCGAAGCGGCCTGCAAGTCGATCGTCAACGACCTGGGCAAAGTCGACGTCTTGATCAATAACGCGGCTATCGATCCCAAAGTCCAAGCAGCCGGAAAAATCTCCGGAAGCCGCTTCGAACACTTCGACCGTGACCAATGGGACGTGGAAATCTCCGTCGGGTTGACCGGAGCCATGCTCTGCTCTCAAGTGTTCGGATCCGGGATGGCACGTCGTGGCTCCGGGGTCATTGTTAATATTGCTTCCGACCTGGGGTTGATCGCGCCGGACCAACGGATCTATCGCCAACCAGGGCTGGCCGACCATGAGCAGGCGGTCAAACCCGTCACCTATTCCGTGATCAAACACGGGCTCGTGGGATTGACCCGCTATTTGGCCACGTATTGGGCGGATCGCAACGTCAGGGTGAATGCCTTTGCGCCCGGCGGAGTACGCACGAACCAACCAGATGAGTTCGTGACCAAGCTTTCGTCGCTGATACCCATGGGCCGTATGGCTCGCATCGACGAATACAAAGGAGCCATCGTGTTTCTCGCTTCGGATGCCTCGTCCTACATGACCGGGACGGTCCTCGTGATGGACGGAGGCCGGAGTTGTTGGTGATTCCGACGGCGCTAAAACGATGGCTGCGTGGACATGCCTTGACCAAGGCCCTGTATCAAGGTGCCCCGGCCGTGTATCTCCATCGTCTGCTGTCCTTGGTTGGGTATCGCGGCCTGCTGGGTCGAGAGCTGAACGACTTGGCAAACGTCGCCCAGGCGTCGAATGCAGAGCGCGCGAGCTTGGCCAAGTCTGCGATCCGCGTCTTGTTCGTCATTCCCAGAAATTTTCGAACCCATGCCGCATTTCAGATCGGAATTGCGCAAGCCTTGGGCCTGCGCGGCGCAGACTGTGCCGTGGCCACCTGCGGCGGGCTCATGCCGGTGTGTGAGGTGACCTGGGCGGAACGTGAGACCTGGCCTCGTTGTGCCCGATGCAGCGAGTATGTGAGGGAGGCGGCGTCCCTCGCCGGCCTGCGCCTGTTCGACCTCAACGAATACCGTAACCAGGCGTCGGACGAAAAAAGCGACCGGGCCTTGGCGGATCTGAGCATGGCGGAGCTCCAGACTTTCGAATGGAGCGGTCTGCCTCTCGGAAAGTTCGCGATACCGCCAACCCGCTGGCGATTGCGATCCCATGAGATCATGCGGCATCCGGACGGAGAATCGGTGCTGAGAGGATTCATCCGCGGCGGCATCCGTTGGGCCGCCGCCATGGAGGCCGTGTTGACGGCTTTTCAGCCGGACGTCCTGGTCATGCTGAACGGGTTGTTCATGGCAGAGCGGGTCACCTGGGCGATTGCCCGGAAGCGGGGGATCCGATGCGTCTTCTTTGAACGGGGACGGGATGCCGGCACCGTGTTTCTGTCACATGACCAATCGGCGCCGCGGTACGACATCACCGAAACCTGGCAACAGGTGTCGTCTCAGCCGCTGGACCCTGCCGACCGGCAGCGCATCGTCGGCCTGCTGGACCGGCGCGCCCGGGGCGAGCAGATGGTCGAGACCTATTGGGCGGCCAAGGAATCGGACGAAGCCAGGATTCGGGAACAGCTTCGGCTTCGAGCCCAGCGGCCGCTGGCGGTCCTCTTCAGCAATGTGGTGTGGGACACGGCCATGCAGGATCGAGACACCCTGTTCGCGGGCATGTTCGATTGGATTATGGAGACCATTCGGCTGTTTCAAGAGCATCCCGAATGGGATTTGGTGATGAGAATTCATCCGGCAGAGACGCAGGTGCCGGGTCGCGAGTCGTACGATCGAGTTGCCGACTGGGTCGGAGAGACGATTGGAACCGTCCCGGACAACGTCAGGATCATCCTGCCGGAA
>DASTLA010000273.1:0-6061 GCA_035715525.1 Nitrospiraceae bacterium
ATTTCATGAAGCTGGGATACAAGGCGATGAACATACTGAGCATTACGCTACCCACGACTGCCGTTACAGACACCGACAGGAGTGCGACCTTCAATAAGTCACGGGCTAAACCGTCGTATCGAAGCGCCAGAGCCGGATTTCTTGCCATGAGCCCTAAAAATTCTAGCAACACGGAAAAGATCGGAAGCGCCAGCACGAAGCCACCGAAATAGGTGTGCTGCTGGGTCACGAACCAAACCAGCAAGCGACTATCCATTGAGCCATACTGGGGGTAGTGGATGTCACTCGCCGTCGGAGCCGCGGGGCCGGTCGGCACACCGGGTGTCTGGAAATACACATCCGAAGAAGACTCCAGCGCGGTAGCGGCCCAGGGATCTGCCCATCCCACCGCGAACGAACTGAAAATGGCACAGATAGCCATCCACACGAAAACAATGCCACGACTGTCCCGATGCGATTGGTGCATAGCTACATCCTTTGACCGCTCTTCCCGAGCACAGAAGTTGTTTCGAGGCCTGCTGTTGGCTGCGTCCGAGATGGGCCCAATATGCCCATCACGAACGGGCAGCGTAGGAGCGCGGGAGACACCACTTGCTGTTCGAGATTTTCGACCTGTCGGCGATGCCCGAGATAATAGGCATACAGCGCCATGATTCCGCCAACAACGCCGGCAATGAGTGCCAAGACCCCGGAAGCAGGTCGAGGCATGCCTGCGACGTAGAGCACCAGGCCAATCAGCACCAGGTGATACGTCGATGCGAAGGCCATCCCGGGCCACCAAAAGAATTTCGTCAATTCACCCCAGGAGGACGCCGTCAATTTCGACATCCACGTCTCCTCGCCCCCTTGCCCAGCGAGAAAGGCCGCCAACGAAATACCGGCCGCCATGAGGGTTACGACGGCAACCTGCATGAGCACCGCAATTTGAGCATTCTCCGAAATCGGCACCGCAAGCGACACGCAGACCGTACTCAGGATTCCCGTACCGACCCACTGCCACAATAATCGCGGGAAACGTCCTAACAACTCGCGGAGGCGATGGCCGTCAGGAAAAGTGCTGAACGGGCGCCCCGATACCTGAAGCCACCGAATATGGCCGATTTCAAAGGCATCACGGGCAACTGCACTGCATGCAATGATGATAGCCATCATCGCTGGTCCGTCCGGATGCTTGGCATAGTCGTAGCCCACCAGCCACAACAACGCGAGGACTAGCAAGGACAGTTGGACGCCATACATGAATCCAATCCAGCCAAGGATCCACAATACCCGTCTGCCACCGTCTTCCAACGCGACCCGCCCCACCGAAAGGCGTCGTCCGACGCGGTAAGCACCGGCCGCGGTTAACAAGGACACGACACCGCTGAGGATCAGCAGTGTAAGAGGATCCGACAATGTCAACTCCTGCTTCGCGAGCCGATAGATGCCAAATGCGATCAGGCCGGGCACAGCCATGACAATCCGTTTTCGTGTACGGACTGCGTCAGCGGTCACGGTCAGTGACAGGCTGGGGAGGACGCGGAGAGCTAAACGGTGCAACATCTCTAGATCGTTGAGGGAGAGAAGCGAAAGAGACAGCTCAGCTGCCCGCGTCTCGCGACTTTTCCCTCACCTCTTATCTGTTTGAGCAGCCATGCCGAAATAACGGGCTTTCACTTCTTCCATGATCTTCACCGTTACCCGGTTCGCGCCACGATCAACCGCCGTGCGCTCCAATTCGATCCGGGCCATGGCCCGCACCGGCGCTGGCACGTTGGCCAGGCGCTGCTCGGCTTCGGGGTCCCACGAGACCACATCGCCGGTCTTTGCCTGCTCGATGAGATCATAGGTGACGACGCGGTATCGGTGCCGACGGGCATATTGCTCTACGAGTTCGCGCATGAGCGGAGCGGCGTAGGGCGGGAGCCGATCGAGACGGTCCTTCGCCTCATCGCTCCAGATCATCCGGTCGACCCATGGCGTGGCCTCTTCAATCGGCACGTCGATGCCGATACGCCACCGACAGGAGCGGCATTCGGAACGCACAAACCACTGGACCGAACCATCGACGACGCGCTCCTCCACCCCTTCAGTGTGCATCCAATTACCGCATCCGCAGGTCAACATGCGTCCACTCGGTGAATATCCAGTCGGGATGAACTGACTTAGCCGATTTTCCCTGGATAGAGGATGTACAACATTGTGTAAGTGAACGTGCCGGTGAGAAAAAGAACGCAGTAAATGATCATCGTGAATCGGCCCAACGCGCGATGGCGGTTCGCTCCGTTGGGCCACACGCGCTGAATGGACATTTCAACCGCAAACACGACAGCGACCAAGATGAGAAAGCCTAGGTACACTTCAAGTTTGCGCATCGAGAACCCTGCCGACATCACCCGCATCCCGAACAGGAGAAGCACGACCACCGTCAGTACACCAAAAATTCCTCCCACCTTCTTCCACGACGTGAGCAGCGTTCTCTCACTCAACAGACGGACGCCGCCCGAGAATTGCTGAGATCGAAATCCCAACACGATCATGTAGGCCGCCATTACCAGTCCGATGATGACGAGGATGATGTGCAGCGTGAGCACCGGAATGAAGACGTAATCGTACAGATCCTGAGAGCCGCCGAATCCTTCCTTGCCTTCGACGGCCAAAACACCCAACTGGCGGAACAGATAATACGTCGTAAAGAACCCGACCATGGCGATCATGCCGCCCAGCATGAGCCAATGATGGGTATGTCCGCGACGCTGTTTGGCTTGCAACCAGCCTACGATGAAGAGGCCCGTGAACAGCGTGGCCATCAACTGGCTCAGGTCGGCACCCAGCGTGGCATGAGTACCGAAAAATCCCGGCTGACGCATTAATTCAAACATCGAGTTCTCTAATGCGATCGCTTCCCTTGCACGACGGCTGTACTCTCGAGCTCCTCGACGGAATTGTATCCACCGTCGCGCATCCATTGCATGGCATCCGCAGTCTGGAAACAGGCGCCCTGCTCGGTATTGACTAAAATGTGGACCGCAAACGCGGTGGTCCAGGCGGGGCTGGTTCCTGTCGAGTCAAGGAACCGATCCTTGATGATCAATCGGCCGCCGGCATCGAGATGATCGTAGATCTTCTTGACCAGCGCGGCATTACAAGCAAAATCCTGATAATGGAGGATATCCGACATCAATACGACATCGTATGGCCCTCCCAGAGGATCGCGATTGAAATTCCCCGGCATCAGATTGATCCGCGATTCCATTCCCGCTTCTTTAACTGTCCGCTCCGTCAGCGGCAGCGTCGATGGGAGATCAAAGACCGTCGCCTTTAGTTGAGGATAGACCCGGCAAAACGCAATGGCATTGGTGCCGGCACCTCCACCCAGGTCCAGCATTGACCGGGCCGAATCCAGGGCCAGTCGCTTTGCGAAATCCGGACCACTTGCCTGACCGATGCGGTGGAGCACAGACAGGACGTTTGCAGCCAATTCGGGGTCGGTTTCAAAGACGTGCTGCTTGGCCGGCGATCGACCGGTCCTGACCGCCTCTTCCAATTGTCCCCAGTGGGTCCATTCGGCATCGTGCAGGATTAACAAATGACCGACATATTGCGGCGCCTGCTTAACCAGGTGAGCCGCGGCAACCGGTGTATTGGCGAAAATTTCGCCCTCTTTGGTCAGCAGCCGCATGGCTACCAAGGCGTTCATCAACAGCTCCAGCGTCCTAGGATGGGCGCCGATCTTCGCCGCCGTCTCACTTGCCGACCGCGCCCGCCCGTCGAGAGCGGAAAAGATGTCCAACTTCACGGCAGTCAAGAGAATTTTCGTCTCCCAGTAGTAGCCTAGCTGGAAGATTTCGGCGAGAGACAAATCTCGTGACACGGAACACCTTTGCTACACAAAAATTGGAAATTTTGGCATCTTACCCACTTCAGAAAGCGAAACGCAAGGTAAGGAGACCACGGCGTACCGCCCTGAAAGGCCCCCATGCAGCGGCCGCCGACAGGACAGGAAAGAGCAGCGAATCTCAGGGTGACGCGACCACAAGGCCGGCTTCGGAAGTGTGCGGCCCATCGCTCATCGGCACCCAACCAGAAAAAGAAAGGGGCAGTGGTCTTGTCAACCACTGCCCCTCGGCGGGAAGCAATCCCGCTGACTGCTCGATGTTACTTGAGGTCCGCCTTCAGTTGCGCCGTTCCGCCCTCGGCCACTTCGACCTCGAACTCGTTCTTCTTTCCCTTACCGACAAACGGATGCCAGACTACTACCTTATGCTTGCCGGCCGGCACGTCCTTCAGTTCGAAGGATCCGTCTTCCTTGACCACCGCGTAGTGCGGATTCATGACAGGAAGGAAGAAGGACTGCATGAACTCATGCTGGTCGCACTGTAGGCGATAGTAGCCATCCTTTTCAGCGCCGCCACGGAACGTCACCGGCTTCTCCAGCTTATCACCCTTCTTCGCCAAACCGATGTTGAAACCGGTCGCCGAAGTGGAGCCCTTCACCGTAAAGCTGTGCGGGTTGTGGAGCACGCCTTCCTTGGACTTGGGATCTTCGGGGTCCGCATCGTGATTTTCCGCGCGGAACATCTTGTTGTTGACGACGACACCGGCAAAAGGCAGGAATTCACAAAATTCGGCCACGACATCGGTGCCTTTGTAACTGTCCATGAACGCCTTGTCTTCGACGTCGTAGACGGCCACGACGGCATTCTTGAGAGCGCCGTCCTTGCCGACTTCGATGGTCGGCATGATCCGCTTATCCCCGTCGACCAAGGCTTTGTTCGGATTCTTAGGGCAGAACTTAGGGTTCGGGAACTTACCGAACGAAAATTCCTTCTTTTCAGGCTTCCCGGCGTATGTCACTTTTCCGGCGATGGTTCCTCCCGCGAACGACGCGAGGGGCGCAGCCAGGACCGCTGCGGCAGCCATCCCAAACAACGCTGTCATGGCACCCTTCTTCATGTCACTGCCTCCTTGTAAAGAACATTAACCGAATGACAAATGAGTCACCAACCCGATGAGGGAGGGGGCCGGTGACGATCACCCCCTCGGACAAATTTCTTTTGCTTGGCGTGGTTAGCGCGACGGCCCACGGCCAGACCTCGGAACAAAGGTGTATACAGGAATCTTATTGAGACTGTCAACTTCAAATCAAGCATCACAACCTGTTGCTATTTCAAATGGTTAGCAACAGGAGAATGATGGGAGAGGATACGACCGATTGCTCCGCCTGCCGTAGCTCGGACGGCGTCATCCTCATCGTGAAGGGCGCCTTTCAGGATCGGAATCAGTTCGGTTTCGGCAATTTGACCAAGGGACCGAGCCGCGGCGATCCTGGGCCGCGGGATGGGATCCTTCAGCATATCGGCGAGAAACTCGATTGCCGGCCCAGTGTTGCCGCCGTGCGCGCGTCCGACGGCCTTCGCTGCAGCGGCGCGAGTTCCAGGGTCTTTTTCCTGGGCAAGGTCGTAGAGTTGCGGCATCACGGTCTCTATGGGTTCGCCCACACGCAGGAGAGCCGATACGACCGCCGCTTTGACGACTGGATTCGGATCGGCCAGTGCCTTCTTTAAGCCTGGAATTCCTTCCTTGACTCCCAGTTCTCCCAAACTGATCGCGGCGGACGTTCGGACGGCAGGAATTTTATCTGACAGCGCTCGCTCGAGAGCCGGGATGCCTCGAACGTTTCCCAACTCACCGAGCCCAGATGCCGCCGCGCCGCGGACGGACGGCTGCGTATGACCGAGCGCCTCGAGGAGGATGGGGAGTCCTCGAGGCTCTTGCAGTTCACCGATCATGCGCAACGCGGTGGCTCGCTCTTCAGGATTCTGAGCCCCCGCAGCCTGTTGGATCACGCCCCACATGTCCGAACGACCGGAGCGGTACAATGCCCCTGCAGCGGCCAACCGGACTGCAGCGAGTTCATCTTTGTAGGCCGCCTCCAGCAATGGAAGATCGGAACGATCCGCGCTTTTGGCCAGTACCTTGATGATGGAGGTCTTGACGATTCCAGCCTGGTCCTCAAGAGCTTTCCGCAACCGAGACGAACGACGGCCAGCCTCCAGTTTTCCCAGACCCTCTGCGGCCA
>DASTLA010000274.1:0-4048 GCA_035715525.1 Nitrospiraceae bacterium
GTGCGGCAAAGCGAGGAAGTCATCACTTTGCTGAAAAACCCATCCTCGAAGGTCGTGTCGCTCTCCGGATCGGACGTCGCGAAAGAAGCGGGGGCGTTGCTGCTGTTCGATTCCGCGACGAAGAGGGCCTGGTTGTATGCATTCAACTTGCCTGCCCCACCCAGCGGCAAGATGTATCAACTGTGGGCCATCGACGACAGGCCTGTCAGCGCCGGCGTCTTCGGAGTGGACTCCGGCCACAAAGGGCGCCTGCTGATCAAAAACATGCCCGGTCTTTCCCGCATGAAACGGTTCGCCGTCAGCATTGAACCGGAGGGCGGCCGTCCCCAGCCGACCGGTACGATCTACTTGATGGGTCAGACATAAGGTCTCTCGTCACGTTGCCTTTGTCCTTCTGCTCCGTGGTAGCATGCCTTCCAGATGATGGGCCAGGACGACGACATTCGATACATGCGCCAGGCGCTCGAACTCGCGCGGGGTGCCACCCCGATCGGAGAGGTGCCGGTCGCAGCGATCCTGGTACGGCATGGCGAGGTGATCGCATCGGCGCACAATCGTCGCGAGTCCTGGCAGGACCCGACGGCACATGCCGAGCTGCTGGTGATCCGGGATGCGGCGATCGCCATGCAGAGCTGGCGGCTATCGGACAGCACCCTATACGTCACGCTGGAGCCCTGCACGATGTGCATCGGAGCCATTGTGCTGGCGCGCGTACCGAGGCTGGTGTTCGGGGCTTGGGATCCCAAGGCCGGCGCCTGCGGCTCGGTTCTCGATATCCCGCCGGTGCCGCAGTTGAACCATCGGGTGGAGATTACCGCCGGGGTACTGGCTGAGGAGAGTCAGGCGCTTTTGCGGGATTTTTTTCGTTCCTTACGCAGAGAATCGCTGTCGCAGGACATCCGCTAACTGAACGAAAAGGATGGAGGTCGGCATTGCTCCAGCTGCCAGCCGTCGCCTTCGACGGCAACCGCTCCCATCAACGCTTCTTCGAATTTCAACTCCTGCACCAGCCAGCGAGGATCGATCGCGTCCGAACCGACGCACCTGATGCGGCCGAGTCCCCCATCGGTCTGCCACAATATTTCGAAGCGATCCAGTCCATCCGAGATTCCACCGCCTCGGCCTTTGAGAAAGGCCTCCTTCGCCGTCCAATACCGGTAAAAGAGACGTCGCCGGAAGTCGCCCGTCGCCTCGGCAATCACCTGTGCCTCCGCCGGAGCAAAGAACCGTTTGGCCAGTTCCAGGTCATGCACGTCGGCGCGGATCTCTTCGACGTCCACACCAACTTCTCGGCCGCAGGCCACCGCGACGAGCGCCATCCCCCCAGAATGGGACAAGCTGAATCGCAGATCGGGTCCGGAGCGCTTGCGCAGTACCAACGAAGGCTTTCCCCGTGGAGCAATATCGAACAGAAGCTTCTCCGGGGCCTCGCCTACGTATCCGCTCAGGATCAGCCGTAAGAGCCCGTGGGAAAGAGCAAAGCGACGGCGATCGCGCTCAAACGCGAACCGCTCGAGGCGCGTTCTTTCCTCGGAGCACAGCAGGAGTTGCAGGGCCTCGGCAGAGGCGTCATAACGGGACAGGGGACAGGTCCACACGTGGACCCCTTGAGCGTTCAAGGCGGGGACGGCTATCAATGGAGACTCAGGCACAGCATTCCATCTTGAGAGAGAAGGCTAGCAGGATCCGCTTCCCGTGAGCGGCCGCGACAGCGGCTTGAGCGAAGGCCCGCACCGGCCGACGATCCTTCCTTCTTCCAACTTGAGCACGCGGTCCCCGAGACGGAAGTACCGGTCGTCATGGGTCACGACCACGACGCCCTTCCCTCGGGCCCGAAGCGCCGGCAGCAGCTCACCATAAAAAATTTCTTTGTATTGCGGATCCTGGTCGGCCGCCCATTCATCGAACACGTAAAAAGGACGGTCCTCCAACATGGCGGTCACCAAGGCCAGACGTTTCCGCTGGCCCTGGGACAATTTCACGGTGGAATATTCCCCGTTGGCGATCGAGACCTTATGGTCCATCCGCAAGGTCTTCAGCCACGCCTCTGCCTGGCCTTCGATTAGCCGGGGATCCAAACCCAGCAACCGTTTGAACAAATAGAAATCCGAAAAGATCGCCGCAAAATGTTGCCGGTACCACTCCTGCGTACCCGGTCCGATGATCTCGCCGTTCAGTCGCACAGTACCGGAATCCGGTGGATACAGACCGGTCAAGAGTTTCACGAACGTCGATTTGCCACTGCCGTTCCCGCCGATAATGAACAACAGCTCTCCCGTCTCGACCGTCAGGCTCAGCGGCCCGAGCGTGAACTGCGGTTCGTCTTCCTTGCCCGTACCATAGGAGAACTGCGCGTTGACGAGCTCGATCCGCTGCATGCCGGCGCTCACCGGCCGTTCACTGCCGCCTTCCGATGCGCCGCCTTCCAACACGACGCCCAATTCCTCGATCTTCTCCAATGCGACCTGTCCGCGACTCAGGGTCGGCACCAAGCCGATGACGCCCCACATCGGCGCGATCATATACAACATTGCGAATGCATACCCCGTCAATGATTCACCGGACAAGGCCAGCAGCTTGGGGAAGACCAAGAGAATCATCCCGACCAAGCCATAAAACAGGACCTGCGTCCAGGACTCCGTATTCAGATACTGCCTGGTTGCCACGAGATTGTAATGCCGCATCGACTCCACGGCCTCTGCGACGTCGCATGAAACGAAGGCCTCTCGTCTTGCGCGATGCAGCATCAGCTCTTTCGTGCCTTCGGTCAAGCTGCGGAAGTGCTCGAACAACGTTCCTCGAGCCTCGCGGACTGCCGAGGACGACTGGAGCAGGCGGTTGTAGAGATGCCGATAGCCCAAGAGGCCGAATACTGAAAGTAGGATGACGCCGAGAAACGCCTGCCACGAGAGCCACGCCAGGTAGACGGAGCACCCGGCGATGATCGCGAGGTTGACGGCCAAGCCTGGGAGGGAATTGACCGCCCATGCCAGGGCGTTGGTGTCGTCGGTGAGCGTCGCCAGAATGGCATGTGCGCCGCGAGCCTCGAGCGTCCGGTACGGAGAGCGCACGATCTTCCTGCAGAGCCCCATGCCGAGCCGAGTAATCGTGTCCTGAGCGAACTTCACCAGCAGCAGCTGCGAGGCATAGTTCGATCCGACTTTGAGCAGAGCGAGTCCGATGAACGCCACGGCCAGGGCCTGCGGCACCGTGCCGCCGGCCCCGATCAGCTTATTGATCACGGCCAGCAGCCCCACGCTCGAGAGGCCCGCCACGATCCCGGCCAGGATCATCAGGACCATCATCATCCTGGCGTCGCGTAGCAGGAATTGGAGAAATCGAATCGTTTTCATCATGGCGTGGGCACCGGCGGCGTGGCAATAGATCAGGCGGCCCGTCTAGCGGGCCCGGAGTCCTGGTCCGGCGTCTGAGGTTGGAAATCGTCGGCAACCTCACTCCAAAATCGCTGCAAACTCAGCGCAAGCTCGTGCACGTGAGGAGCCACGAACAACCGCCCCGAATCCTCGGCCGGCACATAGATCGTCTGACTACGCCCGAGGGCCGAGCTGCCGAACACCAGGCGCGTATCATCGGCCGAATTGGTCAACGGATGTTTCGATGCGATCACGTTCAACAGCGGGCCGGGGAACGGTTTCAGACTATAGCGAGCCGCGGCATGAAAGGTTGCATAGGTAACCTGATCCTTGTACAGGAATTCGTCTTGGTGTTCGGCGGCCTCCGCCTGGTGCATCGAACTCCACACCTGCTTCAACTTTCCTCGCCAGAACTTCGGCCACTGCTCGATCGGCAACCCGCGCATCACATGCAGATAGCTGGCGACCTTGCGCAACACGAACTGGAGAGGCCAGAGAACATACGGAGGTCTGCTCCAGTGGGCCACGTAGGAGCGAGGGTGCCAGGACTGCATGATCGAGAGGATCACTCGTTGACCCTCTGCCGCCAGTTGCTGGCCCATCTCGTAGGCGACCAGTCCCCCGGTGCAGGTGCCGCCGATCAGGTACGGTCCTTCGGGCTGGACGGACCGGAT
>DASTLA010000275.1:0-7538 GCA_035715525.1 Nitrospiraceae bacterium
CACTGCAGAGCGGCAGGGAAAACCTAGACAGAGAGGCGTATGGACAGCATTATCATTCAAGGCGGCAAGGTTTTGCGCGGCGAGGTTCGTGCCAGTGGTGCGAAGAATTCGGCACTGCCCATTCTCGCATCCACGATTCTGGGCGGTGGTCCATGCGTCCTCGACAACGTTCCCCGAGTGGTCGATGTGTTGACGATGGGAAAACTCCTCGGCATGTTAGGCCTTTCCGTGACTCATGAAGGCAACCGCACCGTCGTTCAAGGCGACCACATCGCATCGACGGAGGCGCCGTACGATTTGGTTCGGACTATGCGGGCTTCGGTGCTCGTGCTGGGGCCTCTCGTGGCTCGCTGGGGCGAAGCCACAGTTTCCCTACCTGGAGGGTGCGCGATCGGCTCACGTCCGGTCAATTTCCACCTGGCTGGACTCGAAAAGCTCGGCGCGAAGGTGGAAATCGAACATGGGTACATCAAAGCGACAGCTCGCCGACTACGCGGCGCCCGGATTTACTTCGATACTCCCAGTGTGACGGGAACGGAAAATCTTATGATGGCGGCGGTTTTGGCAGAAGGCACCACGGTCCTCGAAAACGCGGCCAAAGAGCCGGAAATCTCAGACCTTGCCGCCTTTCTACAGAAACGAGGTGCGCGCATTGCGGGGGCCGGGACGGACATGATCACGATCGAAGGGGTCACGGCACTCCACGGCGCAGACCATGAAGTCATACCGGACCGAATTGAAGTAGGCACGTACCTCGCTGCAGCGGCCATCACAGGGGGTGAAGTAGTCGTGGATGCTTGCCGGCCGGCTCACCTGGAAGCCCTTTTGATCAAATTACGGGAAAGCGGGGCTGAACTCATCGAGGAAAAAGAACGCGTGCGATTACGCATCACCACACGCTTGAAGGGCACCAACGTCAGAACCTGTCCCCATCCCGGTTTTCCCACTGACATGCAGGCTCAGTTCGTCGCGCTCATGGCGGTGGCTGAAGGGACGAGCGTCGTCAGTGAGACGATCTTCGAGAGCCGCTTCATGCACGTCGAAGAATTGCGACGCATGGGGGCTGATATTCGTGTTGAGGGGAATCGGGTGATCGTGACCGGCAAAGAACGGCTCACGGGTGCGCCGGTGATGGCATCCGACCTGCGCGCAAGCGCGGGTCTTATCTTGGCCGGATTGGCGGCAGAAGGTACGACGGAGGTCGCACGGGTCTACCATCTCGACCGCGGATATGAGCGCTTAGAGGAGAAGCTTTGCGCACTCGGCGCCTGTGTGGACCGAAGAAAGGCAAAGTGAAAGTGAAGGGACGGAAGTCGAGGCAGAGTTCGTCAGACGGGATTACCATTGCGCTATCCAAGGGGAAACTCTTGGAACCGGTCATGAAACTTCTTGAGGCAGCGGGGTACCATTGTCCGGGTCTCTCGACCGAGAGTCGAAAACTCGTATTCGCCTGTCCCGCCAAGAGCGCAACGCTCCTGATCGTGAGGCCGTCGGACGTGCCGACCTATGTCGAACATGGGGCAGCCGACGTGGGTGTCGTCGGCAAGGATGTCCTGCTGGAGCAGGACAGCGACGTCTATGAGCCGTTGGATTTACGGGTCGGAGCGTGTAGAATCGCGGTCGCGGCTCTCCAGGGAGCCGCATCCCGGGATGGTTGGTCGTCAAAAATTCGAGTTGCCACGAAGTACCCGAAGATCACCGAACGGTATTTCAACCAGCGTGGAATTCCGGTTGAGATCGTGAAGTTGTACGGATCGATAGAATTGGCTCCGATCGTGGGATTGGCAGATCGAATCGTAGATCTCGTGGAGACCGGCAATACGCTGAAAGCACACAATCTGATGGAAGTCGAGGTCATCGCGCACTCGACGGCCAGACTCATCGTCAATCGGGCCAGCCTCAAGCTGAAGCATCGGCCGTTGACCGAACTCATTGAGCGCATGCGTTGTTCTGTGGGCGCTCCGCACAATGGACATCAACGCATGAAGCCGTCCAGTCGCGGCTAGGGGACGATGTGGCAGGCGCGTTGACCATCATATCCAATCGAGATCGCCGTTTTTCAGGTGCATTGCGTAAGATTGCCACGCGGTCACGATCCCAAAGTGCCGCAGTGGAAAAGACCGTTCGCTCTATTCTCCAGGCGGTCGAAACCGGCGGTGACAAGGCAGTCCTGCGCTTCACGAAAAAATTCGATCGGATGTCTCTGAAGCCCGAACAGATGCGAGTGACGGCTGATGAAATCAAAGAGGCTTATTACAACATCCGGAAAGACGAGGGCGATGCGCTCCGGTACGCGGCCCAGCGCATCACGCAATTTCACGAGCGTCAGCGCAGTAAGACCTGGATGTACCAGGAGCAGGCCGCCACGTTGGGTCAGGCCATCCACCCGCTGGACGCGGTAGGGGTCTATGTGCCGGGCGGCAAGGCCGTATATCCCTCCTCCCTGTTGATGTGCGCCCTTCCGGCAAAGGTGGCTGGAGTACGACGGATCGTCATGTGCACTCCGACTCCGAAGGGCAGCATCAATCCCTACCTGCTTGTGGCGGCGGATATCGCAGGCGTGGAAGAGATCTATCGGATTGGGGGTGTTCAGGCCATCGGTGCTCTGGCGTTCGGGACTGAGACGCTTGCCAAGGTCGACAAGATCGTGGGGCCTGGAAACATCTTCGTCGCGACTGCAAAGCGCCTGCTGTATGGCACCGTCGGCATCGACATGGTCGCCGGGCCGAGCGAATTGTTGGTGGTAGCGGACCAGGATGCCAATCCGGCGCACGTTGCAGCCGATCTCCTCTGCGAGGCGGAACATGATGAGGATGCACAGGTCTATCTCGTGACCACCTCAATGGGCTTGGCGCAGCAGGTCGTCCGAGCGATCGAAACGCAGCTCAAAGGACTGCAGCGCGAAAAGATTGCCGCCAAGTCTATCGCCCGTCATTTCACGGCCTTCGTGGTCACGACAATGGCCGAGGCGATCGACGTGGCGAACGCCATCGCGCCCGAGCATCTGACCCTGTCGGTTGATCGTCCATTTGACTATCTGGAACAGATTCGCCATGCGGGCGCCCTGTTCCTCGGCCGCTATACGCCGCCTGCTGTGGCGGACTATGTTGCGGGGCCCAACCATGTATTGCCCACGGGGGCGACCGCGCGGTTCTTTTCTCCGTTGTCGGTCAACGATTACGTGAAGGTCAGCAATATCATTCACTATTCCAAAGAAGAGTTGACGAAGGCCAAAGATTACATCGTTCGGTTGGCGGAGATCGAAGGATTCGACGCCCACGCGAAATCAGCGCTCAGCAGGTTCTCATGAAGAAAAACGGCTTGTTGCCCCGACAAGGCAGCATTCAGCGGGCCACCAAGGAAACCGATATCCGGGTCGAATGGGCGTTGGACGGCCAAGGGCAGAGCAAAGTCGACACCGGAATTCGATTCATGGACCATATGCTGGAATTGTTGGCGAAGCATGGTTTCTTCGACTTGACGGTACAGGCGAAAGGGGATCTGGACATCGATGAGCACCATACCGTCGAAGATGTAGGAATCGTCATGGGGAAGGCACTGCACCAAGCGTTGGGGGAAAAGGCCGGGATCAAGCGGTTCGGCTTTGCGTCCGCGCCGTTGGATGAAACGCTGGCCCAGGTGACGGTTGACTTGAGCGGCCGTCCGTTCCTCGTCTACAACGTCGTTTTGCCAGACCGCAAAATAAAAGCCTTCGACCTGGGGCTCTTTGAGGACTTCTTTCAGGCTTTTGTGACGCATGGCGGGCTCAATCTGCACGTTAATCTGCTGTATGGTCGCAATCCGCATCACATCATGGAAGCCATTTTCAAGGGACTCGCCAAGGCCCTCGATCAGGCCACGATGGTGGAGGAGCGGTTGGCCGGCAACGTCCTGTCGACCAAAGGGCAGCTCTAACCCCCCACTTGTCCGTCGTTCAGGGACGAATATGATTGCCATCATCGATTATGGGATGGGTAACCTGCGCAGCGTGCACAATGCCTTCAAGTCGATAGGTCATGAGGCTCTCGTCACCCGTGATCCCAAGCTTATTGCGCAGGCCGATCACGTCGTCCTTCCCGGCGTCGGCGCCTTCGGCGACTGCATGGCAAATCTGACCGGCTACGACCTGATCGATCCGATTTGCCGGGCCATCGCAGCGGGGAAGCCGTTCCTGGGCATTTGTCTCGGCTTGCAGGTGCTGTTCACAGAGAGTGAAGAATTCGGGATTCATAAGGGACTCGATATTGTTCCGGGGCGCGTGAGACGGTTTCCAATCGACCGCGATTCGGCTGGCATGGCGGCCTCCTCAGGCATGCTCAAGATTCCCCACATGGGATGGAACAGCATCGACATTGTGCGATCCGCCCCTCTGTTCAATGGTGTCGCGTCGGGAAGCCACTGCTACTTCGTGCACTCCTATTTTGTGGAACCGAAGGACCCGGGCGTCGTGGCGAGCGTGACCGATTACGGCGGGCAGTTCGTTTCCGCCATTTGGCGCGACAACGTGGTGGCATGTCAGTTCCATCCCGAAAAAAGCCAGACTATCGGCCTTCAAGTCATCAAAAATTTCGCGGCATGGGCCCTATGAGGATGCTCGGTCGCCTCCTGGTGCTATGCGTCGTCGGCATGGTCGTAGCGAGTTGCAGCGGCACCAAGGTGACCACGAAGCTTTCCCCTCAATCATCTAAATACCGCGTGCAGAGGGTCGCCCTCGTTCCGTTCGAGACCATGGAGACGCCGCAGGCCATGCAATTGGATGCCCGGACGCTGCCGGCACCTCCGGGCGCTCGCGCCTCGGATATCTCAGTCGGCATCCCCACTTCGAGCGGGATGTATGAGCCGGCCATGTCACTCGTGTCGCCACAGGCAGCTGAAAAGGTGACCGACCTGATGTGGTCTAAGCTCAAAGCCAAACCGGGGCTGACTATTCTTTCGCCAAACGAAGCGGTCCGAGCCGCTAGGGAGCTCGGGAGTGATGCGGTATCAGCTGTGCCGCCTCATAAGATCGCTCAGCGCCTAGATGCGGACGCCGCTTTGACGGGGAAGGTCTTGGTGTATCAGGAACGGGTGGGGAGCCGGCTTGGTGCGAACCCTCCGGCCACCGTGGGATTCGAGGTGCGTCTCGTGGCGCCGGATGGAGCCGTCCTCTGGGAAGGCAATTATTACGAGAAGCAGCGGCCGATGACCGAGGATTTTGTCGGCTTCATTCAGCGGCACGGCATGTTCGTCACGGCGAGCGAACTCGCGTCCTATGGCGCCACGAGGCTGGCCGAGGAATTTCCGTTCGGTACAGCAGCGCAATGAAGGAATGTCAGTAACGAATACGTGGACTTATGGTCATCATCCCAGCCATAGACTTGAAAGACGGTCGATGCGTCCGGCTGCGGCAAGGCAATATGGCAGAGGAAACGGTCTATGCGCAGGATGTTTCTTCCGTGGCCGATCGTTGGCAGAGAGAAGGGGCCGTCATCATCCATGTGGTGGATTTGAATGGCGCCGTGGACGGAGAACCCAAAAACCTTCCTCAGATACAGGAGATCATCGCTACGGCTCGAATCAATGTGCAAGTGGGGGGCGGTATCAGAACGATGGACACCGTTCGTCGGTATCTGCAGTCGGGCGTCACCCGGGTGGTTCTGGGTACGGCGGCGCTGACGGACCGCACCTTTCTGGAAAGCGCATGCCGAGAGTTTCCTCGTCGCATCATCCTCGGACTCGATGCCAGGGACGGTTTCGTGGCCGTGAACGGCTGGACCAGCGTCTCGGAAACGAGGGCAGTGGATCTGCTCGACGAGTTGTCGAGGTGCGAGTTGGGCGCAGTCATTTACACGGATATCGCGAGGGACGGCATGCTGGGCGGTCCGAATATTCGGGCCTTGAAAGAAGTGGTGGAACTATCGTCTTTTCCTGTCATTGCGTCGGGCGGGATTTCGCAAGTCGAGGACTTGAAGGCGGTCCAGGCCCTGGGGCCGCGCGTTGAGGGCGCTATCGTCGGCAAGGCTCTGTACGACGGCAAGTTGGATTATCGAACCGCGTTGGCGGCCCTGGGCCGGACGTAGGACGTCAGACGTGAGACGTCAGGCGTGAACAACGAAAGGACGGGATTCGACGTCGATCGTCTGGCGTTTGGCGAGTCTCGTCTCACGGGATTGATATGTTAACGAAACGGATCATCCCCTGCTTGGACGTGAAAGACGGCAGGGTCGTCAAAGGCGTCAGCTTCGTCAACTTACGCGATGCTGGAGATCCCGTTGAGGTGGCGTCCCTCTACGATCGGGAGGGCGCTGACGAGCTGTGCTTCCTCGACATCACCGCCTCGTATGAAAATCGCAAAACAATCATTGACGTGGTAGAACGTACCGCGTTGCGGGTGTTCATGCCGCTTACCGTGGGAGGCGGCGTGCGGGTATCGGACGACATTCGCGCGCTGCTTAACGCAGGGGCGGATAAAGTGAGCATCAACACGGCGGCTGTTCAACGACCGGCATTTGTTCGTGAGGCGGCGCAACGGTTCGGTACGCAGTGCATTGTCGTAGCAATCGACGCCAAGCGGACCGTTCAGCCTGGGAAGTGGGAAGTATTCACACATGGAGGCCGCAAGGCGGCGGGTCTCGATGTGATCGAATGGGCCACAAGAATGGAGCAGGACGGTGCCGGAGAGATCCTTCTGACCAGCATGGATCAGGACGGTCGGCAAAGCGGATACGATTTGGAATTGACGGCAGCAGTCTCGAACTCCGTCGCCATTCCGGTGGTAGCATCCGGCGGAGTGGGAACCCTGGATCATCTCTATGACGGTTTCACCAAAGGGCATGCCGACGCAGTGCTTGCCGCATCGATTTTCCACTACCGAACGCACACAATCCACGAGGCTAAAGCGTATCTACGCAACCGTGGCGTTGCGGTACGTTAGGCCTCAACGAGGATGTTGTCGATGGCGCAGCATGGCCACCAACCTTTCTACGATGCTCAAGGGCTTATTCCCGCCGTCGTACAGGACTGGTTGGACGGCACGGTCCTGATGGTTGGCTTCATGAACCAAGATGCGCTATCGAAGACGTTAGAGACAAGGTCGGTACATTTTTGGAGCCGGTCACGCCAAAAACTGTGGCAGAAGGGAGAAACATCTGGACACTTTCTCCGTGTCCGGGATCTTTTCATAGATTGTGATCGGGATACCATCTTGATCAAGGCCGAGCCGGCGGGGCCGACCTGCCATACCGGAGAACGGGCCTGTTTTTTCTCGCGGCTGGACGGCGCGGGTCATGTGGGAGAGGCAAGGACTGATGAGGCATGGGGCGGGATCCTTGAAGGAGTCCTGCGCACGATACGTGATCGTCGAGCCAATCCACAACCGGGTTCGTACACCACGAGATTGTTCGAAGGTGGACAGGATAAGATTTTGAAAAAGGTTGCCGAAGAGGCCGGTGAGGTGTTGCTGGCGTCCAAAGGCGGAAAGCGGGACGAGGTCATCTATGAGATCGCCGACCTCTTATTTCACACGCTGATCGTCTTGGGTTACCACGATATAGAACTTC
>DASTLA010000276.1:0-21058 GCA_035715525.1 Nitrospiraceae bacterium
CCCAACTACGACGAATCGCGCGTCGAGCCCTTGGTCTTGCCCTCCAAAGTTCCGAATTTGCTGATCAACGGTGCCGGAGGCATCGCCGTCGGCTACGCCACGAATATCCCGACGCACAACCTGGGGGAGGTCATCGAAGGGCTGTTGATGCTGCTGGACGACTCCGAGGTGACCATCCCTCAATTGATGAAGAAGATTCCCGGTCCGGACTTTCCCACGGCCGGCTTCATCTACGGCACGTCCGGGATCAAGGAAGCGTATGAGACCGGACGCGGCCTGTTGACCATTCGCGCGAAGGTGGCGGTTGAGACCGAAGCGCGCACTGAACGCGATCGCCTCATCGTGACCGAGATTCCCTATCAGGTGAACAAGGCCAAGCTCATTGAAAAGATCGCCGAACTCGCGCAGGAAGACCGGGTGACCGGTATCTCCGATATCCGCGACGAGTCCGATCGCGAAGGGGTCCGCATCGTGATCGAGCTGAAGCGCAATGAGATCCCTTTGGTCGTGCTCAACAATCTGTACAAGCACAGCCAGCTCCAGACGACCTTCGGCGTGATCATGCTGGCGCTCGTCAACAACCGGCCGGAGGTCCTGAATCTCAAGCAAATCCTGGCCGCCTTCGTCGAGCATCGGCGCGAAGTCGTGGTCCGTCGCACCTCCTACGAGCTTCGCAAGGCGGAAGAGCGGGCGCACATCCTCGAAGGCCTTAAGATCGCCCTGGACCATCTGGACGAAGTCATCGCCTTGATCCGTCGCGCACAATCGCCCGACGTGGCGCGCACCGGCCTGATGCAGCAGTTCCAATTGTCGGAGCTGCAGGCAAATGCCATCCTCGACATGCGCCTGCAGCGGCTCACGCAGCTCGAGCGGGACAAATTGGTCGAAGAATACCGCGAGGTGCTGAAGCAGATCGAGTATTTGCGCTCGGTGCTGGGAAGCGAAGCGCTGGTACGGAAGATCATTCGCGATGAGCTGACCGAGATCAAAGACAGGTACCAGGATGAGCGGCGCACGCAGATCGTCAAGGAAGAAGCGGAACTCACGGTCGAGGACCTCATCGCGGAAGAAGAGGTCGTCGTTACGATTTCCCATGCGGGCTACATCAAACGCAATCCGGTCACGCTCTATCGGGCTCAGCGGCGCGGCGGAAAAGGGAAGATCGCCATGGGCATCAAAGAGGAGGACTTCGTCGAGACGTTATTCACTGCGTCGACCCACGATTCGCTACTCTTTTTTACCGATGCCGGGAAGGTCTACTGGCTCAAGGTGCATGAAATTCCGGAGGCGGGGCGCGCGGCCAAAGGCAAGGCGATGGTGAATTTGCTGGCGCTCTCGAAGGACGAAAAAGTCACCGCCACCCTACCCGTCAAGGATTTCGTGGCCGACCGGTACGTCGTCATGGCGACGAAGCTGGGGGTGATCAAAAAGACGGAGCTCTCGGCGTACGGCAACCCGCGACAAGGGGGCATCATCGCGCTCTCGCTCGACCAGGGCGACAAGCTGATCGCAGTGGACGTGACGGACGGGCAACGCGAGATTCTGTTGGGCACCAAGCAGGGGATTACCATTCGGTTCAAGGAAGAGGAAGTCCGGTCCATGGGCAGGACGGCGCATGGGGTCCGAGGCATCACGTTGGAGCAGGGCGACGAAGTCATCGGCATGGAAACCATCACGCCCGACAGCACGACCGCCCTTCTTACCGTGACCGAAGGCGGCTACGGCAAGCGGACGCCCGTGACCGAGTACCGGGTTCAAGGGCGCGGGGGCAAGGGCATTATCAGCGTAAAAACCACGGAGCGGAACGGTCTTGCCATCGGCTTTTTACAAGTCCGCGATGGGGACGAGATCATGCTGATGGCCGCACAGGGCAAAGTGCTTCGCTGCAAAGTGGACGACATCAGAGAGATCGGACGTAATACTCAAGGCGTCCGCTTGCTGGAGCTCGAAGGAGACGAGGACCGCGTCGTGGCCGTGGCCAGGCTGGCCGAACAGGACGTCACCCCTGAGGACAGCGACGGCGGCTGAGCCCTCCGCTCCGGCCGCGGCAGCCGCCGGCTCGACCATGTCCATGAATCACCCCACGTCCTCGCCGGCCCTGTCGCCCACTGCGACCAAACAGAAACGCCCGCTCGATACGGTCGTGAAGCTCGCCCTGGGCGTACTCTTCGGATCGTTTGCATTGATTTGGGGCGGCATGTTTTTGAGTCGACCGGACCGGTCGATTCCGCCTTACAGCATCGGATCTCAGGAAGCCACCTCGGTCGCAGTGCATGTGCCGGCCTGGACCGGCGATCCGGAAATCGAAACCCTCATTGAGCGATTTCGAAAGGTCGGCCGCGAAGGACGGAACTTCGGGGCCATGAAAGTGCGCCCGACGACACCGGACGATCCTCGAGGACGGTATCGGCGCATCACCATCTACATCTTCACGCATGACGCGTGGGCGGAAGCGGACGTCCTGCATAAATATCTTACCGGGGAAGACCAGGCCATGCGGGAGGGATTCGAACGCGCGCTGCGGGGGTTCTATCGCTTGGAGGGTGAAGAGGAAGAGGGGCGGATCGGCCCGATCACACAGGGGAAGGACAGTGCCGCGACCGCAGCCTACTCCCGCCAGCTTTTCAAGGGATCGATCAGAAGCGGCGCGGAAACCCAGGCGGGCTCAACGCCTGCGCCATGACCGCAGCGAGCTGTTCACGTAGGTCGGGATCCTGAATGCCGGCGCTATGCCGTGCGGCTTCCGCCAGGATTTCCGGGTCCGGACGGCAGGGAGGCATCACCGGGTCCGCGGGGGATGCGAAGACGGCATCCTCTGGGACAATCTGCCCGATCCGGAGCACGACCTCCCCGACCAGCTGCTGCCCGGCCAATTCGTTTACTTTGGTCAAGAGCACCGGCTTGAGAAACGTCAGCTGTTGCAGCCAGACGGAATTGTGGACATGGATGTACAATTTTTTAAAGCGGATCTGATCGGGCCTAGTGTGCTGCGCGATGTTCTTGCCGACCAATTCAGCCCATTCTCGACGCAGGCGCGCCTCGAACAGTTTGCTCTCAATGCCCAGCCGATTCGCCAGGCCGGCGAGAATTGTCCCAAAGGAGTCGAGCGATGCGTATCCGCGCATGGGCGCATGGTAACAGAATCCTCGGGAGACCAAAAGGAGCCGCTCCCTTCTTGAAGAAGCCATGACGAAGCAGCAAGAGACATCCGATCGGTTCAAGGTGGTCGCGACCAACCGCAAGGCCTATCACGACTATTTTATCGAAGACAAATTGGAGGCCGGTGTCGTCTTGCGCGGGACGGAAGTGAAGTCGCTGCGTGAGGGGCGTGTGAATCTGATGGACAGCTACGCCTCCGTCGACGACGGAGAAATTTACCTGCACCATTGCCACATCAGCCCTTACTCGCACGGCAACATCATGAATCACGACCCGCTCCGAAAACGGAAGCTGCTGCTGCACAGGAAAGAAATCAATAAACTGATCGGCAAGACGCAGCTCAAAGGCCTGACGCTCGTGCCCCTGCGGATCTATTTCTCCAAGCGTGGCCATGCCAAGGTCGAGCTCGGGCTGGCGAAGGGCAAAAAACAGCACGATCGGCGCGAATCCATCAAAGCCCGTGAGGCGGGCCGTGAAGTCCAACGCGCGATCAAGGATCGGAAGTAACGGGCATCCGGCGTCCCTTGACTCGATTCGACCTAGAACTATCATAGTGGGTGAGCCCAAGTCGGTTCTTCGGGATTGCTTGTGTCGGTATAGCGCAGCGGCTCGACGGCAGATAGAATCCTAGGGGCGGCGGGCATCAGCCGGTAATGGAAGCCAGGGTGAACCGCAAAGTTATCAGATGACGCTCTGTGCGGTGATCGCACAGAGGCAGCATGGAGGCGATATGACGACCAAAACGGCGGCAACGACGAAGCAGGTGCTCGGCGTCTACCGGCCCGGCTCCACCCATATGGTCGGCGACGGATTCCCCGTGCGCAATCTCTTCCCCAGCAACGAGCTGGACGAGAGGCTTAGCCCCTTTTTGATGTTGGACTACGCCGGCCCGCACGACTTTTCCCCCACCGAGCAGCCGCGCGGCGTGGGCGAGCATCCCCATCGGGGATTCGAGACCGTAACGATTGTATATCAGGGACGTGTGGCCCATCGGGATTCGGCAGGAAATGCCGGTATCATCGGGCCGGGCGATGTGCAGTGGATGACGGCCGCCTCCGGAGTCGTGCACGAGGAGTTGCACGAGCGCGACTGGGCGAAAAAGGGAGGCACGTTGCAGATGATCCAGCTCTGGGTGAATCTGCCGGCCAAAGAAAAGATGTCGGCGCCGCGCTACCAGACGATCCTCGACCGTGACATCCCGGCGGTGCCCTTCGGGGAGGCCGGTACCGTACGGGTCATCGCCGGACAGGTGGGCCAGGCCAAGGGACCCGCCAAAACCGTGACGCCGGTGGAGCTGTATGACGTAAGGCTGCAAGCCGAGCAGGAGATCGAAATGGTGCTGCCGGCAGGCCATAACGTGGGCGTATTTGTTCTCGAAGGGACCGTGCTCATCAATGGAACGGCAAAGGTCGGTGAGGCCGAGCTTGCGGTTCTCGGGGGCGACGGGGAACGAATCAGCCTCCGGGCGGAAGGCCGGGCCGCAACCGTCTTGATCATGGGGGGCGAGCCAATCCGGGAGCCGCTCGCGCGCCATGGTCCCTTCGTGATGAACACCAGGCAGGAATTGGTCGAGGCCGTGGACGATTACCGCGCCGGACGGATGGGACATCTTTCATGACGACGTCATGGTCTCTCTTGAAGTCTCGTCTGTTGGATTCCTCAGGATGAAACGGAAAGAAAGGGAATCATGACCCAGGTCGTTCCGGAACTTTCGATCGACATCTATTCCGATGTGGTCTGTCCCTGGTGCTACGTCGGCAAGCGCCGGCTCGAACGCGCCTTGGCGGAGCATTCGTCCGATCTTGCCCTACGTACGACCTGGCGGCCGTTTCAATTGAATCCGACCATGCCGCTGGAAGGGATGGATCGACGACAGTACCTGGAAGCGAAGTTCGGAAGCCTTGAGGCGTTCCGGAGGATCGAGGAACATGTGGTGGCGGCCGGGGCGGCCGAGCAGATCCCGTTCGCGTTCGAGGGCATTGGCCGCACTCCCAACACGTTCGCCGCTCACCGCCTCATTTGGTATGCCAACCGCGAGGGCCGACAGGATGCAATGGTCGAATCGTTGTTTCGCGGCTATTTCGTTGAAGGGGCGGATATCGGATCCCTTCCGGCCTTGATCCGATTGGCAGGACGTGCCGGTCTCGATGAAAAGGCCGTTGCGATGTGGCTCGAAAGCGACAGCGGAACGGCTGAAGTGAAGGCAGAGGAGACAGAGGGGCATCGCCTCGGCATCCGCGGGGTGCCGTACTTCGTCTTCGATCGCGCGTACGGCCTTTCGGGTGCGCAACCGGTGGAGACGTTCCTCTCGGCGTTGGACAAGGTTCGCGCGCGGCAACATGCCGTCATCGACGGCCCTGCGAGAGCGAGGTAATGCCATGGCGGTCCAGGTCTACGGATGTAACCACGTGGTCATCGAGGTGACCGATGCCAAGAAGGCCGTGAAGTTCTATCGGGACGTCTTCGGCCTGAAAATGCTCCGCGGCGGCGAAGGCGCCGCCTGGTGCAAGCTGGGCGAGCATCAATTCATGGCGATCTTCGAGGTGGAACAGCTCCAGCCGGATCGCGTGAAACATTTTGGCCTCATGGTGCGGGACCCCGAGCAGATCCAAGAGGTGCGTCGAAAGCTCACTCAGAAATATAAACTGAAGCTCCATCCGGATTTTCGCTGCGATTTTCGCGACCCCTGGGGCAATCGCATTCAGGTCGGCGACCTGAGCGATGAATCTTTGGTCTGGCTCTTGCCCTACCAGGAGCTTCAAAAAACCGGACTCGGGTTTTCCGATCAGCACAGAAAGGGAAAGGCGACAAGGGTGAAGAGATGAAAGCCCATTATCTCGGTCACGTGGTGTTTTATGTGAAGGATCTCCAGCGCTCGCTGGCATTCTACCGAGATCTGTTGGGATTCCAGGAGGTCGGGCGGATTTTTAACGGAATGGCCGCCGCCCTCACGTCCGGCCGCACGCATCACGAGTTGCTGCTGATCCAAGTCGGCGATGCACCGGGTCCTTCCGCCGGACGGCGCCGTGGCCTGTACCACATTGGGATCAAGGTCGGCGACAGCTTGGACGAGCTTCGCGCCGCGAAAAGTGAACTGGAGCGAGCCGGCATTGCGATCGAGGGCATGAGTGATCATACGGTCAGCCAGAGCCTGTATCTCCGAGATCCTGACGGCAATGAAGTGGAATTGTACGTCGATGCCGACCCCGTCATCTGGAAAAACAATCCCGAGGCGGTGATGGCTCCGATCAAACCGTTGCGGTTGTGACTCTCACCGGTCTGCTGCTCTCCGCAGGGGTGGAAGCCATGCCGCGAACGCCGCTGCACCGCCGGTAGCCGGGACTATGGCCTTCCCCTTATAATCGACGTGATGGGCTGCCCCTCGACCCTGATGCCAGATACCAACCCGCTCGACCAATACCAAGCACTCCTCGACGTCTCGGAGGCGATCGGAACCCATTCTGATCTGGTGACGCTGATGAAGGACCTGGCCTGCCGGCTGCCTCGTGTGGTTGCAGTCAACTTCGTGGGCATCACGCTCTATGACCCCATACGGGACGTGATGCGGCTTCACACGTTGCAAGCTAATGTCCCTGCCGACATCGTGGGGGGGCACGAGGCAAAGCGGTCCGATACGCCGGCCGGGCTAGTCTGGGATCAGCAACAGCCGTTGTTGATGCCGGATCTTGCTGTTGAGTCTCGATGGCCCGATCTCGTGCGCCTCATGCGGGAAGACGGTGTCCGCTCTTGTTGTCTCGTGCCGCTGACTTCGGCTGTGCGCAAGCTGGGCGTGTTGGAGTTCTCCAGCCAACAACCTCGCGCCTATGGCGAAGCCGACCTCGGCTTCCTGCAACAGGTGGGAAAACAAGTGGCGGTTGCCGTCGACAACGTCCTGCACCGTGAAGCGGCAGCCTCGTCCCAGCGAGACGTGGAGCGCCAGAGGGATCGTTTCGCGGTCTTGCTGCGGATGACCAATACGATGGCGTCCACCTTAGACTTGCGCGAGGTGTTCCGCGGGGTGAGCCTGTCCCTGCGTGAGATTCTGCCGCAGGAGTACGCGAGCCTGATTCTCTACGACGAGGCGTCTCAGACGTTCCACCTCGAAGCTTTGGATTTTCCGGACAACCAGGGCATGTTGCCTGAAGGAGGCACCACCGATCCCGAGGGGTCGCTCGCCGCGCTCGCGTTGCAGACGAAGCGTCCGGTGATCGTGAATCAGGAATCGAAGTTGCGGTCATTCCACCATGCGGTGCCTCGCCTGTTGGTGTCCAAAGGATTCAAATCCCAATGCTCTCTGCCGCTGCTGTCGCGCGATCGCGCGATCGGCTGTCTCAACCTTGCCAGCCGGCAGGAGCAGGCGTTCCGCGATCCGGATATTGAGTTCTTGAGCCAAGTCGCCGGACAGATAGCGCTGGCGGTCGACAATGCTCTGGCCTATCAAAAAATTTCCGAATTGAAGGACAAGGTGACGGAGGAAAAGCTGTATCTCGAGGAGGAGCTGCGGACGGAGCATCGCTTCGACGAGATCATCGGCGAGAGCGGTGCCTTGAAGCGGGTACTTGCCCAGGTGGAAGTGGTGGCACCCACCGATTCGACCGTGCTGATCCAGGGCGAAACCGGCACGGGAAAGGAACTGGTCGCGCGTGCGATTCACCGGCTCAGCGCACGCCGAGAGCGTACCTTCGTCAAGTTGAACTGCGCGGCTATCCCCACGGGCTTGCTGGAGAGCGAACTGTTCGGCCACGAGCGTGGGGCCTTTACCGGAGCAATCGCCCAAAAGCTCGGCCGATTCGAATTGGCGCATGGGGGAACGATCTTCCTCGACGAGGTCGGCGAGATTCCCATCGAGCTGCAATCCAAACTGCTGCGCGTGCTGCAGGAGCATGAGTTCGAGCGCCTCGGGAGTACGCGCACGATTCGCGTCGATGTCCGCTTGATCGCCGCGACGAACCGAGAGCTGGCAAGTCTCGTCGAGACGAAGGAGTTTCGAAGCGACTTGTATTACCGTCTCAACGTGTTCCCGCTGACCGTTCCTCCGCTGCGGGAGCGGCGGGAGGACATTCCGAGGCTCGTGCGCTACTTTGCGCATCACTATGCGGGACGGATGAAAAAAACTATCGAAACGATACCCGCGAAAACGATGGACACCCTTTCGCTCTACCACTGGCCGGGCAACATCCGCGAATTGGAAAATCTGATCGAACGGTCGGTCATATTGAGTCATGGGACGGAACTCGCGGTGCCGCTCGCGGAACTCAAGATCGAGAGGCAGACGGCGCCCGCTCCCACCTTCCACGAAGCCGAACGCGAGCAAATCCTGCGCGCCTTGCGCGAGAGCAAGTGGGTCATCGGCGGCCCGGAGGGCGCCGCGGCTCGACTGGGCCTGAAGCGCACGACTCTGAGTTCAAAGATCAAGAAGTTCGGCCTGACTCGCCCCCGCGAGTGACCCTCCCTCTCTAGTGACGAACGGCTCGTCACTGACGATCCCTCGCCTGGTTTCGATCGTCAGTGCTGGCCTCCCAAACCGACTTTCTCCAGACACAGTATTACTCGCTCTGATTCGTCAATGGGTTACGCATGAAGCCCATGCGAGCGCAGGATGGAACGACCCTTGCCATAACCTCGTCTAGGAATGCTGATCACTCATACACACATCAAGGAGGTCGTCATGTCGTTCTTCAATACAGAGGAATCATGGTCGGGGTTGATCTTGCGGGTGAGCCTAGGGGGTGTGATGTTTGCGCATGGCGCCCAGAAGCTGCTGGGCTGGTTCGGCGGGAACGGCTTCGAGGGGACGATGGGCTACTTTACCAACGTCATGCACCTGCCATGGATCGTGGCCTTCCTCGTGATCATCGGCGAATCGATCGGTAGCCTGGGATTGATTGCCGGGTTTCTGACGCGCTTTACGGCGGCGAGTTTCATCGTGATCATGCTAGGGGCCATCACGACCTCGCATCTGCCTCACGGCTTCTTCATGAACTGGTTCGGAAAGCAACAAGGCGAGGGCTTTGAATACCATCTGCTCGTGATCGCCATGAGCGTGGCATTGACGATCATGGGAGCCGGGAAATGGTCGGTGGACGGCTGGATCGCGCGCTGGCTCAACGCGCGTACCGGGGCTGTGGCTCGGAAGCCCCGGGAGGCGGCCTTGGCATTGCGGACCCTCTGAGTAGGAGCCGTTTCAGAAGGATCGTGCGAGGGGAGATTGAAACGCCATGCTCAAAATCACTGTCTCACGCGATGAAGAACGAACCATTTTTGCCCTCGCAGGGCGGCTGGCCGGTCCCTGGGTGGAGGAACTGCGACGATGTTGGCAATCCGGCGATGCGCCCGAAGGTCCGTCGGGCCGGTTCCCTTTGGTCGATCTGCAGGAGACGACCTTTATCGATGAAGAAGGGCGGAGGCTCTTGCGCGACATGCGAGGGCGAGGCGTCGAGCTGAAGGCGCGGGGTTGTTTGATGCGGGCTATCGTGGAGGAGCTGGCAGGGTCGGCTCCTCCCTGCGCCGGCGACGATCGCACATGGCCGGTCGGCTCGTCCGGCGGGCCGCTCGATCGAGGACCCTGAGGGGGTTGTGCAGGCATGGAATGCTTCGCTAGAGTCACGGGGTAAGAGAGGAGACCGCCATGGAGAAGCCGGCCCCTACCGAATTTCCCATCCATGAGTTGTTGCGCGACCGCTGGAGTCCCCGGGCCTTCTCCGAGCGGATGGTGGAACCGGAGAAGCTTCACAGCGTAGTGGAAGCGGCGCGGTGGGCGCCGTCCTCCAACAACGAGCAGCCCTGGTCGATCGTCATGGCGACCAAGCAGGATCCGGATTCCTATGCCCGCTTGTTGAACTGTCTGAAAGAAGGCAATAAAAAATGGGCATTTCGTGCGCCGGTGTTGATGCTTTCGGTCGCGCGAATGAATTTCGAGGACGACGGCACGTCCAATCGCCATGCCTTCCACGATACTGGAATGGCGGTCCTCGCCCTGGCGCTGCAAGCGACAGCACTCGGCTTGATCGTGCATCAGATGGCAGGCTTCGACATCGAGAAGGCGCGGATCGACCTCAAAATCCCCTCGGGGCACGAGCCGGTTGCAATGATTGCCCTGGGCTATCCCGGCGATGTTGCTGTTCTGCCCGATTATCTCAAACAGCGTGAGCTGGCGCCGCGGCAGCGAAAGTCTACCAGAGATTTCGTCTTTGATGGCCTCTGGGGTGCGGCCCTGACCACTCTAGGACCTGTGGGCGACGGCCGGTGACGGGGAAATTGAGCGGCAAGGTGGCGATCGTCACCGGGGCTTCGGGCGGAATCGGCAAAGCGATTGCCTTGCGGCTCGCTCATGACGGCGCCGCTGTCGTGGTGCATTTCCACAGACGGGAGCAGCAGGCGGAGCAGCTTGCCGAGTCGATCCGGTCAGGAGGCGGCAGTGCGGTAGCCTTGCGGGCCGACATGGGCTTGGTAGGCGAAGCCCGTCGCCTCATCGGCGATGCGGTGCAGCGATTTGGTCGTCTCGATATCCTGGTCAACAATGCAGGCAAGTTTTCCCCCAAACCGTTTGCGGAAACCACCGAAGAGGATTTCGACGCCGTGATCAATTTGCATGCAAAAGGCCCCTACTTTGCCATGCAGGAAGCGGCGCGTGTCCTTGCGGACAATGGGCGGATCGTCAACATTTCTACCGCCGGCACCCGGATGAACTTTCACGGTGCCAGCGCGTATCTAGCAAGCAAGCGCGCCCTGGAGCAATTGACGAAGGGCATCGCTCAGGAGCTCGCGGGCCGCGGCATTACCGTGAACGTCGTCGCTCCCGGGATCACCGACAGCGGGGTGCTCACCGATCCCTACCGACAGCTTGGTCTTGATCGTTCGCCGATGCGCCGAGTGGGACAGCCTGCCGACATTGCGGATGTGATCGCCTTTCTAGTCAGCGAAGAAGCGCGGTGGGTGACCGGGCAGACGATCCAAGTGGGCGGCGACATCGTGATGTGACGAAAGCCTTAGGAAATCCGGTATGAGCCGCAGGAATGCTTCCGCCGTCGGAACGCGTGCGCTGGCAAGCGAGATCAGTCGAGTCCATCCGACCATGCCGACGGGGACAACGGCCGTGGCTCACCTATCCGCGATCGACCCGGTCATGAAAGAGTTGATCGGCGCGATCGGGCCCTGCCCCTTGAAGCCACGCAGCGGACGTTCGCCGTTCGAGTCCCTCGCGCGGGCGATCGCCTACCAACAACTCCATGCCGCAGCGGCCGAATCCATCCTCGGGCGCCTGATTGCGCTGTTTCCCGGCCGAAGATTCCCCCGCCCTGAGGACCTGCTTGCCACCGACGTACGGGCCCTGAGGCAGGCGGGTTTTTCTCAGGCGAAGGCGCTGGCCTTGCAGGATTTGGCCGCTAAGGCGGTGGACGGAACGGTGCCGAGCACAAGGATCATCCGTTCCCTCGGAGACGAAGCCATCGTCGAGCGGTTGGTGGAAGTGCGGGGCGTCGGACGCTGGACGGTGGAAATGCTGTTGATTTTCCAACTGGCCCGGCCCGATGTCTTGCCTGTGGACGACTTCGGGATCCGTAACGGATTCCGCATCGCCTATGGCCGCCGCAGCATGCCCCAGTCCAAACAACTGTTACAATACGGGGAGCGGTGGCGCCCCTTTCGGAGCACCGCTGCTTGGTACTTGTGGCGCGCGGCGGAACGGGCCAGGCCAGGGCTCCCTGTCCGCCCTCCAAAGATGTGAGGCACTAGCATGGCGGATGTCCGCAAACGACTCGCTTCCAACGTTCCGGGGAATTTCTTTGTCGATGGCACTTGCATCAATTGCGACGCCTGTCGCCAATTGGCTCCGGAGACATTCTCCGAAGTCGGCGACTATTCCGCGGTCGTCCGTCAGCCGGAAAAAGACATGGAATGCCATCGAGCCTATCAGGCGCTGCTTGCCTGTCCGGTCGGCTCGATCGGGACAGAGCATCGCGACAAGGCGCAGGTTCAAGCGGCGATGGCGAGTTTCCCGCTGGCTGTGTCGGAAGAAGTTTGGTATTGCGGCTTCAATTCAGAAAAGTCGTTCGGAGCCAACAGTTTCTTCATTCGGCACCCCGACGGCAATTGGCTGGTGGATTCGCCTCGCTATCTCAAGCACCTCATCGAGGCATTCGACCGCATGGGAGGGGTCCGGTACATTTTCCTGACGCACGAAGACGATGTCGCAGATGCGGCTCGCTATGCGGCCCGCTTCAAGGCCTCGAGAATCATCCATCGCGAGGATAGCCATGCCATGCCCGATGCCGAGTGGATCGTGGAGGGCGAGAAAGCGTTGGGATTGGGCGACAGGCTGGCGGCTATTCCGGTCCCCGGACACACGCCGGGCAGCATGGCCCTTCTCTACCGCGGCCGCTTCCTCTTCACCGGCGATCACCTATGGTGGGATGCGGTCGGCCGGACGCTCGAAGCCCCGCGCGAGTTGGTGTGGGACCGAGCAGCTCTGTTGCGCTCGATTGAGAAATTGGCGGCATACGACTTCGAGTGGGTACTGGCCGGGCACGGGGATCGCATTTGCTTTCCGATTGAGCAGATGCGTATCCATATCCAAGCGCTCGCTGCGCGACGGCGACCGGTCTACCTGTCCCGTTGAGCAACCTGGCCTCACCTACACGGGCAGCATCGAAAGATCCGGTATCCGCACTGCTTTCACTGCCTCGCGAATGACCTCGATCACCGCCGGCCGTGCGAATCCCTTGCGCCAGGCGAGGGCGATCCGCCGTTCGGGAACGGGCTTCGCAAACTGCACGACGGCCAGCCGATCGTTTCGATGCTTCGCGGTGACGGCGCTGGCCGGCATGACCGTGATCCCCAATCCCGACGCCACCATGTGACGGATCGTTTCCAGCGAATTCCCCTGCAGCCCTTCGGTGTCGGAGCGACTCAGTTCGGGACAACTGTCCAATACCTGTTGTCGAAAACAATGTCCGGCGTGAGGCAGCAACACGCGCTCCTTCGTCAAGAGAGCGGAATCAAGCCGGCTCTTCTTGGCGAACGGGTGGTCCGACGGAACGAGCGCTTTGAATGGCTCATCGTACAAGGGCTGGGTCAGAATGCCGGGCTCTTGGAAAGGAAACGCGATCATGATCACGTCCAAGCGTCCGTTCTTCAGCATGGCCGTCAGATTGACGGTCAGGTTCTCCTCGATCTCGAGCGGCATCTGCGGCGCCCGTTTGTGCAGTTGGGGAACGAGATCGGGCAACAGATAGGGCCCCACCGTAGCAATCACTCCGAACCGGAGGGGTCCGAGCAACTGGTTCTTGCCTTGCGCGGCCAACTGCGTAATCCGGTCGGCTTCCTCAAGGACTCGTTGTGCCTGGTTGACGATCTGCTCCCCCATCGGCGTGAGGACGACCTCATTCTTGCGTCGCTCGAAGATGGCGATGCCCAGCTCATCCTCCAATTTCTTGATCGCCAGGCTTAACGCCGGCTGTGTCACGAACGCGCGGTCGGCGGCGCGTCCGAAATGGCCTTCCTGCGCCACCGCGACGATGTATTGAAGCTCAGTCAGAGTCATTGTTCCTGCCTGTGGTTGATAAGGAATTCTAATCGACGGCTCACACATAATCAATTGGACTCATCTACCACCGAGCAGTAAGGTTCAATCATGAATCGAAAAGGATCACGAACCAGCGATTCACAAAGGAGGATGCCATGACGCAGCGTATTGCGACAGTCTTGTGGGCAGGTGGCTTGAGCTTATTGGTCGGATGTACCACCTTTCAGGAGCCGGCTCAGGATAGGGTTTCAAAACAAGCGACCACAGGCAGCGGAGCCGCAATGGAGGCGGCACCCGGTCCCGCGCACGATCGGCTGACGGCGGCGACCGCAGCTGGTGCGCTGCGGGGTCGGGCCTTATGGACCGGAAACGTGGCGATGGAGAACTGCGAGCAAGTCGGAGCCGGATCGACGTTCCGCTTCCGGTAAGAATGGGGCGAATTGCGCCCACTCCATCCCGGCGGGACGAAGCGACGAGCCGCCCCGCGACGCATTGTTCATGTTGGCCGGATCCTTATCGGTCGACGCTTCGCGAGGCGCTGCCGGTCGACCGAGTGACGGCTCCGCTGTCCGCGGAAACGGCGGCGCTCCTCGCGCAGGTCTGGGGCAACGTGCTCGCCCGGGTACGCTATCCGGACAAGGACTTCGAAGTGGTCGATGGCACAACGTACTATGTCGGCCAGTGGCAAAAAGGGGGTGGCTTCCGTGCTCAAGACAGAGTGAAGGTCGCCGACTGCCCGGCCATCTGATCGTTGCCCATTGAGCGACGGTCGCCCACCGAACAATAAACCCTACAAGCGATAGGCCGCACGTGATAGGGTTGATGATATGCGCATGGATTCTCCGGCCTGTGGCTCATGCCCTCAGCCGCTGAGGGCCCTCGTGGTTCACCCGGGTCCGATACTTTTTCCTCCCTGCGGATGATCACAGCACTCTATCAGTGGATCGATCGGAACGTCTTCGAGCTCGGGCGTGAGCTGCGCCTCTCGTACCTGCCGCCGCTCATGGTGTACCTGGCCGCCGGAATTTCCGGGCTCACCGGCATCGTGGGCACATTCTTCGTCAAAGACTATCTTGGTTTGTCGGCGTCCTTTCTCGCCGCGCTCGGCTTCTGGGCCGGCATCCCCTGGGCCTTGAAAATGCCCATCGGCCACATCGTGGACTTGATCTGGAGGTGGAAGGGCGCGCTCGTGTACCTCGGTGCCGGGCTGATCGCTTCCAGCCTGCTCATCATGGTCGGGCTGATCGGGCATCGCGAATCGATGATCCAGTTCATGTCGGCAGAGGCCTGGTATGTACTCAGCGCGCTTCTCGCTCCCGTCGGATATGTGGTGCAGGATACGGTCGCCGATGCGATGACGGTAGAAGCGGTGCCGCGCGTGGATGAGCAAGGGCGTCCGTTCGCCGACGCCCAGCGCAAGCTCATGCATACCACCATGCAGACCTTGGGCCGGGTGGCTGTCGTGGGCGGCGGCATCGTCGTCGCGTTGATTAATCTGTATTTGTTTACCGGGGTGGAAGGGCTGCCGAAGGAGGACATCGCGACCATCTACCGGAACGTCTATCTCATGGCGTTGGTCATACCGGCGGTGTCGGTAATCGGCGTCATCACCGCATCGATTCTCAAGGCCCGGACGAGGCGTCGCCTTTTTCAGCAAGGACTCGATCATGCCGAAATTCGGGCCGCATTGTCGGATCGCGCCGAGCGCACTCAGCCGAATTGGTGGATCCTCGGAGGGAGTCTGGCATTCGTGATCTTCACCCTCACGATCGGCCTCGGGGATTGGCCCTATAGCGAGGAGATCGTTTTCGCGGGATCACTCGGCATCGTGACGTTTTTGATTTGGCGGCTCACGCAGGCGCTCGGCCCCGCGCAACGGCATGTGTTGCTGGGGACGGCATTGGTGATCTTCGTGTTTCGGGCGGTTCCTCTCCCAGGAGAAGGGGTTACCTGGTGGATGATCGACGAGCTGCGCTTCGACCAACAATTTCTTTCCGTCTTGTCGCTCATCGGAAGCCTTCTGGCATTGCTCGGCATGTTCTTATTTCGACGATTCATGGCCGAGCGGTCGATCGCCTATGTCGTGGGCTTTTTGACCCTGGCAGGGTTCCTGCTGTCGGCGCCCATCGTGAGCATGTATTATGGTTTGCACCACTGGACGAGCGCCGTGACGGGAGGCGTGGTGGATGCGAGGTTCATCGCGCTCGTGAACACGGCGTTGGAGTCGCCGCTGGGGCAGATTTCCATGATTCCCATGTTGGCCTGGATAGCCAACTCGGCGCCGAGCGATCTGAAGGCCACCTATTTTGCCGTCATGGCGTCCTTCACCAATTTGGCCCTGTCGCTGAGCCAGCTCGGGACCAAATATTTGAACCAAGTTTATCTCGTCACGCGCGAGGTCCGTGACCCGATCGAGGGTGCGGTCCAAGTGCCCGCCGACTATAGTCAGCTGGGAGAGTTGCTCATCGTGCAACTGATCTTGGGGCTGGCGCTTCCTTTCGGAGCCATCCTGTTCGCCAAGCTCACGCGCTTCAAGAGCGCGTAGCGCGAGCGGACGGCAGGTGAAATGGGCGCGACGGGCTGACGACTGGTGTATAGAAAGGAGGACCACATATGATCATGATCGGAGGGTTGCTATTGCTGGGGGGAATGATCGGTCTTGGGGTGCTGTTCCGCGGTATGCGCAAACGACGGAGCCCTTATCGCACAGGAGCGAAAGCTCCATACCGGGCTCCCGATGCCCAGCTGCATCGATAGCTGTGAAGTCAGGACTGATTCACCGGAGAAATGGCGGCCCCCGCGCCCTCTATGGACGAGTACCGCGCTGACATCCACTTGACCGGTGCGATATGATGACCATCTAATAGGAGCAACGGCGCGAAGATCCAGGCGTACTTTACCCCGGACGTCGAGGGTCTGAGCGAGTGCGAACGTAGTCAGAGCCTTTTTTCAACATATGACCGAAAGGGGGGCGACCGGTATCGACGGGGATAGTGACGCCATCGGAGCATGTCGAGATCTCGGGAACTCGTAAAATTCCGGGAAAAACGCAACTGCCAACCAAGAACTGGCACTCGCAGCCTAATTTAGGCTGAGACGTCGTTCCATCTGAGGCCCGCGGGGGTGGAATGGCGCGATGCAGCGGGCTGGTCCCACGCCGGTGCTCAGCGTCGGGGGACGAGACTTTTCTGGGCTAGCGGCTATTCTAAGCCTGCCGATGGGCGTGGGTGGCTGCGAAACCTAAACAATCGGCTACACATGTAGAACCGGTGCGCGGAAGATCTTCGGACAGGGGTTCAACTCCCCTCGCCTCCACCAAACCGCACTTCGTGCGTGCCGGCGGCTCATCGGGCGAAGTCTCTCTTCCTTGTGCCGCCGGAGGAATACCTCCAGTGATTGGATTTCTCTCGCTCGCCCCGGAGCCACTAACAATGGTTCCGGGCGACGGGATAAAACCCCTCCAGTGATTGATCTGTTTCTGTTTGCCGATGATCAGGCGAAGCCTCTCTTCCTTGACGCCGCCGGAGAAACACTCCAGTGATTGGATTTCTCTCGCTCGACCCGGAGCCGTTACAATAGCTCCGGGCGACGGGATAGAGGCATCCCATGTTCTCCCTTCTTTCTCTAGTGCGTGCCCGCTCTTAATCGCTGTATCGTGATGGGCGCCGGCGGAGAAACGCCTCCATACCAACCTTCGGTTGATCTGCGTGCGCTCCATCGGTTTATCGTGATCTGTCGCGCGCGGAGAGACACCTCTAATGACCGTCTTCTAAATGTACTTTGCGCGGCGCGAGGGCCAGCGGTACCTGCCCCGAGCGCGAGCCTCTATATCGTTTTTCGTTATTGATGCGAGTGGATAGGCATTGGTTGTGTGTCAGGCTGAGGCGATTAATATAAAAGGCTCCGACGAGTAACTTTCCCAGGTCACATTATTTCTTGATCGTCATAAAGTGGTGTCGCAGGGATCTCAACCTCGTAAAGCAGCGACTAAATGATCGCACTTCCACATGCCTGGATGGATCATTAGTCCGTACATCGTGAGGTCTGTCGTGAAAAGACAGGATTCTATTTCCAAAGGACTGCCGAGAACAGTGGTCGGAGATAGTCGCTCTCAACGGGACTCACAACTCGTTTTTAACGAGCAGCCTACTCCGCATTTGGCACCTCCTACGCTGAATGTAGTAGTTCGCTACTCTCTTATCGCTTTGTTGACCGTGCTACTGTCAGTACCGCTGCCGGGAAAGGGTCTAGCCGCACAAATCGAACCCAATCCGAATCCGGTCAACAATACGATCACAGTTCTCTCCGCTGATCAGAACAGTGTCCAGTTCAGTAACTTGGGGATCATCGACGTTCTTGGTAACGGAACACTGACGAATTTCGGCACGATGAACAATGACGGCGGGGCAATCACAGTCGGCACGTCCGGTACATACTATCAGACAGCCTCAATTGGCACCTCCAGTAGGACGATTAACAACGGAACCTTTACGAACGCGGGCCATATCGACCTTGCTCCAGCCTACGCAATCTTCACTAATTCAGCGGGGGGCCGGTTCGTTCAGGAAGCAAGCGGCTCGACATTTATGACTCAGTTTAGCGGTTTTTCTAATGCAGGGCAGGCGACCATAGGGGGGCGCTTTGATATTTACGAAGCTGCCACTTATTTCAATTCAGGCACGACCCGGAGCAACGGCAGCTTTGATTTGATCAGCGGCGACATCTCCAACGGAGGAACCTTTGCCAACGAAGGGCGAACCTATGCTACTGGTGGCGAACGCAACAGCGGGGGCATTCTTAATCGGGCCGGCGGGGTTTACGAGAATCGCGTCACTGGGACTGTTACCTTAAGCGATACGGCCTTGTTTGCTAACCGGGGTATCGTCGTAAATGATGGCAAGGTCGAGTTGTTGCCGGGAGGTACATTCGTCCAGGAGCGGCTGCAACAGGATGCGCCGGTCGTGCCGACAACCGTCAACACCGGAACCTTCACCAATAACGTAGGAACAGTTTCCATCGAAGCCGGCACGTTTGCCAACAACGGCAATCTGACGAATGCCGGCACATTCCAAGTCGCATCGCTTGGTCAGGTGACAGGAAATGGTAGCTATGTGCAAACCGCCGCGGGGGCGCAGACCATCGTCAACGGAACTTTTGTCAACAATATCGCTCTGCAGCAAGGCCTCTTATCAGGCACAGGAACTGTGACGGGTTCTGTGGTGAATACGGGCGGGGTGGTCCGCCCCGGTGGCGCCGTGGCGCCAGGGACCCTCATGCTGGCGAGCTATACGCAAGGCACCAATGGTCGGCTGGACTTCAGAATCGGCGGACTGCTCGCTGGCACGCAATATGACGTGCTGAGAATAAACGGACCGGTAACGCTGAACGGGACAGTTCAAGTTTCGCTGACCAATAATTTTCAGCCCAATGTCGGTGATAGATTCAACATTCTCCGGAGCGATCGCATTACCCTTGGCCAGGTGAACTTTTCATTGCCGAGCTTGCCGTCAAGAGAAACCTGGCTGACCAACATCGTGGGCAACCTTTTCGAATTGTCAGTGGCCCAGGCGCACGTGAGTGCCCCGGAACCTAACCGCCTGCTGCTGATGCTTTTAGGCGTTATGTGGCTGATGGTCTGGCAGTGGAGGTGCGTGATGAGGGAAAAGTACGAGACTCACACCAATTGCAGCTAAGGAAGTCCTTCGCTGCGTAACCATAAGCCCCAAAGATTGCGGACGTCCCGGTCCCCATCGGACGCGCCCGAGCACTGTCGGGCGTGAAAAGCGGGAACCCGATTTTGCACGGTCAGCGCGCCCATCGGCGACAGCGGCGCGTCTCCCAGCCCGGCCTGACGTCGCCCCGGAGCCCACGGAGCGGGAGGGGCCGGTCCGGCAGTTGAGCTGCACTGCCGCACCCTCGCGACCGAATGCGTGCCCGCATGACGCTTAGCGGTGGGGCTCGAAAATTCTAGGTTCGGTGCCTCCAACCACGACACATGTAACGGCCAAAACCGGTACCGCCTGCTCCGCCTGGTGGATCAGGTGCCGCAGCGTTTCAGTTCTCGAACGCCGCTCCTCACTAGGTCGTGATCTGCTCTAGGGCGGCCTCCTGTATCTTGTTTTGCCAGTACTGTCGATCGACGGTGCGGATCGCCTCCGACAAGTCCAGGCTCGCCATCGTCGTCGCCGCGCGATCGAAGCCTCCTGTTGCCGAACAGCTGCTCGTGATGCGCTGTGGCCTCGGCCATTCGTTGGCGCGCCTCGACGAGGGCCTCTGCGCCGATTGCACGTCGGGATGGTGTTGTTGCCGAGGCGCTCAGAGTTTTTGCCTTGCTGAATTTCGTGGACATGAGCAAGACCGATGTTACGGCATGTAGGCACCGGCCCTAGTAAAATTGACAGCTTGCCAAACTATGCTATCGGCGTAACATCAGTGCATTCCTAGGCCCCAGAGTTGAGATCATGAAGAGTGGTCGGCACAGCCTGCGACGTATCTCCTCGGAACGTTCGTGCGTGCATCGAGAGGACGTATGAGACGCGCAAAAATCTTGGCTCTTACAATGGTGGGATGTGCGTCGATGTGGAGCGATTTCGCCCTTGGAACGGCGATGTATGATTACACTACTGCAGTCACACTTGGCTTCAGTCAGCCTTGGGTCAGCGTGATCAGTGGTGTCTCGCCCTCCAGCGTGACTACTACCGGCAGCGGACTTCACCAGGAATCTACTTCAATTTTTCAGATATCAGATCTCCCGAACCTTACGTATTCGCAGACAGTTCAGGCCAAAGGCAGCGCGGGCGATGGCCTGTTCAACGTAAGCGGGAAATCAGTCACCTACAATGGCCTCTATACGAACTTAATATTCGATTTTGGTAATACGCCGACTGACTTTGACATTACCTATCTAGCAATTGATGTTAATTTGGATTCATCAACACAGCTCACGCTACCATTCAATGGTACCGGCGAGTCCGTAGGTGGTAGTGGGGGAACCCAGCTCTTGTTGGATGGGGCGGGTGGTGCCTTCTATGCAGTAGGTCAGCCCAATATATTCTATGGACTTACTGGCCAGCACTCCGTGCGTGTGTGGACCGGCGCAGAAGCTAACGCCATTGCGCAATATCCATACGTCGTTCCTGAGTCCAGCAGTCTTCCCTATGTATTGATCGGCCTCGGTATTGTTCTCATGGCTACGTTGCAACGTGATCGCTGCAGTGCTCATGGCACTCGGGATGGAGCATGAGGCAATCAGCGCCAATGCTCTCATTCGAAGCGCAATGCGTAGGTTAACCTCGGTTCACTCCCCTCTCCTCCACCATGCAGAGCTCGCTCGCCCCGGAGCCACTAACAATGGTTCCGGGCGACGGGATAAAACCC
>DASTLA010000277.1:0-19480 GCA_035715525.1 Nitrospiraceae bacterium
ACAACATCCGGTACGGTCGAGAGTCCGCCCCGGAATCGGAGATCATTGCGGCCAGCCGAGCCGCGCACGCACACGACTTCATCGTGGGGTTTCCCGATCAGTACGATACCGTCGTGGGAGAAAAGGGCATCAATCTGTCCGGAGGCCAACGGCAACGGATTGCCATCGCGCGTGCCATCCTCAAGGATCCGCGCGTGCTCCTGCTGGACGAGGCGACTTCGGCGCTGGATACGGAATCAGAACGATTGGTCCAGGAGGCTTTGGAACGACTCATGGTCAACCGCACGACGTTCGTCGTCGCGCACCGTTTGAGCACGATCCAACGGGCGGATCGCATCTTGGTCCTGAACAAGGGTCGTCTGGTCGAAGCGGGAACCCATGCTGACCTGATCGAGCGACAGGGGCTGTATCACTACCTCTATACGTTGAAGTTGACGGAGATACCCACGTGATTCGAAATCGAACGGAGACAACGATGCGGTTGTACGGGAACTACCGGAGACTGTACGCAATCCTCGTTCTTTTCACCGCCCTGCTTGTTGAGGTTCCGGCCTATGCCGGCCAAGATCTCCCAAGACCCGATCACATCGTGATCGTCATCGAGGAGAACCACAGCTTTAAGCAAATCATCGGCAGTCCGGCTGCGCCCTATCTCAATCAGCTGGCCGCTCAGGGTGCATTGCTCACGAATTATTATGGCGTCACCCATCCCAGTCAACCGAACTATCTGGCGTTGTTCGCAGGGCTGATGGATACAGGCATTGAAAACAAGTGTCCCCTCACCATCAACATTCCCAATATGCGGAGCGCGCTCGCGCAGGTGGGACGTACCTTCACCGGTTACGCGGAAGATCTTCCCGCTGTCGGTGCCACGGATTGTATCCTGGTCGCGTACGCCCGCAAACACGTCCCCTGGGTGAATTGGCAAGAATCTCAGATTAATCAGGTCCCACCTGCCGAGAACAGGCCCATGACCGATTTTCCGTCGGACTTCGACCGGCTGCCGACCGTGAGCATCGTCGTGCCCAATCAGCGCAACGACATGCATGACGGCAGCGATCCGCAGCGGATCAAGGACGGAGACGCCTGGCTCCAGGCCCATCTCGAGCCGTACGTACAATGGGCTTTCAGTCACAACAGTCTTCTGATCGTCACGTGGGACGAAGACGACGGCGACCACAGATCACCTAACCAGATCCCGACGATTTTGGTCGGTCCGATGGTTCAGCCCGGACGGTACGAGGAAAAAGCGAATCACTACTCGCTGCTGCGGACGATTCTGGATATGTACGGCGCTCAGCCCATCGGCCTCAGCCGGCAGGCCTCGCCGATTCGGTCTCCCTGGAAGCCCGTCTCACCCTGAGCAGGGTTGACCCACGCCTTGGCGCCGGAGGCTGGCTTTCCACAGTTCCATTAACACGAACGGAACCAAGCTCAATCCCGCCATAATCTGCCAATGCTCCGATGTCAATGCAGTCGCTTTGAAAATTTCTTGTCCCCAGGGAACGATCAGGATAAGAAGCTGGAGCAGGGCCGAGAACACCACGGCCAACAACAGCGGTACGTTGGTCGTCATCCCGATCTGAAACAAAGAATATCGCTCGTGGCGACAGCTGAAGGCATGGAGCAACTGCACAAACACCAAAGTGGTAAACGCCATCGTCCGAGCCACGGACGCTTCGCCGTCATCGACCGACCAAAACATCCCAAACACCGTCAGCGTGACCGCCGCCATAACCACCCCCTGAACGCAGACCGCCGTTAATCGCTCTCGATCGAGCAGTGCGGCCTGAGGCGCGCGCGGGGGCCGTCGCATCACATCCGGATCGGCCGGGTCGACGGCCAGGGCCAGCGCGGGGAGCCCGTCCGTGACGAGATTGATCCAAAGAATTTGGATCGGCTGCAGGGGAAGCGGCCATCCAAACAGCGAGCTGCCCAGCATGACCAACACCTCGCTCAGGTTGCAGGACAGCAGGTACTGCACCGCTTTCCGGATGTTATCGAAGATCCCCCGCCCCTCTTCGACCGCGGCGGCGATCGAGGCAAAGTTGTCGTCCGTCACCACCATGTCCGAGGCTTCTTTCGTGACGTCGGTCCCGGTCATGCCCATTGCGATCCCGATATCGGCTTCACGGACGGCCGGCGCATCGTTCACGCCGTCACCGGTCATCGCGACGACTGCGCCCCGGCCGCGCCAGGCTCTGACGATCCGCAACTTGTGTTCCGCCGAGACGCGGGCGTAGACGCGAGTCCGTTCCACTTGATCCGCCAGCTCGGTATCCGAAAGGCCGTTCAGTTCAAGCCCCGACAGGGTATGCGCCGATTCATCCGACAACCCGGCTTCCCGCGCAATCGCAGTCGCGGTATCTTTATGATCCCCCGTGATCATGACCGTCACGATCCCCGCGTCTCGGCACAGCGCAACCGCCCTCTTGGCTTCCGGCCGCAACGGATCTTTCATGGCTGCCAAACCGATGAAACGAAGTCCGCATTCCACCTGCCCGGCATCCGCCATACCCGATGCACCGTCCATCTTCTTGAGCGCAAGGGCGACGACCCGCAAAGCCCGCTGGGCGAACTGCCGGTTGGCCGAAAGAATGGAAGCTCGAGTGTGATCGGACAATGGCCTTCCCTGACCGTCCAGACCGGTGTATTCGGAACATTGGTTGAGCAGCACGTCTGGTGCTCCCTTCACATAGGCGACAGTGTCGGCCTCCCATCGTCGCACCACCGTCATCATCTTACGATCGGGATCGAACGGAAATTCGGCGACCAACGTGGAGCGACGTTCGAGGTCCTCCTTCTGCCAACCGGCCTTGGCTGCCGCGACCAGTAAGGCCCCTTCGGTCGGATCCCCGACGACGGTCCAGCCGCTGTCGCTCTGCCGCAGCGCCGCACCGTTGCAGAGTGCCGCGGTCATCAGCAGGTCACGCAAAACCTCGGGCGACACTGAAGCCGTCCCGTCGACCACGATCTCGCCGCTTGGCGAATAGCCTTCCCCAGTGACGTGCAATACCAGCCCATCCAGGTAAAAGTCGGTGACGGTCATTTCATTCTTCGTCAAGGTGCCGGTTTTGTCGGTGCAGATGACCGTCGCTGCACCGAGCGTCTCCACGGCGGGCAACCGCCGAATGAGAGCATGTCGCTTCACCATTCTGGTCACGCCGAAGGCCAGGGTCATCGTGACGATCGCAGGCAGCCCCTCCGGTATGGCAGCAACGGCGAGGCTGACGGCCGTGAGAAACATGGCCATCGGGCGTTCTCCTCGCCACAGGCCCAGCACGAACACGACCGCCACGATGACAAGAGCCAGCGCCAGCAAAAGATGCCCGAAATGTTCGAGCCGGCGCTGCAAAGGAGTCGGCTCCACGGTCGCCGAGGTCATGAGCTTCGCGATCCGGCCCAGTTCGGTTCTGATGCCGGTTGCCACGACGAGGGCCCGGCCTTTTCCGGCTGTGACCGTCGTCCCCAGAAACAGCATGTTGTGCTGGTCGGCCAGGGGAACCGGGTCCGGCCCGATGGGTTCGCGATGCTTTTCCACCGGCGTCGATTCACCGGTCAGGGCGGCCTCCTGCGTGCGCAGTGCAGTCGCATAGAAGAGTCGGAGGTCGGCGGGCACACGATCTCCCGCCTCCACGCTCACGACATCACCGACCACCAGTTCACCGGAGGGGACGGACCGCCATTCGCCGCCGCGCAACACGCGAGCATAGGTAACGGAGAGCGTCTTGAGCGCGGCCAACGACCGTTCTGCACGATATTCCTGGATAAAGCCGAGAACGGCGTTCAAGAACACAATGGCCAAGATAGCCAGTGCATCGAGCCACTCCCCGAGCAGTCCAGAGATAACCGCGGCTCCAATCAGGACCCAAATGATGATACTGAAGAACTGTGCGCCGAATATGAGCCAGGGAGATGGAGGCGAAGCTTCGGGGAGTTCATTCGGACCCTGAAGGGCCAGGCGAGCGGCGGCGTCTTCCGGCATCAAGCCCTGGGCCATGGAAACACGCAGGCTATCAGCCAATTCCTCGCAGGATCGTGCATACCAAGGGTCTGCTTCGATCACGAGTTCCTTAGTTGAATGCCGAGGGTCCGGTACGCTCACCCTGTTCTACCGCCAGAACAATGGCAGATTTTCTGCCATCTTGCTGGTAATTCGGGGCGTTGTGTTCGACGACTCAATCATTGGGGAAATCGACCGATAACGCATGAGCTGCCATCCCGTACTTGGCGGAAGGAAATTTCGCGAAGCCATGGTAGCACAGCGAGAATCTGGTAAAATAAGGTTTGTATGGCAGCTTCCCATTGGCCCTCATCCAGTGCAATGCCCGACCATCTCCGTCGCAGTCTTCAAGAACTCCGGCATGGTCTGCTCGGTCTTCACAAAGCCTTGATCGTATCCGAGCAGCTAACCTACGAGAGAATCTACGGGCGAATTACATCGGCCGGAGAACTCTTGCAGCTGGTCATGAACGATCCCTGGTTCGCCTGGCTACGCCCTCTCTCACACCTGGTCGTTCGCATCGACGTCGCGTTAGAGGAGCAGGAGGAAGGCCCCATCGAAGGCGCACATGAACTACTGTCCGAAGCACGCGCGCTTCTTCGCCCTTCCACGGAAGGAGATGGGTTCGAGCGCAGCTATTATGAAGCCCTTCAGCGGACACCTGATGTCGTTCTGGCTCACGCCAGCGTGAAGAAATTGATTTCGACCGCCCTCACTGCAGCAGCCGCCTGATATCCGAGACCCTGCCTCATTCTGTCGCTCGCCCACTCTCTCAACATCGGGCGCGCGTGACCCGATATACGTCGACCATTGCTGCGGGCTTTGAGCTGAAGTCCTCGCTACAGCGACCGCTTGGCTCGTATGAGATCTGCGACCGGATAGCCGAACTCCCGCGCTCGCTCTACTAAGCGCGCATACTGAGCCTCGTCCAACTTAGGGTCCCGAGCGAGAATCCAAAGGTGCCGGCGATCAGGGGTCCCGACAATCGCAGTGCGGTAGTCCGGGTCTATAAACAGAATCCAGTAATTTCCATCCCGAGAAGGCCCGATCAGTCTGGCAAACCAGTTGTCGAACCACACCCGCAGCTTTGCTCCCCGGCTCCCATCGACGACCGTCGCCGCACCATCGGCCGATTCAACCGTGCCATCACGTGTCACACATTCGTTGTGTATTCCGAGGCGTCCGTCCGGCAGCAAACTATAACGCGCCTTGGAATCGACGCAGTGGCGCTGGAACCACAAAGGCAACCGGGCGAGTTCAAACCATTCGCCGGCGTATCGACGGAGATCGACCGTCTCCACGGTCCGTGGAGGCTCCGGAGGCGCAGTCGCACAACTCCACGCCGAAGTAAGTATCAGGGCCCATAGGACGATCCCCCGGCACCCGCTCGTCTTCATCCGAATCGCATGCATCGCAGTACTCAAAATAATGGGTGGTGAGGGGAAGACGAAAACGGCGTTGCCGTAGGCGCATCGCCTTTATTTCCCAGAAACCGCCAACCGTCTTTCTCCTTGACCAGGAAATGCACTTCTTGGAACCAGCTATCCAGCGTGATCCGTTTTTTGGTCGCTACTTCAGTCCCGTACAATCCACCGGTGCAGGTCACTTCGACCCTCAGGTCGTTGCCTTCTCCAATGACGTTGATGGCGGAAAAAAGATGAGTCGACGAGAGTTCCCGGTAATGCTCGAATACTTCACCCCAAATGCGGTGAACGGCGTCTACTCGTAAACCGTGATAGTTGTACGAGGGCGCATAAAACTCCATCATCGAAGGCAGATCCTGTTGCTGAAGAGCCCGCTCTGCCCGGTCGAAAGAGGCGATGATACCTTGCACCAAGGGATCGGCACGTATGGCCGCCGGATCCATTACTGTTCGGGATCGATGGCTCACCGTCGCATCGGGTAGAATTTGGACGACCGCATCGGCAGATATTGCCGTCAGGAGTCCAACCAAGACGACGGAGAACAATACCACTGGTGCCCTGAGACCTTGTGGAAATTTGGTCATGTTGCATGTCCTTTCATAACCCATCTCATAAACCATCCCGCCAGATACCTCTGTAGCTTCCACCTTCCATATCGGTCCCTACTCTGTCCAGGCCTGTGCCCCCAGCACCATTCCTAAGTCTTATGCAAAGGAGATACCGGTCACCAACTGCTGCAAGGAGCTGCTGCTCTTCACTGTATCGCTCGCCGGCTTCTTGATGAAAGAATGCAGTGCCGAAACACCCCAACGTAGTCAGAGGATCTGTGGCGGGAGGCATCAGTGCGGTAATGTGAGCCAAAATAGACAGCCGCCGGTTCGAGTCTGGCCAACTCTTTCCGCTGGACCCTGCTTTGCCGCCTATAACTTTATGGTCCTCCATCCGAAGTACTGCCTCCGTAAGTGTCCAACATGTCGCCTGCTTGCTAAGGTTCGAAGGAGCACATGTCGAAGGGAGGCCGTGATGGAGGCCGGATCTACCAAGAGGGCACCGCGGTCCACTGCGGAATGCGGGTCACGCTTCGCATCGCACTGCCCGATTCAATGGATCCGGTAGAGATCCAACAAGCCGTGGTCGCCTGGACCTCCGGCAATGAATTCGGCGTCCAATTCTCGAAAACGTCCTCTGACATTCAACGACGAGTCAGACAGGTGTTCAGCCAGCTGCTCGAAGCTGAAACGGCGGAACAAGACGACCGCATCATCACGCTCACCTTCCCCCACGCGGCAGTCTCGTAGAGCAATCTCCTCTCCGGCACCCGATTGTCCGGCGTTGTATCAAACGACGCCGGACACGAGGCCGAGCGACTTCTCACGACATCGCAGGGCGAGTGAACCGGCTGGCTTCAATTGCGAAGGTGAGCGGCCGCATTGGATCGCTGTCGCTCCTCAATCTGCGGAGCGATCCGGAGGAAGCAGGTCGGCGACCTTTTCAATCAGCGCTTGAGGCAGGAAGGGCTTCTGCAAATACGCAGCGGCGGAATCGAGCCCTTGCGAAGGCAACATATCGCCGGAATAGCCCGAAATGAACATGACCTTGAGCTGAGGCACCATGGTCTTGGCGCCCTGAACCAGAACCGCGACTTTCATCCGGGGCAAGATGACGTCGGTAATCAGGAGGTCACATCCGCTTTTTCTGAGCTGCAGCAGCTGCAACGCCTCAACGCCATCCGCTGCGGCCAACACCTCATAGCCTTGATCGCGAAGTATTGCCGTCACGAGCCTGCGTATCCCCTCATCGTCTTCCACGAGTAAGATGCTGGCTCGGTTGACGACCGTAATCTGAGAGGCCGGGGCCTGTTCCAATTCCACCGCTTGTTTCGTCACCCGCGGCAAGAGGACGGTGAACCGCGTACCGCCGCCCTGTCGACTCGTGACGTCGATGTACCCGCGACTCTGTTTCACGATGCCGTAGACGGTTGCGAGCCCCAAGCCTGTCCCTTTGCCTTCTTCTTTCGTACTGAAAAAAGGTTCAAAGATATGTGCGAGGGTCTCCTGATCCATCCCGCAGCCCGAATCTTCGACGATCATCTTGACGTAGGGCCCCGGCGCCGAGCCTGGGTGGGCCTGTGCATAGGCCTCGTCTACGTCGACGTTTCCCGTCTCGATTGTCAAAATGCCTCCGTCGGGCATGGCGTCACGAGCGTTGATTGCCAGATTCAGCAAGATTTGCTCGATCTGAACAGCATCGCCGAGTATATGCCCTGCGTCGGGATGGAGCACGATCACCGTTTGTATGTGCTCTCCGATCAGGCGTCGCAGTATATCTTCCATCTCCCGGATCAACGTATTCGGGTGTAGCTCGCGCTGTTCCAACACCTGTCGCCGGCTGAAGGTCAACAGTTTCTTGGTCAAAGCGGCAGCCCTCGATCCGGCTTGGCTGATCAGTTCGACTTCCTGGCGGCATGGGTGCCCGGCGAGCTGCTGAAGCACCCGCTGAGCATGGCCGATCACCACCATCAAGAGATTGTTGAAATCATGTGCAATGCCGCCGGCAAGTCGTCCCAAAGCCTCCATCTTTTGCGACTGACGAAGGGTGAGCTCCGCGCGTTTGTGCGCGGTGATATCGCTGATCGTCTCGATGACGTGCACCTGCCCATCGGCCGTGCATGCTTTGGCCCAATGGACCAGCAGATACTTGTCATTGGGAAGGGCGACTTCTTGCGACACCACGCCTTCATGTTCGACGGCTTCGGGCATCCGGCAAAACCGACAAGGGCCTGTTTCGTTCGCGATCTTTGCGTAACACGTCGCGCCTGCGATGTCTCCGAATTGCCGGCGTCCCGTTTGATTCTGAAATTGTACGACATGAGTCGCGGGATCGATGACGGATACGACAACCGGTTGGGAATTCAAGAGTGCCTGCGGATCGTACTGCGGACAGCGCAGAGGGGAAGAGGCATGGGACATGAATACCTCACGGAACAGCAAAGGTCTCTGAAAGAAGACGCTATTACCCTTCTACACCTTCACCGGTCAGAGTCAAGGAGATGCTGGAATGGCCCTCGGATCCCGACCGGTTCAACGACCGTCTTGCAACAAGAGCCGGACTTCATTAGTGTGCGGCAGATGACGTGGGCCGGCCTGCTCCGACATTCCTGTCGTCCTCTTCCATACAACACGAGATGAGCCGCCTAGTGATGTCACCGCGCTTCCGGCGATGCGCCGCCATGCTTTGCCTGCTCGTCTGTCTCTCGACGTCTGCGTGGGGGGATGAAGTCGAGATGACGAACGGTGATCGCCTGACCGGCTCGATCGTCAAGATGGAGGACCGCTTGCTCACGCTTCAAACCGATTACGGAGGTGAGCTGAAGATTGATTGGCTGAAAGTCCGGCGGCTGCGCGCCGACAGTCCATTGAAAATTTGGATCCCCAGGGAGCCGCAGCACATCGTTCGCGAGTTTTTTTTGGGCTCCGCCGTTGCGCAGGAGGTCATGGAACTGGGACCGGACAGCCCGATTCCCCTTCCCGATATCACCGCGATCAATCTGGAACCGGTCCGGATGACGGGAACCATCACAGTCGGAGGTAACAGCACCTCCGGCAACAGCAGCACGAAGGCCGTCAATGGAGCGGTCCGGCTCGCCTTGCAGGCGCATCGACAACGGGTTTTGCTCGAGGCCAAATACAACTATGGGCAAGCGGGCGAGCAGTTGACGGCCAGAAATTCGCTGGTGAACTTGAAACATGACTTCTTTGTCAGCAAAAAGGTGTTCATCGAGACGTTCGGCATGCTGGAAAAGGACACATTTCAGAACTTGCAATTGCGCAGCACGATTGGAAGCGGTGTCGGTTACCAGTTCTACGACAGCGCACGGACCACGTTGTCCACGGCCTTGGGCGTCGCCTATGTCGACGAACACTTCACGACGGCGCCGAGCTCACGCACGCCGTCGGCGAGATGGAACGTCCGATGGGAACACGCGCTCTGGCCCGACCGGGTCAAAGTATTCCACCGGCACGAGGGCTTTTACGATTTGGCGGCTGGAAACGCAGTACGGGTGAATGCCGATCAAGGCCTACGCGTTACTGTCTACAAGAATCTCTTCGTGAACGTCGAATACGACCTGCGCCTCAACACTCAACCCGCCCCCGGGCGCCAGCAAGTGGATCAGGCCCATATCTTTGGGGTGGGCTATGAGATTCGCTGACCGCTGAACCCCTCAGACGAACTCTGGGGCATACTGCTTACCAGCCTCACGCTCCGCCAGCAGACCGTACAGCGCCGGGAGCACAATCAGTGTCAAGACCGTCGACGTGAACAACCCGCCCACCACGACCGTCGCCAACGGGCGCTGCACTTCTGCACCGATCCCTTGCGCCAACGCAAGCGGGAGTAAGCCGAGCAGCGTCGTCATCATGGTCATGACGACGGGGCGCAACCGCAACAGGCAGCCCGTCACGATGGCCTGCTCGGACGGGTGTCCTTCGTTCCGCAATTGATTGATGTACGAGACGAGGACAATGCCGTTCCCGACCGCCAAACCGAACAACTCGATGAAGCCGATAGAGGCCGGCACGCTCAAGTACTGGCCGCTGAGCCATAGCGAGACCAATCCGCCGATCAGCGCGAAAGGCAGATTGAGGATAATGAGCGTCGCGTAGCGGAGGGAATGAAAAGCCCAGAACAAGAGAAAGAATACGAGTCCGAGCGTGATCGGCACCACCACCAGCAGGCGCGCATTGGCGCGCTCCATGTTCTCGAACGCGCCACCCCAGACGACCGTGTATCCCTCCGGCATCCGGACCTGTTCGGCCAGGCGCCGCCGACCTTCGTCCACCACGCTGCCGATATCACGCCCGACCACATTGAAGCCGATATAGATTCGACGTTTCACCTGTTCGCGGCTGATGCGTGCAGGGCCTTCCAGCATCTCGATCCTGGCCAGTTCGCTCAACGGAATCGGCGCCCCGGACGCCGACCGGACCCGAATGTCCCCGATGGCGCCGATACTGTTCCGATACGACTCGGGAAAACGCAAAATAAGCTGGAATCGTCGCTCTCCCTCGTAGACCGTCGTCGCCGGTTTCCCACCGACGGCGGTGGTCACGATATCCTGCACATCCGAGACATTGATCCCGTAACGAGCGATCCTTTCCCGATCGATGTCCACGGTGAGATAGGGCTGACCGGCAACCTGTTCCACTTTCACGTCTTTCACCCCGCTGACGGTCTTCATCAAGTCGGCGATCTCCTCCGCCGTCCGGTACAACTGATCGAGATCGTCGCCGAACAGCTTGATCGCGCATTCCGTGCGAATCCCTGAGATCAATTCGTCCACACGCTCCTGAATCGGCTGGCTCATCAACACCGAGATCCCGGGAATTCCGGCCAATCGCTGCCTGATGGAATCGACCAGCCCCGATTGTGATCGTGCGGTCGTCCAAGTCGACCGCGGCCGCAACGCCACGATGGGATCGCTTTCGTTGGGCTCTTCAGGATTCACGGCTATATCCGGGCGCCCGATCTTACTAACGGCGAGCAACACCTCGGGAAACTCGAGCATCGCCTTTTGGGCCTGCTTTTCGATTTCGATCGCCTCGGGCAACGAGACGCTCGGCAGTCGAATGATCTGAGGCGTCAGCGCGCCTTCCTCCAGGATGGGAATGAACTCCCGGCCTACGAGCGGCAGGATCCCCAGGCTGGCCAGCACGACGGCGGTCGAGGCGAATAGGACCGCCGCGCGATGGGCGAGGGTCCAGTGCAAAATGGGCTGATACCGCTGTTTCATCCAGGCCGTCAGCCGGGTCTCTGCCGGATGGTCGCCGCGCAGCACCAGCGAAGCCAGCACAGGCGAGAGCGTCAGCGTCACGATCACCGACGCCAGCAGGGCGATGACCAAAGTATAGGCCAGCGGCGCGAACATCTTGCCTTCCATGCCGTGAAGCGTCATGAGGGGCAGAAATACGACGCTGATGACCAGAATGCCGAAGAGGATGGGCCTTCCCACCTCCTTCGTCGCCTGCAGAATGACCTCGAGTCGCGACCGCTGGTGCAAACGGTTCTCGGAGAGATGACGATAGACGTTCTCCACCACCACGAGCGACCCGTCGGCAATCTCGCCGATCGCGATCGCCAATCCGCCCAGGGTCATGAGGTTGGCCGAGAGCCCTAATCTCTGCATGGCAATGAAGGTAATGAGCGGCGTCACCAGCAAAGAGGCCGTCACGACGACGGCACTCCGGACATGCCCCAGAAACAAGAAGAAGACGAACGTCACCAGTACGATCCCCTCAATGAGGGCATCGCGAACGGTGTTGATGGCCGCCGTCACCAATTCGATGCGATCATAAAACGGAACCAGCTTCAGCCCCTCCGGCAACAGCCCGTCTCGATGGATGGTGTCGACCCTGCGTTTGACCGCCTGCACGACCTCTCGGGCATTGCCGCCGCGCAGCATCAGCACGGTTCCTGCTACGACTTCACGTTCGCCGTTCAACACCGCGGCGCCGTGACGCACCGCATGGCCGATTCGCACCTCCGCGACATCTCGGACAAACACGGGCACGCCGCCGACCTCCTTCACGATGATGCGTTCGATGTCGGGCAGCGTCTTGATGAGCCCCAAGCCGCGGACGATCGCACGCTCCGCATGTCGCTCCAATATATTGCCGCCGGCATTGGCATTGTTCTTCGCCACCGCTTCATAGACCTCGGGCAGCGTGAGGCCGTACTTGCGCAACTTCGCGGGATCGACCAGGACCTGGTACTGCTTCACGAAGCCGCCCAACCCGTTCACGTCGATCACTCCGGGGACGCCTTTCAAAAACGGACGCAAAACCCAATCCTGCAACGTGCGCTGGTCCGTGAGGTCCTCTTGGAGCCGCGCGGCATCGGGGGGCGAGGCCGGCCGGCCTTCCAGATAGTATTGGTAGACTTCGCCCAACCCGGTCGTCACGGGCGCCATCACGGGGTCGATCCCCTCCGGCAAACGCTCCTTCACGGCCATCAGCCGTTCCAAGACCAGCTGCCGCGCAAAATACACGTCGACATCGTCGGTGAACACAACGGTGAGCTGGGATAGGGCAAATTTGGAGAGGGAGCGGATTTCCACCAATCCCGGCAGGCCTGTCATCTGCAGTTCGATCGGGTAGGTGACGAATCGTTCCACCTCCACCGGCGAGAGGCCCGGCGCTTCCGTCAACACCTGCACCTGCACGTTGGTCACATCCGGATAGGCGTCGATGGGAATGGATTGGAACGCGGCGAGCCCGGCGACCGCGCACAAGCAGGCCAAGCCGACGATCAGAATGCGCTGGCGAAGGGAAAATTCGAGCAAGGACGCGATCATTGCGCAGGCTCGATCTTATGGATCTCCATTTCGGACTTCAGGGCAAAGGCGCCCTTGACCACGACCTCCTCCCCTTCCTGCAGGCCTTCCAAGACGGAAACTGTTTCATCCTGCTCATCCCCGATGGCGACCACACGTGCTTCGAACTGCTCCGGCGCTTTCCGTACGAAGACCATCTTGCCGGAACCGCCGTTTTGCACGGCGGAGAGAGGTATGGTCGGCACATCCCGAGCGGGAACGGCGTAGACACGGACCACCGCGAACATTTCCGGTTTCAGTATACGGTCGGGATTCGCGACGGTCACACGCACGCGCATGGTGCGGGTGGCCGGATCGAGCACATCGCCGACATAGGTGATCTTGCCGGACAAGATCGCATGCGGATAAGCGGCCAGGACAACGTCGACCTGCTGCTCGGGGCGGATGAACGCGACGTCCTTTTCCGGCACATTCGCCACCACCCACACATCGGACAGGTCGGCGACGGTGAAGAGCTTCTGCTGCGTTTCAACGACCTCTCCGCGAGTGATATTGCGCATGATGACCCGGCCGGGAAACGGCGCCCGTATCGGCACCTCGGAGTGGATGGTCTGTTCGCGATCGAGGCGCCGAATCTCCTGCTCCGGCACACCGAGCAATTCCAAGCGATGAGCGGCCTCCCGGGCTTCGGCGCGGGCCGTTTTCATTTCCGCTTCACGTCGCTGCAATTCGGCCAAGCTGATGGCGCGCTCCTGATGGAGATCTTGCGCGCGCTCGTATGCCAACTGCGCTTCATGCGCTCGAGCAGCCGTTTTGAGATAGGCGCCTTGCGCCTCGCCTAAATCCGTACTGTGAAGCAGGGCGAGCAATTCCCCCTTCTTCACGTCCTTCCCGACGTCGACGGCCACTTTGACGACACGACCGCGAATGAGGGTGGTGACTTCGGCCAGTTCGTTCTCGTTGGCTTGTACGCTCGCAGGAAATTCGCGGCGAACCGTGAACGGCGCTTTCCTCACCGTGGCGACGTCGATACCCGCCCGCTTGACCTCGTCGGTGGTCAAATGGACGACGCTGCCGGAGGCCCGGGCCGCCGCAGAGGGAGCAGCCGGGCTGTTCGCTGTATCGCGATCGCAGCCGCCGCTCGCAAAAAATAGTGTAAGCAGCCCCACCTGCAGCAGAGACGGGTATGACCGCAGGCCGAGGGCCTGTCCCCGGCCCTCGGCCCGCCGGTTCAACCTTGCAGTCCAGGCCCTCACCATGTTGCCATCCGGGCAGAGAGATGCTCTACGACTGAGCAGCAGGGAGCATGCCGAGGTAAGAGGCTGATTTTGTTGTGGAGCCTTCGATGAACGCAGCCTTTTGCTACGTAGAAAGCGGAAGAATGGTGGTGAAATGCCACAGCAGGCCGACAACTCCAAGACCCGGCACAACGGTCCCGCCTATCGCACGACCAAGACGGAACAGGCACTGTGCTGCACCAGCTTGGTGGAGACACTCCCGAGCAGAAATCGCGCGACTGCCCCCAAGCCCTTTGCTCCGGTAACGATGAGATCCGATTTTTTCTTGCCGGCGATTTTCAGGATTTCCTCGGCGGGCTTTCCCAGGCGAACCACCTCTTCCACCACGTAGCCGGCCTTGATGAGCTTTTCCGCCGCCCCCTCGACCAGGCGGCTGCCCGCTTCCTTCACCTCCGGATACTTCAAGAACGGCATGACATGGGCGATCACCACTTCAATGGGCCCCTTGCCCTCGCCGGCGGCCTGCTCCGGGCGCAGCCTTGTAGTCAGGAACCGCAAGGCCTTGTCCGACGCCTTGGAGCCGTCCGTAGCAAACAGGACCCGGTTCAGCGGGCGCGGCTCTTCCTTGACGATCAGTACCGAGCAAGGCGCATGCAGAGTAACCTGATTGGACACGCTCCCGAGCATGAGCCGGTCCAACGCATCCAACCCGCGACTGCCGACGACGACGAGGCCATCCCGGCGCGGGGCCCGCTTGAGGATCGTCGGCCCCACAGGCCCTCGCTGCGCCAGGACTTTTCCTTTGAGGTTCAAGGCCGCCAACTGCGCCTTCGCCGCTGCGACCGTTTTTTTGCCCCGCGCTTCGATCCGTTTGATCTCCTCTTGTATAAACGGCTCATTGCCGATCACGACCGGCTGAAACATGAAGGGCGCGCGCAACGCCTCCACGTCCATCACATGAAGGACGGTACAGTCCATTTCCGTCGTCACAGGCAGTCGCGCCACCCACCCCATCGCCCACTCGCCGTACTTTGATCCATCTGTCGCCACCAGTATCTTCATCGGTCAATCCTCATGCGTGATAAGCATCCTCATAATTGCTCAATCGAAGGCATTTGATATCGTTCGAGTGATCGTCCAGTCCACTGTCGACACAGTGGTCACGTTACCGCGGAGGATGATCGCTCATGCAACCGCTCCACCTTGACCCTTGCCAATAAGCGCTGCACATCGCGCAATCGGCACAATTGGTTCCCGGGAGCCAGCGTCGCAGCGGTGCCGGACGCCGTCGCAAATCGCACGCAGTCTTCGAGCGGCTTTCCCGCCGCATGCATGAACACGAAGCCGGCCACCGTGGAATCGCCGGCTCCCACGGTACTCCGGACCGAGACGCCGGGCGGCACCGAGCGGAATCGATCCAACTGGCTGACCATCAAAAGCCCCGCGCGCCCGCGAGACACCATGACCACATCGATGCCTTGCGCGTTCAACCGCGATGCGGCCTGCAGCAGCGCCCGCTCGGTACGTAACGGCCGCGCCATCACCCGCTGCAGTTCGTTGACGTTGGGCTTCGTGGCAAACGGCTTGGCCTGCAGTCCATAACGCAACGCGAGTCCATCGGCATCCAGGACGGCCTTTGCCCCATGGTTCTGGACGAGGGTCACGATTTGTCGGTACGCGTCTGTCGGCACCCCTCGCGGCAAGCTCCCGCTCAAGACCACGTGGGCATGCCGCAAATCCAATACATTGAGGTGCGCGAGAAACGCGCGCCACTCCTCCGGTGAGATGGTCGGGCCCTTGGCATTCAAGATCGTCTGCGTTCTCGTGAGCGTCGTCGTGATAATGAGATTCCGCCGCGTTTCCTGGGCGATCGGCGTGAAATAGCATGTCACCCCTTCCGCCTTGAGCAAGTCCACCATCACCCGCCCGTTGTGCCCGCCGATGAAGCCGAGCGCCATACTGTCGCCGCCGAGGTGGCGGATCGCGCGGGATACGTCGATCCCCTTGCCGCCCGCATACAGCTGGTCGGTCAAGACGCGATTGGCATCGTCGACGCGGAATTCTTCCACCTCCAGAAAATGATCCAGGGCCGGATTCAGCGTGATGGTGTAGATCATGCTACGCGTCGCCCCTAAGGTACACGAACCAATACACCAGCGCTACCAGCAAGGTCCCGCCGATGACGTTGCCGATGGTGACGAACAGGAGGTTGGCGATCGCTCCGGAGATCGAGAGCGGAGCCGCTCCGCCGGCGGCCAACACAATGCCGACAGGCAAAAAATACATGTTGGCCACAGAATGTTCGAGGCCACAAGCCACGAACGCAGTGATGGGGAACACGACCGCGAGAATCTTGTCGGCCACGCTTCGCGCTCCCATGCACAACCACACCGCCAAGCAGACCAGCACGTTGCATAAGATCCCGCGGGCGACCGCCGAGACCGGGTCCAGCGAGATTTTGCTTCGTGCGATCTGAACCATCGTCTCCCCTACCGCTCCCTCCCCGAGCGTATGGAGCCCCGCCAACATCACAAGAATGGCCGTGCCGCCGGCACCGAGAAAGTTGCCGATGTAGACCCATACCCAGTTTCTGACCACCTGCTGTGTCCTGACGCAGCCGACGGCCCAGGCCATCGCGATGAGATTGTTTCCGGTGAACAGCTCCGCGCCGCCCACGACGACCAAAATGAGCCCCAAGCTGAACGCAACCCCTCCGGCCAGCCTCGACAGACCGAAGGGAACGGCAACCGCGCCCGCGCCAGACGTCACCATCACCGTGTAAAACAAGGCGCCGAGGGAGATAAACGCTCCGGCAAGAACGGCGAGGGCCAGCATCGCGGAAGGCGGAGTCGTGACCTTCGCAAGTCCCACTTGGCAGACTCGAGAGGCGATCTCGGGTGGAGGGTAGGCATCGGCGACGGAACCGGTTGGAGTGGCTGGTGCGTTCATCATGAAGACAGACGATCGAGCATCCGAAGTGTCAGGCGATCAGCATCGCATGAATCGGTTTCGTGGATCCGGGCGCGGCGTCCACCTTTTCGATGCGGACCGTGGACACTTTATATTCCGGGCATTTCGAGCTTTCGTCCGCACTGGACGAGAGCAGCACATTGAGATCGCTATCCGGGAAGTGAAAGCTGGTGAAAAGCTCGCCCGGCTTGACGCGCTCGCTGATCAGGACCGGGAGGCGCGCGGCGCCCCTGGCGCTGACCAATCGGACCTGATCCCCCTCGTGGAGAGCCAGCCGCGACGCGTCGGCAGGATGTATCTCGAGCACATCGGTATCGACGACGCGCATGATGGCGGTTCGTCTCGTCTGCGCCCCGCAGTTATAGTGCTGCAGAATCCGGCCTGTGATCAGCACGAACGGATAGCTGTCGGTAGGCGACTCGCCCGGCGGCAAATGCTCGACCCCCACGAATTGCGCTCGGCCCTTGGGAAACGACCGTTCATGCATGAGCGCGGTACCGGGATGCGTGCCCGAAGGCACCGGCCATTGCAGGCCCTCCGGCGAATCCAGCCGATCGAACGACACCCCAGAAAACATCGGCGCGAGCTCGGCAATCTCGTCCATGATTTCCGAAGGATGCCGGTAGGACATGGGGTAGCCCATGCGGCGCGAGACGTCGCAAAGCACCTGCCAGTCCGGCTTCACGCCGCTCGGGGGATCCACCGCTTTGCGTATCCGCTGGATGCGCCGTTCCAGGTTCGTGAAGGTTCCATCCTTCTCGAGAAACGATGCGCCAGGGATGACGAGATGGGCTAGTTGAGCCGTCTCGCTCAGAAACAGATCCTGTACCACGAGAAATTCCAGATTCTTGAGAGCCGCCCGGACTTTGGTCAAATTGGGATCGGTCTGAGCCACGTCGTATCCGATGATCCAGAGGCCCTTGAGGGTTCCCGCCAAGGCGGCATCCCACATATCCGGCGTCTTCATCCCTCGCGCGCTCGGAAGCGGGCGCCCGGTGACGGCAAAATGCTTCGACTCCAGCTCGGGATCCGTCAATGGTTGATAACCGGCAAAATACATAGGGAGGCAGCCGACGTCCGACGCACCTTGCACGTTGTTCTGGCCGCGTAAGGGGTTGATCCCGGTGCCAGGCCTGCCGACGTTTCCCGTCGCCAAGGCCAAGTTCACGAGCGCAATGACGCCGTGGCTCCCCCACCGATGCTCCGTCACCCCGAGGCCGTGGAGGCACATCGATGCACCGCTTCCGGCGTAGCGCCTTGCGGCCTCGGCGATGAGATGCGGCGGCACGCCCGTGAGGTCCGCAGTCCGCTCCGGCGTGTAGTCCTCCACGCTTTTCAGCCAATCGTCGAGCCCCTGCGTTCGCTCTTGAATGAAGGTCCGATCCAGCAATCCTTCTCTGGCAATCACGTGCCCCATGCCGTTCAATAGCGCCACGTTGGTTCCAGGCCGCAAGGCCAGATGAAAATCGGCCAACCTGGCGAGTTCGGTCTGCCGGGGATCGATGACGATGAGCGGCACACCGCGCCGGGCTGCCTGCTTGATCCGGGCGCCTACCACCGGGTGCGATTCGGTCGGATTCGCGCCCACGACCAGGATCAGCTTGGCTTGATCGAGATCCCGGATGGAGTTGGTGGCGGCGGAGGCCCCCAAGGTCTCCATCATCCCCGTTACGGTGGCGCTGTGGCAGACGCGGGCACAATTATCGATGTGGTTCGTGCCGATGACGCAACGCATGAACTTGCTGAACAAGTAATTTTCTTCGTTCGTTCCGCGGCTGGACGAAATGGCCGCAAGGGCGTTCGGGCCGTATTGGTTGAGGATGCGAGTCCACTCCGATGCCAAGCGATCCAGCGCCGCATCCCACGAGACCTCGACCCAATCGGCCCCCTTTCGCAGCAGCGGGGCCCGCAAGCGCTCCGGTGCATAAATATACGTCCAGCCGAAGCGGCCCTTCATGCAGGCATGCCCATTGTTCGAGGGGCCGTCGTCCGCAGGAACCATGCTGACGACACGGTCATTGCGAACCCCGGCCTCGAACGTGCACCCTACGCCGCAATAGGCACAGGTCGTACGCACCGTCCGCGTTGGAGCGCCGAACCGCGCCACCGTCTTTTCGAACAGGGCGCCGGTGGGGCATTCCTTCACGCAGGCCCCGCAGGAGACGCAGTTGGATGAACCGAAGCCCGCCTCACCGTCGATCAAGGGACGAGCCCCGGCGATCGGCCGCAGGGCGAACGCCCGCTCGATCATCGTGATGGCGAAGGTCCCTTGGATCTCGTCGCAAGCTCTGGCACAACGTGCACAGGAAATGCAGATCGAGTTGTCGAACGTAAAGAACGGATTGGAATCGTCACGAAACGACCGGCGGGTGGCAGGATGCGGATAACGATCGCGCCGAGCCCCATACGAGGCCGCGAGCCGCTGCAGCACGTCAGGGATGCGAGCTTCGTCCGGCTGCTCCGACAAATACAGTTCGATGATGGTGCGCCGATGCCGTTCCAGCCGCGGGCTTTC
>DASTLA010000278.1:0-11598 GCA_035715525.1 Nitrospiraceae bacterium
AGATGCCTCTGCCTGAAAAGATATGGTCGACCACGAGACGGACCACTCCATCGTTGCTGGCCATCACGTCGGTGCCCAACGGGGCTCCGATGTCCTCACCATTGTGAGGATTCCTCGGTTGGCCGTTCATGATCCGCACGCTGCCGAAGATGCCGGTGCGTTTCCCGTGGAGTGGTTCGACGAAGCCGGTCTGCCACAGGCGCATACCCGACTCTTCCGCGAGGGCCTTGCGCACTTGCTCCTGCTCCGCCTTCCAACGTGCCGCTGCCTTCTCGTCCAAATCCACCTTGTCCTTCGGCAACTTGAGATGCTCCACCGCGAACTTCTCTTTAGCGACGAGGACATGGTAGCTGAATTGGCGGACCTGCTCGCCGAGTTGCGCGGTGACCTTCAGTTCATGGGTGCCTGGATCATCCTGCAAATCGATTCCCAACAACCCCAGGTATCCTCCTTGCGTGGACTGATCCGGAAACAGCGTGACGGTCCGGCCCATGAAATGACCTTGCACTTTCGTGGCATTCTTGACACCGGGGACTTTGATGACGATGACCTGCCCCTGCTTGCCGCTGTACTGTCCATCCGCCCCCTGGGGCGGCGGCGGCGTATTGGGAAACAGCTCGACGGGAAATACGCTGACAAGGAGCACGATCGACATGATCACCAGTCGATCCAACCTCGACATGCTGAGTGGCCGAACGTCGTTCATCGGTGTTACCGGTAAAAGCGTAATCCGGAAACCTGCGAGACCAGTTCCTCGACGCGCCGATTGACGGCGCTGAAGGGGTCCATGCACAAAATCGTCTCTTCCCAGTATCCGTTCAGCTTCAGGTAGGTCCAATCCACCGTATAGGATCGGTTCTTGGCCCGTGCGAACCGGATGAAGTCTCCCCGTACTTTGGCGCGTGTCGTTTGCGGCGGCACCGACATGGCACGCTGGACCGCCTCTTCGTCCACGATCCGTTCAGCCATGCCCTTGTTCTCCAGCAGATAATACAACCCTCGAGTACGTTTGACGTCATGAAATTGTAAATCCAACAGAAACACCCGGGGATCGTCCCACCCGCAGCCCTTTTTCTCGATGTAAGACTGGACCACATGCTTTTTCATCACCCAGTCCACTTCCCGGACCAGCTGCATCGGATCGTCTTCGAGACGATCGATCACCGAGACCCACTTATCATAGACATCGTCCAGCACCGTCTCGTGTTCATGAGTGTCCAAGAATTCCTTGGCTCGCTCCAGATAGATCCGCTGGATTTCGATCGCGGTCATCTGCCGGCCGTCGTCGAGCTTCACCTTTTTGTTCAGAGATGGGTCGCGCGAAATCTCGCGGATGGCCTTGACGGGATCTTCCAGTTCCATCCCGATCACGGAGTAGCCCGCCTCGATCATGGACAACACCAGCGCCGCGGTGCCGACCTTCAGATAGGTCGCGTACTCGGACATGTTGGAGTCGCCCACGATGATGTGCAATCGACGATACTTTTCCGCATCGGCATGCGGCTCGTCCCGCGTATTGATGATACTCCGAGATGAGGTCGTGGACGACGAGGTTTTCTCATGGATATGTTGCGCCCGTTGGGAAATGAAGTACTGTGGCTTGCCCGATACTTTGAGCACTTTCCCCGCGCCCGAAAAAATCTGTCGTGTCACGAAGAACGGAATCAATTGCTCCGTGACCTTCCAGAAATCCACATCTCTTCGCATGAGGTAATTCTCATGGCACCCATAGGTATTGCCGAGAGAGTCAGTGTTGTTTTTGAAAATGTAGATTTCGCCGGACAGGCCTTCTTCACGCAGCCGTTCTTCAGCTGCCGGCAAGCAGGCTTCCAGCAACCGCTCGCCCGCCTTGTCATGAACCACGAGGTCGACGATGTTGTCGCATTCAGGAGTCGAATATTCGGGATGGCAGCCGGTGTCCTGGTAAAAGCGGGCTCCGTTGACGAGGAACGCGTTGGACGGCCAACTATTGGGAATAAGCCCCTCGAAGATATAGCCCAAGACCTTCTCCATCGGCAGATAGATCCGACCGTTGGGAGAAAAAATGAGCCCGTATTCGTTCTCGAGCCCGAAAATGCGCTGCTTCATGGGCGGAGGACCTCGCTGACTCGACGTCTTCAGAATACACTGCGCCGCTGCGGGCTTCAACCGATCACGCCGTTTGGCGCAGTGCGGGAGGTTGCGTGGCGTCGAAAAGAGCGGTGAGGGAAACGATCAGCTCAACAGCTGGCGGACGTCGGCGATGGACAGTCGCCTAAACTTTCGACCCGCCCGAGTCCGATCCAGGACCGCCACCTCCAGGTTCTCGGAGGGGAGTTTCTGGGTGGCCACTTGTTCGAGCGCGGCGACACAGAGCGCCAAACCAGCGGTCAGCGTAGGCGGCTGAGAATTCGAATGTTCGCGCAGATAGGATTGAACGTTTTCGGCACGGCCGCCGATGACCGCGAACTTCTTTTCATCGACGATACTGCCGTCGAAGGAGATGCGATAGATTTCGTTCGACTGCCCCTCCGCCCCCACCTGCACGACGAGTATCTCCACTTCCAGCGGCTTGACGTCCTGTCCGAACGCCGTCCCGAGGCTTTGTGAATAGGCATTGGACAGAGAGCGGGCGCTCACATCCTCTCGGCTATACATATAGCCGGTCAGGTCGGCGTGCCGGATGCCGGCCTTTCGAAGATGTTCGAACTCGCTGTACTTCCCGGCACCGGCGAAGGCGATGTTGTCGTACACCTCGGACACTTTATGCAGAGAAGCGCTGGGATTATCCGCGGCGAGGAGGACGCCGTCGGTATACTCCAGTGCAATGATGGAGCGGCCCTTGGCGATGCCCTTTTTGGCATACTCCGCCTTGTCCTGCATCATCTGTTCAGGTGAGACGTAGTACGGAAGCGGCATCGACTAGGCTCTCCTTCGCTCGCCCATCATCGCTTCATACATTCCACGAATTCGGTCTTCCGGCACATCGGTGATGCCCGATTCGTTCACCACTTTCGCGGTCGGGTAGATGCCCCGGATCAGGTCCGGACCGCCTGTTCCCACATCCTCGTCCGCTGCGTTATACAATGCACGAAGCGCAAGGCGGATAACCTCCTCCTCAGGAAGTCCCGGGCGGTAATGTTCGCGCATCGTATTGCGGGCATCTTTGCCGCCCGATCCGATGGCATGATGATCGGATTCTTCGTAACGGCCTCCGGTGATGTCATATTTGAAAATACGGCCTTCTCTTCGTTTGGTGTCATAGCCGACATACAGCGGCATGACGACCAGCCCTTGGAACACCATCGGAAGATTGGCCTTTACCATTTGGCCTAACTTGTTGGCCTTGCCCTCGCAGGAAAGCTGTACGCCTTCGAGCTTTTCATAATGTTCCAGCTCCGTCTGGAACAATTTGGCCATTTCAATACAGGGACCTGCGGCGCCGGCGATGGCCATGGCAGAGTAGTCATCGATGCGAAAGACCTTTTCGATGCGCCGGTCCGCGATTTGAAACCCTTCGGTCGCACGGCGATCTCCCGCGATGACCACACCGTCACGGTACTTGATCGCCAGCACCGTCGTCCCGTACGGGAGCGGGCCGACCGGGGAATGAGCGGCATCCTGAACGACGGGGACGCGTTTGCCCAACTCCCTATGGCCGGGCGTCAAATCGGGATGGTATTGAGTGAGAAAATCGAAAAAACTGGATCCCTCGGAGGGGGGCAGAAAAGAGCCGATCTTCATTCAGACATCGCTCTCAGGTGGACAATTTCGCCAAGAGGGCCGTTGCAGTATCCGCCTGAGCCAATAATTCGCCGGTCAGAGACTCGTTTCCACGCAACGGATCCATCAAGGGTACACGTTTGATCTTATTTTGACCGACATCGAACATGACGGATGTCCAGCTCACCCCGTACACGGCGGCGGGATAGCGCTTCACACATTGACCGCGGAAATAAGCCCGCGTCCCCACCGGAGGATTGAACTCCGCCCGTTCGATTTCGTGTTCGAGCACCACCCGGTCAATCAGGTGACTCCGCTCGAGGGTGTAATACAGGCCTTTGTCGGGTCGGACGTCGTGATACTGCAAGTCCATGAGCCGGATGCGCGGATCGTCCCATCCGCACCCTTTTCGCTCCATATACGATTCGATGAGATGTCGCTTGGCCACCCAGTCCAATTCTCGGGCAAGGAGATGAGGATCGCGCTCCAAGCGGTCGAGCACGTCTTCCCAGCGGACCAAGATGTCCTTGGTAATCTGATTGACTTCGTGACAAGCGTAAAAATCAAGCGCCGCCTTCAAGTATGCCCGCTGTACTTCAATGGCCGTCGTCGGCGTGCCGTCCGTCCGCTTGAGTGTCTCTCGGACCTGAAGATCACGTGATACCTGTTTGATGGCACGGACCGGATCAGCGAGATCGATCCGCGGGAGGTCCGCCCCGGCTTCCAATAGTTCCAGAACGATCGACAGCGTGCCTACCTTCAGATAGGTGGACACCTCGGCCATATTGGCGTCGCCCACGATCACGTGAAACCGTCGATATTTTCCGGGGTCCGAATGCGGCTCATCCCGCGTGTTGATGATGGGGCGCTTGACCATCGTGTTCAGGTCCACCAGCGTTTCGAAAAAATCGGCGCGCTGAGAGATCTGATATTCCGTCGGGCTCGTCTGATTTTCCGCTCCGACTTTTCCGGCACCCGCGAAGATCGATCGGGTTACCAGGAAGGGAGTCATCACCTGTATGATCCGATCGAACGACACCGACCGGGACAACATGTAATCTTCGTGGTACCCATAACTGTTTCCCTTGCCGTCCGAATTGTTCTTGTACAAGACAAACTGTTCGTGGCCCCTCGACTTGATGATGCCGTCAAGTGCCTGGGCCATGATGCGCTCACCCACCCGCTCGAACGCCACAATCTCTCGCGGGCTCGTGCATTCGGGTGTCGAATACTCGGGGTGCGCTCCGTCCACGTACAACCGCCCGCCGTTGGCCAACACTTTGTTGAGCTGGCGGTTATAGTCCGGACCGGGCCGCTCACGCTCTCCCTCAACTTCGAACCCACGGGCGTCCAACAAGGGATTTTCGTTCTCATAGTCCCAGACGGCGTGCGGAGCCGGAAGATGCGGGTAATGTCCGATGACGTGAATGGAATTGGCCACCGGATCCGTGGCATTCGGATCTCGACTGGCGATACCAAATTCAGTCTCCGTGCCGATGACACGGGGAATAGTTGGAGATTGAGGTTCTTTCATGGAAAATCTGATGCTCTAGAGATAGTGCCCGGTCGTGACGGTTTCAATCTGCCGTGACTCCGCCGGGCCGCCGCTGATCGTCCGGAGATGGACGATCTTCTCGCCCTTCTTGCCCGCGACTTTGGCCCAATCATCCGGATTGGTGGTGTTCGGGAGATCTTCGTGCTCCTTGAATTCTTCGCGAATCGCCCGCACGAGATCGTCAGCCCGCATCCCCACTCCTTCCTGCGCGATCGCCCGCTTGACCGCATACTTCTTCGCTCGGGAGACGATGCCTTCGATCAATGCGCCGCTTGCGAAGTCTTTGAAGTACAGCACTTCTTTCTCACCGTTGGCGTAGGTGACTTCGATGAACCTATTCTCTTCAGACGTGGCATACATAGCATCCACGGTCATCTTAATCAGTGCTTCCACCAGCGTCCGAGCATCGCCGCCGTGCTGCTTCAGATCCTCTTCGGCGAACGGGAGATCGGTTGTGACATATTTCGAAAAGATGTCGCGGGCAGCCGTCATGTCCGGCCGTCCGACTTTGACCTTCACATCCAGGCGTCCCGCTCGCAGGACGGCCGGATCGATCAAGTCCTGCCGGTTGCTGGCTCCTATCACAATCACGTTATTGAGGCGCTCCACACCGTCGATCTCCGATAAGAACTGCGGCACGATGGTCGATTCGATATCGGAGGAAATGCCGGTGCCTCGCGTGCGGAAGAGGGCATCCATTTCGTCGAAAAAGACGATGACCGGATGACCGTCGTCGGCGCGCTCCTTCGCCTTCTGAAACACTTCGCGCACTTGGCGCTCGGACTCACCCACGTACTTGCTGAGCAGTTCCGGTCCCTTCACATGGAGGAAATAGCTTCGCAGTTGTTTCCCTTTCAGATGACCGAGTTTCTTAGCGATGGAATTCGCCACCGCCTTGGCGATCAGGGTCTTGCCGCAGCCCGGAGGTCCGTAGAGCAACACGCCCTTGGGCGCGCTCAGCTTGTAGTCGTGGAATATATGTGGGTAGAGGAAGGGCAGTTCGACGGCATCACGTACCTGCTCAATTTCTCGCTGCAGCCCTCCGATGTGTTCGTAATCGACATCCGGCACTTCTTCCAAGACCAGTTCCTCGGCTTCCGACTTCGGAAGTTTTTCGATGACACATCCCGATCGCGGATCGTACAGCAAGTGATCACCGACGCTCAGCCGTTCCCCAAGCAACGGCTCACCGAGTTCGGCGACCTTCTCTTCGTCGAAATGCAGTGTGACCAGCGCGCGATTGCCTTCGAGATTCGCTTTCAGCCGAACGACCTCGCCCTGCACATCAAATTCACGCGCCTCGATGACATTCAGCGCCTCGTTCAGGATAACTTCCTGGCCCTTTCGCAGTTCTTTCGCTTTGATCGATGGGTGGAGACTGACTTTCATTTTGCGGCCCGAGACGTAGACGTTGCCGGTGCCGTCGGTGTTTAAACTGGAAAAAATGCCATAGGTAGATGGCGGCGCGGTCAGCTTCTCCACTTCGGCACGAAGCGCTTCGATCTGTGATTTGGCTTCTTGGAGGGTGGCGACCAACTTTTCGTTTTGCTTGGTCGCCTGCTCGAGTTGATAGCGAGACTGATAAAGGCGACGAATTTCCTCCTCCATTGATTGGATTTGGGTTCGAAGCTTGTCGGCTTCGCGGGCATGTTCGTCGTTCTTCTGAATCACGACCCCATCTCCGTCAGAAAGTTTCTTCGTGATGCGCTTGACGGAATCACGTAAGGACCGGAGTCGGCCTGAACTCCCTTTCGATTCGGCCATCGCCCTACTCTCGAATCGTTCAAAAGCCTTGTCAGCAACTGCTAGCCAATTCTTTTCGGATTCTATCACCCGCCTATAGGGTGGTCAACTGGACGTGATCAACTCACGAGAGTGAAATTCGTATCGTCGAGTTCATCGCACCATGCACAATCGCGAGTGGATCGCTCACTGCACCGCGGCAAGCAAGTCTCGTGTTGAAACGGCGGGATCGCGCGCGTTCAAAATTGCGGAAATGACCGCCACACCGTGCGCGCCCGCCTGCCGCATCGCGCGTGCCCGCTCGGCAGACACGCCACCGATCCCGAACACGGGAATGCGCGCCTGCGCAGCAGTCGCCTCCAAGATGCGCAGACCGAGCGGCGCGCCGAATTCGCGCTTCGAGGGCGTGTCGTAGATCGGCCCGAGCACGAGGAAATCCGCTCCGCTGTCCTCAGCCACACGTGCCGCCTCTACGGAATGCACCGACACTCCGAGCAGCTGACCTGGTCTCATCAATTTTTTGGCAACGGTAGGCGGAAGGCTCGAATCGCGAAGATGAACGCCTGAAGCGGAGATGGCCGCGGCAAGGTCGACGCGGTCGTTGATGAACAGGCGAACGCCTTGAGTCGCCCATGCTTGTTGAATATTCTGCGCCAGTACAAGGAGTTCTCGGGCAGTAAGATCGCGCTCGCGAAGCTGCACGGCACGGACGCCCGCCTGCACGGCATCATCGAGAACGGAGAGAAGCGGTCGACCCGCAGTCTGATGACGATCGGTCACCAGATAGAGGCGGAAATCGATGGGAGACATCAGGATGGAATGAGGAATTCAGAATTCAGGAATGAGAAAAAAGAGGATCAGGCTCTCAAGTCGGCCTTTCTCATTCAGATTCCTCATTCAACAATTTGTTTCAGAGCATGCCTTCAATGGGACTGCTTGCCGTGGCATAGAGCTTCTTCGGAATCCGCCCGGCTTTGTAGGCCAATCGCCCGGCCCACACGGCATACTTCATCGCCTCCGCCATGGCGATGGGGTCCGTGGCTCCGGCAATCGCGGTATTCATCAGGACCGCATCGGCACCGTACTCCATTGCGAGTGCGGCGTCGGACGCCGTACCGACTCCCGCATCCACAATGACGGGAACATTGACCGTCTCCATGATGATTTTCAGATTGTAAGGGTTGCGTATTCCGAGGCCAGAGCCGATCGGGGCGGCCAACGGCATGACGGCCGGACAACCGATATCGACAAGGCGCTTGGCCACGATCGGATCGTCATTCGTGTAGGGCAGGACGACAAAACCTTCCTTGACTAGAATCTTAGCCGCCTCGATGAGTCCCGCGGTATCCGGGAACAACGTTCTCTCGTCGCCGATCACTTCCAGCTTCACTAGATCGGATACTCCGGCTGCTCGAGCCAATCGCGCATACCGAACCGCATCTTCCACCGTATAGCAGCCCGCTGTGTTGGGAAGGATGACGTATTTTTTTGGATCCAGATAGTCCAGGAGATTTTCTTTCGAGCGATCGGTGATATTGACGCGTCGCACGGCGACCGTCACCACCTCCGCACCGGAGATCTCGATCGCCTTTTGCGTCTCTACAAAATCCTTATACTTGCCGGTGCCGACCCATAGGCGGGATTTGAACTCCCTGCCTGCAATCACCAATCGATCGTCGGTCCCCTTCATGCGTTACCCCGCTCCACCACCGATGAAACTCAATATTTCCACGCGGTCACCGTCGCAAAGACTGCGGGTCTCGAAGTCTTTCTTATCTAATATTTCCAGATTGAGCTCGACTGCGACCCGGTCGGTCCTGATATCCAGCTCTCTCAACAGCGCGGCGATGGTTTGCCCTGCGTGAATGCCGCGCGATTCGCCGTTGACCTGAATGTTCATGCGCGCTCGTTCCGTTCGGTCATCCTATGCAACGAGAAAACCCGTTGTCAACCAAGCCGCCGCCCCACTTGCCAACAGGGGGATTTTCCGACCACAATGCTGCCGCGAAGTGCTGCCCATGACATCCCCCGAACGCACACGACAGCTCGCACAACTCTTTCGGTCCATGGCAGACCTGCTGGCCGCCCGGCGTGCCAACCCTTATCGCGTGCGCGCATATCGGCGGGCGGCGGATTCGTTACTGTCGTTGGAAAGCGATCTGGGTGCGTTGGCCGAGAAGAACCAGCTCGAAGACATTCCGAACATCGGGCGCGACCTGGCGGACAAAATCCGGGAATTTCTGATCACCGGAACCATCCGGTCCTACGAAGAGCTGAGGGCCCCGCTTCCGGCGGAGGTCGCGGAATGGGTTTCTTTGCCCGGTTTGTCCGACGCGTTGGTCAGCTACCTTTACATGCGGCTCGGCATTCGCACGCTGGAGGCCCTCGAGACCCTGGTGAAATCCCACCTGCTCAGGACCTTGCCCGGATTCATCGGGACTGAGGAGGAGCTCCTCTCCGCCATTCGGCAAAGACAGGAAACAGCCGCCGCTACGACACGGGCCGAAGCTCCTTGAAGATTTTCCATGTCTTCAGCAACTCGACCGCTTTTTGAAGCTGCACATCGTCTTCGATCGGAACCTCCCCGGCGGCATCCACCGGAGGGGCGGGCACAGCGCTTCCGTTTTTGTGCGCTGCGTCCTCGGACGGTTTCCCCGCTGCGGCAGGCTCTTTGCCCCCGACCGGCCCCTTTGCCGTCTTCGGCTCTGCTTCCTTCCCTTCCTTCTCGACCTTCGCTGCAACCTGCGTTTGCGGCTTCACGACGATGTCCGGCGTAATGCCGGTGGATTGAATGGATCGCCCTTTAGGCGTGTAGTATTTCGCCGTCGTTAGCCGCAAACCGGACCCATCACCCAAGGGGAGGATGGTCTGGACAGATCCTTTGCCGAACGACGTGGATCCGACGATCACGGCGCGTCCCCAGTCTTGCAATGCCCCGGCAACGATCTCCGAGGCGCTTGCCGACCCTTCGTTCACCAGGACGATCATGGGCGAATCCTCGAGAGTCTCCTTGGTCTTGGAGAACCATTCGTCCTTCTTTCCTTCACGGCCCTTGGTGTAGACGATCAGTTTTCCGTTTCCGACGAACTGCTCGGAGACGTCCACCGCGGCCGTGAGCAAACCTCCGGGATTGTTTCGGAGATCGAGAATCGTACCCTGTACTTTTTGCTCCTTGAACTGTTTCAACGCGCGGCTCAAGTCCTTCCCCGTCGCCTCCTGGAACTGCGTCAGACGAATATAGCCGATCGTATTGTCGATCACCTTGTATTTCACGCTCTCGATCTTGATGGTGTCTCGAACCAGAGAAAACATGAGCGGATCGGGCGTGCCGTCACGCTGAATGGTGAGATTCACTTTGGTGCCGCGCGGCCCGCGCATCTTTTGCACGGCGTCCATGAGCGTCAAGTCTTTGGTCGGCTCATCGTTGACTTTCGTGATGAAATCGCCGGCCTTGATGCCGGCCCTGAAGGCGGGGGTCCCCTCGATAGGAGCGATGACGGCGAGGCGGTTTTCCTTCACTCCAATTTGGATGCCGACGCCGCCGAACTCTCCTTTGGTTTCGACCTGCATTTCCTTGTACATGTCCGGAGTCATATAGGCGGAATGTGGGTCCAGTGTCGACAGCATGCCGCGAATCGCCCCTTGCACCAGATCCTTCACCTTTGTGTCATCGACATAGTGCTTTTGAACCTGGGTCAACACCTCCGAGAAGGTGCGGAGTTCCTCATACGTCTCAGAGGCGTGGCCATTCCGCTCCAATCCCTTTTCGAGAAACACGCCGATCCCCAGGGACAACATCACCATCAGCAAGAGATACAACCACCGTCGGCTGCGCTGCTGTTCCATATCGTCAGTTCCTTCCTTCTCGCGCTTCGATCTAGCGTTTGGACAGCCACACGAGGGGATCGACCGGTTCGGCACCTTCGCGAAGTTCAAAGTACAGTGTACTTTCGCCCGTCATACCTGTGTCACCGGTTTCGCCGATGGTCTCTCCGGCCTCGATTCGTGCACCCACCGAGGTGAGAATCTTGGACGCGTGGGCATATAAGGAGAAAACGCCGTTGGCATGATCTATGATTATAACGAGTCCGTAGCCTTTCAACCAGTCCGCGTACACTACCTGGCCGCCTGAAACTGCCCGTATATTACTACCTTCTGCAGCACGAATCTCAATACCTTTTCGCTGAATATAGGTGTTAAAGGTCGGATGCTTCTGGCGCCCGAAATGCGACACCACTTGCCCGTCCGCCGGCCAAAGCAAGGTTCCTCTCAAGGCACGAAGCCCGCCTCCGGAAGGTGGGCGCGCCGCGGCGGCGCGCCGACGCGCTTCCAGTTCCTTGAGAAGGCTATCGACCCGCGCGGCCGACCGCTCCAATTCCTCGACGGTGCGGTCGTATGACTCCTTCTCCTGGGTGATCTTCGCCAGAAACACTTTCTTTTCCTTCTTCAGCCCTTGGATTTGTGCCAACTTATGTTCGGTCCTCGTCTTAAAGGCAAGAATCCCCTTCCGCGCCTCCTCGCGTTCGCGCTCCACCTCGGCCATCCGATCGGCATCCCGCCGATACCCTTCTACGATCTGATACTCGCGTTGGGAGACT
>DASTLA010000279.1:0-12744 GCA_035715525.1 Nitrospiraceae bacterium
GGCTTTGCCCGCCGGATGGGGCTCGTTCGAAACGTCGCCGCAAATTCTTCCTGATCCATCTTTAACAGCCTTGTCAATGAGGGAGCCAGCGTCAACGCAGTCGGTTGGAAGCCGGGCGTGCCGGTTGGTTCAGCCGAGTAATTGTACGGACAGACGTCGAGGCAATCGTCGCAGCCGAAAATTCGGTTGCCGATCGATCGGCGAAGATCGTCGGGGACATCGGAACCGTCGCCCCGATGCTCGATCGTGAGATAGGAAATGCACCGCCGGGCATCCACGACATAAGGTTCGACAATGGCTCCGGTCGGGCAAGCTTGGATGCAGAGGGTGCACGTACCGCAGAGGTCCGCGGCTGCTTCGTCCGCTTCCAATTCGGCCGTGGTTAGGATCTCTCCCAACAGTAGCCAAGAGCCGTGCCGATGAGAAACCAAGTTCGAATGTTTGCCGATCCAGCCTAGGCCGGCCTCCTGAGCCCAGTATTTTTCCATCACCGGGCCGGTATCGACATAGGTTCGTGTTTGGCACCCGGGAGCCAGGGCTTTGAGACGGCTCTCGAGTTGCGTCAACCGGTCGCCGATGATGCGATGGTAGTCTTCTCCCCAGGCATAGCGCGCGATGCGTCCATGCCCACGGCGTTCGTCTGCGCGATAGTCGGTATAGTAGCTCATCCCGAGGGAGATAATGGCCCGGCATCCGGGGAGTACCAAGCGAGGGTCCGCTCGCCGCTCGGGATCGCGCCCCATCCATGTCATCGTGGCCTGATAACCGCGTCGCAACCACTCGGTAAGGCGTCCGTACCGATTTGTCGGCTGGATGGGGCGGCCGGAGTCAGCCGGGGCGATAGAAAGAAGGCTGATGCCCACTGCGTCGAATCCGAGCGCGCGGGCCTCCTGCTTCACCGTGGCGGACAAGGTCATCGGAGTCGTCATGGACGTTTGGCGCAGTCGAAGCGGACGCTGAATTGGCCGGTGCAATGGCTCGATTCGCATCGGCTGCAGGTCCCGGTGATGCGAGCCTTCCAATCGGTGCTTTTAGGGTCGAATCGGCAAAAGGTCTTGCCCGCCTTCGAGACCGTGATCCAAGGCTTGGTCGTGCCGGGAAAATTCGCGACGCTGCAGCCCGAGGGAATCGGGACCTCACATTGATTTGAAGGCTGGCCTTCAGCCATTCCGAAACCGCAGGTCTTTTCGGTCGTGGCCGAAAATTCATCCATCGGCTGGCCGAGGCTCGGATTCGGGACCATGGCCGATACGAACAGGAGGGCAAGAAGAACGAATGGCAGGGACACATGTCGACCGAGCATATCGGGATTCCTTTCTTTCGCCGCATCGTAACACAGGGGTCTCGGCGACGAATAGAAGTTATCGGGGCGGCTCCGGTCGAACAGCTTCGTAGCTTCACCCTTCGCCGGTGTTCAAAAAGAAGCCCACACTGCATGCGGCATTGAACGCCGCTCCTGTTAAATCCACGTATTCCTTCATGGCCTGTCTGGCATGCTAGTTGCGTCGTCAGTGGCTAGGCCAATCGGTGGCTGGGTGCGTCCTGAACATGTTGCTTATTGAACGGACCGGGCATGATCCAGGCCAAAGTTCTCATCGTCGACGATGAAGTCGTGGTGGCTGAGGACATACGCCGCCAGCTGAGGTGCTTGGGCTATCACGTAGTGGGCGTAGTGTCCTCGGGAGGGGATGCGATTCGGCTCGCCGCTGAGCATTTGCCAGACCTGGTACTAATGGACATCAAGCTGAAAGGGTCGATGGACGGCATCGAAGCGGCCCGGACGATCCAATTTCATCATGACATCCCGGTCATTTATCTCACCGCCTTCGCGGACGATGAGACGCTGGAACGGGCACGCAATACGCTGCCTCTCGCCTATCTAATCAAGCCGTTCGTCAGCAGCGACCTTCGGGCGGCGGTCGAGCTGGCCCTGTTCCGGCACAGGGTGTCGCGCGCCGCAGAACGGCGAGGACGCTGGCTGACCGCGGTCGTGCAAGCCATGGGGGACGCGGTAGTCACGACGGATCGCGAAGGGCGTGTCACGATGTTGAATCCGGCGGCGGAGGAGCTCACCGGATGGAGTCAGGCCGAGGCAATGGGAAAAGCCGTGGAAGAGGTCCTCATCTTGCTGGATCCCGACACTCGGCGGCCCCTGATCGGTCCTGCCGCTCATGCCTCGAGACGGCACATTGAAGTCGGACTCGGCCGCCGATCTGCCCTCTTAAGAAACCGCAAAGGCGAGGAATGCCGAATCACCGATTCCTCCGCGCTGATCCACGATGAACAAGGAGTTCCAGCCGGGATCGTGATGTGTTTCGTCCGGTCATAGCCTGCCCTTCTGCAAAATCTTTCCTCCGTCTCCGTGCTCGCTCCGTTCCTGCCCAACGGGTATAATTGCTTGCCGGAGGCTCGGCGTCGCACTGCAGGCCATGCGGTTCATCGACTGACCCGTGCTGTCGGCGATCGAATGCTTCGACCGCGCGATGCCGGTTGGAAGAGGAGGCGATATGCTGGCAACACGGATCAGGCAAAAAGAGGGGATCTTTTATTTCATTGCCTATAAGGCGGCTGCGCTGCTGGACAAGATTCAGTTCACCAGCCGGTATTACTTCGAGGGCGAAGAGATCGCCGCGGCATCGATCGGCGAACATGATGACGTCGCCAAGTTCATCGCGGGAATCGAACGAAGTGAAAAAGGCTTTCAACGGATCCTGAACCGGCAAAAGATCAAGCAAATCGTCAATTTTTACGAAACCGTGGTTTCGCAGCCCATGGTGCCTGGCACGATTCTGTTGTTTACGGACGAAACGCTTCCATTCCGCCGGGCCGGCGACTCCGAGTCTATCGGACATCTGAGCGAGCCGAAAGGCAAATATCTCGTCATTGACGGCCAACATCGGCTAGCAGGGCTTCACTTCTTCCGGGACAAGCATCCGGACCAGATCGACCAGGTCGAAGTCCCCTGCGTATTGTTCGACGGCCGTAGTGCGGATTTCGCGACCGAGATGTTCGTCATTATCAACTCGACGCACACGCGCATCAACCGCTCACATTTGGTGGACTTGTACGAGAAGGTATCCTGGGAAAGTCCGGAAAAGAAATTCGCCGCAAAAGTGACGAATCTTTTATATGGCCAGGACGATTCGCCGATCCAATACAAAATCAATCGTCTGGGCGGCCGCAGCAAACAGGAAAAATGGATTCTGCAGTCGGAGATGTTCAACGAGCTGCTGAAAATGGTGGTCGATCACAAGCGATGGATGGACTCCCATCTCGGTATGAAGGCCGACCGTTGTTATGCCCTTGTCCGGGACTACCTGAAGGGCGTCAAGGAGGTCATGACTGACGTTTGGGGCAACAACGAGCGCTACATGTTCACCAGGGACGTGACGCTTAAGGCCTTGATCCGGGTGCTGAACGACCTCATCGTCGACCGAAAACTCATCGTAGACTGGGAGACGCAAGGGAGCCACAAGCCCTTCGCCGAATTATTGCAGCCTTGGGCCGGGCTGGCCAAAGAGTTTCGTGCGGACGGGTTTTACGAACGCTTTCCCGCAAAAGGACAACTCGAGCGGGTCCGCCGCATTCACCAACGCCTGATCGACGCGTTGACCGGTTAGCATGAAAGTGCCGCCTCGCCGCTTCTGCCTCTACGTCCTCAGCATGGTGCTGGCGTGTCTCGCTCTGAGCCACCCGGTTTGGGCCAGCGATGAACGCTCGCGCGATGCGCAGCTCCACGAATTGTCGGTGCAGACCCAAGAAAGCGGTGGGGTCAAAGCTACGGCGACGCTGCTCTTTCCGGGCCGGCCGGCGCTTGTTCAGTCCATTCTTTCCGACTATACCAGATGGCCCGAATTGTTCGAGACACGAATGAGGGTGGCCCGCCTGGAGCAGCGGGGGACGGGTGTGCTCATGGAACTGTTCATCACTCATGCGCTCCTGCCTGGAGAGCGTCGGCTCCTGTGCGAGTCGCATATGCTTCCTGGCGGCGGCTTGGTGACGGAACTGAAGGGCGGGGATTTCAAGCAATATCGCCGGGTGTGGAAATTCGAGCCGGCTGGGGATGGCACTCAAACCAGGGCAGAATTCGAATTGCTCGTCGAGGTCGACACGATCATCCCCGACTGGATGGTTGCGATGGCAATGGAGCGGGAACTCGAGGCCCACTTCAGGATCGTGCGGCAGAGAGCCTTGGAACGAGGGTGGTAGTCCAAACTCGGTGGCATTGCCGCCGGAAAAGCTGCGGTCCCGCGAGCACATCTCAGGCGGGGAATGACAACTCGCTCAACTCGGCCTTGTCGACACCTTGTTTGACGAAAGCGCAGATCTCGAGCCCGCGTTCAATGCGGAGAACGTCCTGCAATCTAGTGCGGGTGCTGGGGTGCAGCGGCACAAAGAGCTTGCAGCAGTCTTGGTCGGGCTCGATCGAAATCTCAAAGCTCCCTAGTTGTTGGGCCTCGGCGGTTATTTCGTTCTTGTCCATTCCAATCAGGGGGCGGAGGAGAGGTAGTTCTGCGGCGGTCTCAACGACCGCGAGATTCTCCGGTGTCTGAGACGCGACCTGACCCAAGCTGTCCCCGGTGACCAGCGCCCAACAATCTTCACGACGCCCCAATTCTTCCGCGATTCGGACCATCACACGACGATAGAGGACGACGCGGAAGGGAGCGGGCACGTTCGCCACGATCTCCCGTTGAATTTCCCCGAACGGCACGACGAACAACCGTGAATGGTATTGATAGGTCGTGAGGAGCTGTACGAGGTCCCGTACTTTCTCTTCGGACGCTCGGCTGACGAGCGGGCGTCCGGAAAAATGGACAAACAGCGCTTCGCACCCCCTTCTGATCATGCGATATGCGGCGACCGGCGAGTCGATGCCACCCGAAATCAAGCAGGCAACTTTACCGCTCGTTCCTACCGGCATCCCGCCGGGACCTGCGGTCTTGCCGGCGGCGACGTGCGCCTCCTTCGTCAGCAATTCGACATGAATGGTGAGATCGGGATGTTTAAGATGGACGCGCTTTCCTGTCACGCTGCTGAGATACCCGCCGATCTCTCGTTCCACGTCCATGGAGGTGAGGGGCAGCCGTTTGTCGGCGCGCTTCGCGCTGATGCGAAAGGAGGAAAAGGTCTTCCCCTGAACCGCACGCTCGGCGGCCTGCTTCAGTGGAGTCAGATCGGGATGATCGAGGCTCAATGGAACCGACTCCGTTAACAGAAAATTCGACACACCGCACGTGCGGCGCACGCGATCCGCAACAGCTTTGGGGTCGACCTGTTCGGGAATGATGATGCGGATGCGACCTTGCAGCGATTCGACTCGGCGAACGCCCAGATTCGTGAGCGCTAATTTCAGATTACGGACGAGACGCTGCTCAAAGAAGTCGCGGTTGCGGCCCTTGAGAGCCAGCTCATGGTAGTGGACGATTGCACAGAGCATGGCTCAATGTTCGCTGCGTTCGAGATAACGCTCCGCATCCATCGCCGCCATACAGCCCGATCCGGCTGCGGTAATGGCCTGGCGGTAGATGGCATCCTGGACGTCGCCCGCCGCGAAGACGCCGGGTAAATTCGTGGCGGTGCCATGGGAGGTCCGAATATATCCGGAGGGATCCATCTCGAGTTGCCCTCTGAAGAGATCCGTGTTCGGACGATGGCCGACGGCAATGAACACGCCGGCGCAGGCCAGCTCACTGACGGCGCCGGTGATCACGTTCTTGAGCCGCACGCCGGTGACTTGCTCCCGCCCAAGAATATCCTCCACGACGCTGTTCCACGCAAACGTAATCTTTTCGTTCTTGAATGCGCGATCCTGCATGATCTTCGACGCCCTCAACTTGTCGCGACGATGGACGACAGTCACTCGGCTGGCGAATTTGGTGAGGAAACCCGCTTCCTCGATGGCACTGTCCCCCCCGCCGACCACGACCAGTTCCTGCCCGCGAAAAAAGTAGCCATCGCACGTCGCGCAGGTGGAGACACCGTGGCCGATGAGGCGCGTTTCGTTTGGGATTCCAAGCCGAAGCGCCGATGCCCCGGTGGCAATAATGAGGGCTTTTGTGTGGATCGTTCGTTCTTCATCGACCGCGACAGCAAACGGCCGTCGTCGGAGGTCGACGGCCGATACGTCGCCGGTCAGAAATTCCGTTCCGAAGCGTTCGGCCTGAGCCCGCATTTCCTTCATGAGTTCAGGACCCATGATCCCCTTGGAGAAGCCGGGATAATTCTCAACTTCGGTGGTCGTCGTCAGCTGGCCTCCGGACTGCCAGCCTTCTATCAACAAGGGAAGCAAATTTGCGCGGGCGGCGTAAATGGCGGCTGTGAGGCCGGCAGGACCCGAGCCGATGATGGTCAATTGGTGCATGTCGGGATGCTACCATATGGACCGTCTGGCCGAAAAGGCAGTGAAAATCAGGCCAGTAGCCTGAGATCGCGATACAGCTGCTTCACCTGCGTCAGAAGCTTTGCGCGTGCGAGGGTACCGTCCAGGACATAATCTGCCCGGCGGATTTTTTTTCGTAGCGGCATCTGACTGCGAATCCGTCTCACCGCCTCGGACCGACTCAAGCCGTTGCGTTCCCTGAGTCGGGCGATTTGTGTTTCTCGGTCCGCCGCCACCACCACAACTTTATCCGCCACCTTTTCAAGGCCTGCTTCAAAAAGCAGGGGAACGTCGTACAGCACGACGGCGCGGGGATTCTTGGCTGCCGCCTGTTTGGTGAGTCTTGCCTGTTCGCGTGAGACGCGAGGATGAATGATTCGTTCGAGTTGCCGTCGTTTCGCCGGGTGGCGGAATATGATCGAGCCTAGGGTCTGTCGGTTTATGGTGCGATCGGAATTCAGCACGCCCTTGCCGAAGGCGGTCACCACCGCGCGCCACCCGGCGGTGCCCGGCGCAACGACCTGGCGTGCCAAGACGTCCGCGTCGACGACGTAGGCGCCGCAACGCTTGAACAGGGCCGCCACCGTGCTTTTGCCGGTTGCGAGTCCACCCGTCAGGCCTACGAGAACCATCGAGCGGGAAGATAGCATGGGGGCCGAGAGCCCGCAACGACGGCTGATTGACTTCTCATCCTATCCGGCGGTAAGAGGATCATCATGCGTCTGCTGCTCGTGATTGTCGGCATTCTCTGTTGGCTTTCGCCGTCCCTCGCTGAAGTACCCGGCGGGTCCCAGCCGGGAACGCTTGTCGTGGCCCGAGATGGGTCTGGTCAATACCGTTCTATTCAAGAGGCAGTCGATGCTGCGAGGAAGGGCGACACCATTCTGATCAAACCCGGCGCCTATCCCGAAGATGTCACGATACACAGCAAAGAAAAGATCCGACTGGTCGGGGCGGGCATGGACGAAGTCACGATCCTAGGCCGGGAGCGGGTCGGCGTGTTTCATGTCGGGAAGTGGCCCTACGGTGCCACTGACGTGGAAATCGTCGGGTTAACGATCAACGAGCACGGCGGCCACGCCGTCGGCATCTTCAATGGACGTGGCATCACACTCCGCCAAACGCGGGTCAAGGGCATGCTATTCGTGCAACAAGTCGAAGACGTGCGCATCGAAGACAGTATCATCGGCGGAAGCGAAACGACCGGCATTCAGTTTTCCCGTGCTCAGGCGACCTTGCGAGGGAATCTCATTCATGACAACGATCACGGCGTGAGCATCGCCGGCAACTCCGATGTCCGATTGGAGCGCAATATCATCACTCGGAGCCTGTTTGAGGCCGTGGTCGTATACGACACCTCGCGCTCCACGTTGATCGGCAATACGTTTGTTAAAAATGGAGGCGGCGCTGCCTTTCTTGGGAACTCCCAAAGCAAGGTATCCGGCAATATCGTCAGCCTCAATACATACGGCTTTCTGATCGGTCCTGCCAGCACGGTCGGGCTTTCTTTCAATGCCTTGCAGAACAGCGAGGCCAATTACCTCCGGCAGGGCACGCCGAATCAGCCTGCTCCAGACCTGAAGCCCGACAGTGATCTGGCGGTCGACCCCCGATTCGTGGACAGCGGTCGCGACGATTTTCGTTTGCGCTCGGACACTACCTTGGTGAAAATCGGCGACTTTTCTTTTCTCGGTGCACTCCCGCCCGTTGGTTTACACTAGCTGGTAATCAAATACTCCAACAATCCGGTATGTTACAGGCTTCAACGGAACGAGAGATCCGTGTGCTATGCTTCTTTAGGCACAGAAGCGCAAACGTCTCTCCGGCGGTTCAAGATTTCCGCACCGATGCCGACAAAGGATTGGAGGTACGAGGTGGCCAGTTATCGATCTGATTTGGAAAAACGGAGCAGCGACGGAATTCCGAATCTTGCGGAAGTGGAATCGGGAAAGCTGGTCGGCGCGATCCTGCCGATGTCCGAACAGGCTCAAGTCCAGTTGCGAGATAGCATCGAAGTCATCGACTACTTGATGAATCAAGAAAGCGTAGTCTGGAGCTGACCTCACTCCGTTTCCATTCTCTTTCTCTATCCGGCTCCATCTCATCGATCCCGCAGTCCGATAGTCTGGTGACTCCGTCGCCTACGATACCGCTCATAGCCGTCTCTGTCTCGTCCTTTGTCTGCCCATCCCGGAATATGATTCCAAGTTGAATCTTTCGCTGTCCCGGCGCATGCTGGCGGCACCAGCTCGATTCTTTTGTTCAAAGAGGGAGTGTGTGCCATGCCGGAGTTCTCTCGAGGCCAATCAGATTCCGCGCGTACGGCCGAACAGCTGCGTTTGGACGACGACGATCGACGGAAACAACATTGGAAGCGTTGGGGGCCCTACCTCAGCGAGCGGGCTTGGGGAACGGTACGGGAAGACTATAGTGCCTACGGAACCGCATGGGAGGCGGTCCCCCACGACCATGCCCGATCGAAGGCATATCGCTGGAACGAGGACGGCCTGGCAGGCATTAGCGACCGGCATCAAAAGATCTGTTTCGCGCTCGCCCTCTGGAACGGCCGGGATCCTATCTTGAAGGAGCGGTTGTTCGGCTTGACCGGGAACGAGGGTAATCATGGGGAGGACGTCAAGGAGTATTGGTTTTACCTGGATTCAACCCCGACTCATTCCTACATGAAATGCCTGTACAAATATCCGCAAGCGGCATTTCCCTATGCGCAGCTGGTTGAGGAAAACAGGCGTCGCGGACGTGGTGAACCGGAATTTGAATTGATCGACACCGGTATTTTCGCGGAGAACCGCTATTTCGATGTGTTCGTCGAGTATGCCAAAGCGACTCCCGAAGACCTTCTCATCCGCATCCAGGTGGAAAACCGTGGCCACGAACCCGCCGAGCTGACGGTGTTGCCGACTCTGTGGTTTCGGAACACGTGGTCGTGGGGACTCGATGTGCGCCGGCCGCGCCTCAAAAAAGCAGAGTCCACCGAGGAAGCCAGCGCCGTCGAGCTCACCCATGATTATTACGGGTACCGACGATTGTTGTGCGACGGACATCCTGCGCTTCTCTTTACCGAAAACGAGACGAATACCTGGAGGCTATACGGTGATCGAGAAGGAGCGCGTTACGTCAAAGACGGCATCAATGACTATGTCGTTCAGGGCGATAAGGAAGCCGTCAATCCGGACCATATCGGCTCGAAGGCGGCGGCTCTTTACGTGCTATCCGTGGCACCGGGGCATCCGGCCACGATCCGCTTGCGATTCACGAACGAGACAGACTCGACTACGCTGGAGCATCGGTCGTTCGATGCCCTCGTGCGTCAACGCCTCGAAGAGGCCGATGAATTCTACCGCACGTTAAGCCCGCTCAAGGCGTCGGAGGACGCGAAGCGGGTACAGCGGCAAGCATTCGCGGGCTTACTCTGGACCAAGCAGTTCTACAACTATGAAGTCGATCGTTGGCTCAAAGGCGATCCCGCAGGGCCGGAACCCCCACGGGAACGCCTCCGCGGACGAAACGCCGATTGGACACATCTGTACAACGCCGACGTCATCTCAATGCCGGACAAGTGGGAATACCCTTGGTATGCGGCCTGGGACCTTGCGTTCCACTGCATTTCATTGGCGTTGATCGATTCCCGGTTTGCCAAAGATCAGCTCGTGCTGATGCTCCGCGAATGGTATATGCATCCCAACGGGCAAATTCCGGCTTATGAATGGGCGCTGGGCGATGTGAATCCGCCGGTGCACGCCTGGGCCGCCTGGCGGGTTTATAAGATTGAAAGAAAGCGCAAGGGCATGGCAGACAGGGTGTTTTTGGAACGTGTGTTCCACAAGCTCCTGTTGAATTTTACCTGGTGGGTCAACCGCAAGGATACCGAAGGAAAGAATATCTTCCAGGGAGGTTTCCTCGGGCTCGATAACATCGGCGTGTTCGACCGCAGTCGGCCGCTTCCGACCGGCGGGCATATCGAGCAATCCGATGCGACGAGTTGGATGGGCATGTATTGCCTGAACATGCTGTCGATCGCGCTCGAATTGGCTCGGGAAGATCGGGCCTATGAGGACGTGGCCAGCAAGTTTTTCGAACATTTCGTCTACATCTGCCGGGCCATCAACAACATGGGCAACGAGAAGATCGAATTGTGGAACAAGGAAGATGGCTTTTTCTATGATGTGCTCCATTTGCCGGACGGCCAGACCTGCCCGATGAAGGTTCGCTCGATGGTCGGATTGATACCTCTGTTTGCGGTGGAAACGTTGGATTCCGAGCTGATCGATACGCTGCCTCGGTTCAAGCACCGCATGCAATGGTTCATCGAAAATCGTCCTGACTTCAGTATCCACGTTGAAACGCAATCCCAGGATGGGGAAGTCCGGCGCTTTCTTTCGCTCGTCGATCGGAGCCGTCTCCTACGCGTGCTGCGCTATATGCTGGATGAGGCGGAATTTCTGTCTCCCTACGGGATTCGCGCGCTTTCCCGTTACCATGCCGCTCATCCCTATACGCTCTCGGCGATGGGGTCGGATTATCGTGTGGAGTATGAGCCCGCCGAATCCTCCACGGGCCTATTTGGAGGCAATTCGAATTGGCGCGGGCCGGTGTGGTTCCCCGTAAACTACCTGCTGATCGAATCGCTGCAAAAGTTTCACTACTATCTGGGCGACAGTTTTCTGGTTGAGTACCCCACCGGGTCGGGCAGGAAATTGCCTCTCGATGAAATTGCCAGGGAACTGTCCCGAAGGCTGATCCGAATCTTTTTGCGCGGTGCCGATGGCTGCCGTCCAGTCTACGGAGGAGCGACGCGGTTGCAGACAGATCCGCATTGGCGGGATTTGATCCTTTTCTACGAATATTTTCATGGCGACAACGGCGCCGGCATCGGTGCGAGCCATCAAACGGGTTGGACGGGGTTGGTGGCCAAATTGATCCAACAAAGCGGGGAATAGCGGCGAAGCTTCATGACGGGGCTGCGGTTCTATTCATCGGGGACGATGGTGGTTTCTGGATGGGAGGGAGCCCGGCACTGAGGAATGCAGGATTTCCGGGGGGCCCTGAAGCGGATTCAGGGCAACGAGGCATGTGATGCTGATACCGAAGGAAGATTGCCAGAACCTTCACAAGGCCCTCTATCTGGAATGGCTGGAAACCAACGGGCGTGGCGGATTTGCCTCAGGATCCGTAGCAGGGGCCAATACGCGACGGTACCATGCGCTGCTGCTCGCTGCGAATACTCCGCCGGTGGACCGCTTCGTCTTGGTCAATCATGTTGAGGAATGGCTGGAGATCGAAGGTACTCACATCCCGCTCTCGACCAATGTCTATGACGGTGCGCTGTACCCGGAAGGCTTTCGAAACTGCGCCGACTTTTCGTCCGAGCCTTGGCCCACCTGGCGGTATGAAGTTCATGGCCTGTGTGTAGTGCGGGAGGTGCTGTGTCCGCACGGACGCGATGCCGTGATTCTGCGTTGGCGCCTCATTGCGCCCTCCGGGGGAGTACCCGTCACACTCCACATCCGACCCATGCTTTCCGGGAGACCATTTCATTCGGCTCACCACGAGAATTCCCAACTTATCACCGAGGCGCAGATAGATGAACAAGAGGTGAGCTGGCAGCCCTATCGCAACGTTCCGCGTGTTCATGCGGCGCACAATGGAATCTACGTCCATGCACCGGACTGGTATCGACGGATACAGTACCCTGTCGAACAGGAACGTGGGCTGGACCACGAGGAAGATTGGTGGTCCCCCGGTGAATTTCGATATGCCCTGACGACGGGGCAGACGGCCGAGATCGTCTTCGCCACCGACGCGTGGCAGCAATCGAGCATCGACCAGGCCTTGTCCAAAGAACGACAGAGGCGGCAGTCACTGCGGGGCGATGCGCTCAGCGAAGATCCGCTCATTCGAACACTCTGGATCGCGACCGACTCCTACTTGGCCAGTCGTGGGGAGAATCGGACGGTATTGGCAGGATTTCCCTGGTTTGCCGATTGGGGGCGCGACACCTTCATTTCGCTGCCGGGCCTCTGCCTGGTGACCGGCCGCCATAAGGTCGCCTGGCAGGTTATCGAAGCATTTGCCGGCCGAATTTCCGCAGGTATGGTGCCGAATCGCTTTCCCGATTCGGGGAGCGAGCCTGAATACAATTCCATTGACGCGTCCTTATGGTTCATTCATGCGGTGGACCGGTATGTGCGTTACACAAACGATGTGCAGGGCGTCCGGTCGACCATTTGGCCCGCTATCAAGGAGATCGTGGATGCCTATCGGCGAGGGACGCGATTCGGCATCCACATGGACTCAGACGGACTTATTACGGGCGGTGGGCCCAGTGTTCAACTGACATGGAT
>DASTLA010000280.1:0-2181 GCA_035715525.1 Nitrospiraceae bacterium
TCATCCCGAAGATTGGTGGACCGGCGTTCCTGACGCATGGCGCGGACCACTCGATGCGTGGCATTAAAAGGAGAAGGCTTATGACGGGGTCGCGGAGCGGCCGAGACATTCAGCTATTCGGCGCACTATTTCTGGTGGTGGGCTTGGTCGATTTGTTGATTATCGAATTCTTCCCGTCCTACGCCTTGAAGTTGTTCGGTGCGGTGGTGAGCGGTCCTTTCGCGTATCTCGTCAAGCTGCATTCTCCGCTGGTCCATTTCCTCATCGGCTACGGGTTTTTGTTCTTTCGTCCCTGGAGCTGGGGATTGGCGGTGGCGTACGGTGCCTTCGGGATCGCGAGCGAGTGGCTGAACCAAGCCGTCTTCGGATTTCATCTCGTTCGCTCGGGATTCATGCTGACGACGGCGGGCTTCCTCGCCTACCTCGTGTGGCGACGAACGCTTTTCGCGGATGCCGTTTCGGCAGGACGCCCTCTCGGTCCGCCCGCCTCGGAGTTGCACTCATGAAGGGGCTGGTTTGGTTTCGACGAGATCTTCGCCTGCGCGACCACACGGCGCTGGCTCAAGCCTGCGCGGAATGCCGTGAGGTGGTCCCCTTGTTCGTGTTCGACGAGCCGTTGCTGCGCCGCCGCACGTTCGGATCGGCCTGCGTCAATTTCATGTTGGGATGCCTTGACGAGCTGCGGCATTCTTTGGCCGGACGAGGCTTAGTCTTGCTCTGGCGGCGAGGCGAGCCGGTCGAAGAAGTGCTCCGTACCGTCCAAGAACTGGGCGTCGACGCGGTCTATTGGAACCGGGATTACGAGCCGGAAGCGATGGCACGGGACCGATCGGTTCAGCAACGGCTTGCCTGGGACAGCCGAACCGTGCGGACGTTCAAAGACCACGTCGTCTTCGAAGCCGAGGAAGTACGCAGTCTCAGCGGTGATCCCTTTCAGCGCTATGGCGCCTATTGCAAGCGCTGGTGGGCAAAGTGGCGGACCGCCCCACCTGCGCTGCTGAGCATTCCCAAAAAGGTTGATCCGCGGGGGAGGCCGATCGCCGCGGATCTCGATCCTTGGCCTTCGGTCCAAGATCTCGGATATGACCGGATATCGCCTTGGATCCCACCGGGAGAGCGCGCGGCGACCGCCCGGCTGAGGCAGTTCCTCAGCGGCCCGGTCCATCGCTACGGCAGCGGGCGCAATCGCCCAGCCCTGGACGGCACCTCGATTCTTTCGCCTCATTTTCGGTTCGGGACCATCTCGGTTCGGACGGCCGTACACGCCGCCATGGCGGCTCTCGGTAAGGGAGGTCATGGGTCACGTCCCGACGTGCTCACCTGGATCGACGAACTTATCTGGCGCGACTTCTTCCAACAAGTGCTGGCGGCCTTTCCCCATGTCACTGATGGGCCCTTCAGACAGAAGGCCGGTCTCCCGGTTCCCCGGCCGGAAGGGCCGGAGCGCGAGCGTTTGTGGACTGCATGGTGCGAAGGCCGGACCGGCTACCCCCTGGTCGATGCCGGCATGCGCCAGCTCAATCAGACCGGATGGATGCACAATCGCGTTCGCATGGTCGTCGCCTCATTTCTCGTAAAAGATCTGCGGCTCGATTGGCGGAGCGGAGAGCGCTATTTCATGCATCATCTTTTGGACGCGGACCTTGCGGCGAATAACGGCAACTGGCAATGGTGTGCTTCGACCGGCACCGACGCGATGCCGGGGCACCGCATTTTCAATCCCGCCTTGCAGGGCAAGAAATTCGATCCGGGAGGCGACTACGTCCGGCGGTTCGTCCCTGAACTCCGCCATGTGGGGCTGCGTTGGATCCACGAGCCCCATCTCATGCCCCTCCACGAGCAATTGCGCGCCGGCTGCCGAATCGGGGCCGACTATCCGTCACCCATCGTCGATCATGATCAGGCTCGGCAGGAGTATCTGGCTCTTGGCCGGCAGGAGGTGGTCCGCTGATGAAAGCCACGCTGCGTCTGGGTATCAGCCGCTGTCTGCTGGGAGACGAAGTGCGTTTCGACGGTGGTCATAAACGGGACAGTTTTCTTACCGATCTCCTGGCCCGCTATGTCGAATGGATCCCTGTTTGTCCCGAGGTGGAGGCGGGACTCGGTACTCCTCGCGAAGCCATGCGATTGGTGGGCGATGCCGGGCATCCGCGGTTGATTACGATCAAGAGCGGCGGGGAT
>DASTLA010000281.1:0-9571 GCA_035715525.1 Nitrospiraceae bacterium
GTCGATCCGGGTGAAGACGTCGTCGTAGCCAACCGTCTTGCCGTCCGGGTCGACATAGATCATCGCGCCGTTGACCTGGAACAGCGTGATCATCTCCTCAACATGCTCGTCGACGACCAGCGTATGCGTCTCGCCCGGTGCCTCGTACACATAGCCGCCCTCGCGGGCGATCCAATTGTGCTCTAGGTAGCGCCACTCGCCCTTCAGCACGAAACCATGGACGGGGAGGGGATGCCTGTGGCGGGACAGGACGCCCGACTTGCGCACCTTCAAAAGGTTCATCCAGTAGCCGCGCGAGGTGCACATCAGAAGCGGCCGAAACCAGACATTGTCATCGACGGGAACCCATATCCGCTCGTCGGCTGGAATTGCGTCGGGGATCACGAGTTCCGGCGGGGACTCCGGCGGCTGGGCCTTCCGGTACGGAACCCATTTATCGCTGACACTCTTGGCGCCCGATGCTCCGCCGCTCATGATTCTCCTCCCCGGGTCCATCCGTCGCCAGCCTCGATGCTTCTGATCCTTCGGTGCAGGCGTGGCCGCGCAACGGACAGGATTGACCATGCTGTCCATAATGTGGTCAATTTGCCCACATTATCGAGAGGCGACTCAGGCTTGTCAAGCTCGAGGCGCGGGAGGCAACTGATATGGACCACAGCTCTGCGGACGCCCGCTACCCGTCTACAACGGGGCAGCAGGTAAAAGGCACCGCCTCGTTTTCCAAGTTCATGGTCGTGCTGCAGGCTATTGCTGATGATCCAGGCAAACTCGACATCGCGAGGCTGACAAAGCTTCTCCCCTATCCTCGCGGAACTCTCTACCGCATAGTCACCGCGCTTTTGGCCGAGGGGCTGATCTCGGAGAGCCGCGGGACCTATCAGCTGGGCCATCGGCTCATCCACCTGGCGTCCAAGAGCTGGGAAACGTCCGACCTCCGCTCCGCGGCACGAGACTTCATCGAGGCACTGCGCAACGCCACAGGCGAGACGGTCCATCTCGCCGTGCCGAGCGGCACGGGCATGGTCTATATCGATAAGCTTGAGAGCCCACGCACCGTCCGCATGACATCGCGCATCGGGACGCGCGTCGAGCTCTATTCGACCTCGGTCGGGAAGGCATATCTTGCCGCATTGCCGGAGGCGCAACTGCGGACGGTCCTCGCCTCGCTCGACCTGCGGCCGCGCACGGACAACACGGTTACCGAGATCGAGGCGCTCGAAGCGGAGATTTGCCGCACGCGCGAGCGCGGCTATTCATACGACAACGAGGAGAACGAACCCGACATCAAGTGCTTCGGTGGGGCCATCCTAGACCGCTCGGGCATGCCGGTGGGAGGCGTGAGTCTGAGCATTCCCATCTACCGCTATGACGAAGACTGCCATCGCGAATACGCCAGGAGGGTGCGCGAGACAGTTGCCGCAATCTCCGCTGGACTGGCGGACATCGTCTGAGGCTAGCTGCTCCAGATTGAGCGGCAGAATGGCTGGGTCGCCTTTCTGCGCTCCCGTTCACTGCCACCGAGCGTTGCGCTCGGCTCCGAAACAGACGGTCGCGAGAACCGCTGCTTTATGTATCCAGTTTACAGCCGTGCGAAATTCGTCGCGGCCGGCGTCAATATCAAAGCTCAGGTAATAATGGCTGAAATAGTCGTGGTAACGGCCCTCGATTGACTTGCCGATCTGCATCAGCGAAATCCGACGAGATCGAGTAGGTCGAGAGTGTCCGGGACTTCGCCAGACCTGTCGAACCACGGCGGCTCTTCAAAAGCGGGTATCTCTGTACGCAACGCCTGGCAAAGGAATTGTAGTCAGTGCCTACCTGCGTGGTGCCGTCGGGCACCTCTCGGGATAGAAAGTTTCGAACGAGCCGTCCTCTACCCTGCTCGCGATCAAGCCCTGAATCCCGCCCCAGGCGCCTTCTGCGACCGTCTCGGAATCGCGCGGGCGTTCGCCTGTTCGCGCTCGCTGAAATAGCTCACCTGCCGATCCCCCGCAGGACGCGCATCACGAGTTCGCTAGCGCCCGGGGCTGGCGCAGCACCCGCACTTCCTCGTATCAGCATCATCGTCCCGCTCGAATTTGCGACCGCAACCACAGCGCCGCCGATGGCTATGAAGGGAGCTTGAACCACGAACGTGCGCCAGACAACGAAGGGTGATGCGCGGCGCTTCAGGCCCGGATGAGGTTCTATACCCTAGAAGGTATAGTTCGCCTTTATGCCCTGTACGGCATAAAACCAAATTATTCCCTACTAGGTATATTGCGTATTTATCCCCTGAAGGGTATAATCCATGTCAGGAAGCAAAACATGCACCAGATGGTTCGGTCCGCAAAGCAGCTTGGTACGCTCATTCACAATGAGCGCGTTCGGCGTAATCTTTCACAGCAGGAGCTCGCTGATCTCGCTGGCACGGGACAGAAGACCATCTCCCATGTCGAAAACGGGAAAGAGGGTACGAAGCTCGAAACGATCTTCGGATTGCTCGCGGCGCTCGATCTCGAAATCCAACTGGCGCCGCGCCGCAAGGGTCCTGAGAAATCCATAGGCGACATATTCTGATATGGCGCGCCGCAAGACACATGCCCCGCTGAACGTGCTCATCAACAACCGGCTAATAGGCCGGCTGGAGAAGGAGGCAAGTGGCGCCATCGCGTTCCAGTACGATAAAGACTGGCTGGACTGGGAGCATCGCTTCGCGGTCTCGCTTTCACTCCCCCTGCGCAAGACCGCATACCGCGGAGAGCCGGTTGTGGCGGTATTCGACAACCTGCTGCCCGATAACGTGAATGTCAGGCGCAGGGTCGCCGAGCGGACCGGTGCTGCAGGTACAGACGCCTACAGCCTGCTGGAGCAGATCGGCCGCGACTGCGTCGGCGCGATGCAATTCCTGCCGGATGACGTGCTGCCCGATGCCGGTCACGAAATTCGCGGCGAGCCAGTCTCCGATGCTGAGATCGAGAAGATACTGGCGAACCTTGGCGGAATGCCCCTCGGCATCGATCCCGAGCATGAATTCCGGATATCGGTGGCGGGCGCGCAGGAGAAGACGGCGCTGCTCCTTCACGAAGGGCAGTGGATGCGCCCCCTCGGCACAACGCCCACCACCCACATTCTAAAGCCGCAGATTGGCGAAATACCCACGGCGTTCGGGATGATCGACATGGCGGCGAGCGTCGACAACGAGCATTATTGCCTCAAGCTCATGGAAGCCTTCGGCCTGCCCGTCAATCAGACGGAGATCGTCACGTTCGGCGAACGACGCGTGCTGGTCGTGGAGCGCTTCGACCGTCAGTGGCTGCCAGATGGCCGGTTGCTTCGGCTGCCGCAGGAGGATTTCTGCCAAGCGCTCGGCGTGCCGCCTTCACGCAAGTATCAGGCGAATGCCGGCGGCCTCAATGGGCCAAGCATCGTTGATATCGTCTCGCTGCTGCGGGCGAGCGACGAGCCTGCGCGCGATCAGGCAGACTTCTTCAAGAGCCAGATCATCTTCTGGCTGATCGGTGCCACCGATGGTCATGCCAAGAATTTCAGCATCTTCCTGAGACCCGGCGGCGGATTTCAACTCACTCCGTTCTATGACGTGCTGTCGGCGCAGCCGGCCTTTGAGGCGCACCAGATACCGCATGCCAAATACAAGCTCGCCATGTCGGTAGGCCGGAATCGCAAATACCGCATTGTCGGTATTGTCGGTATGCACTTCGTCGAGACGGGGAAAGAGGCGGGGATTGGACCTGCCGTCATGAAACGGGTGATCACTGAGGTGCTGGAGGCTGCCGAAGCGGCGCCCGCACTGGCGCTCGCCCAGATGCCGGGTGACTTTGCCGAGGGCGTTCATGCGAGCGTCAGGGAAGCCATCTCCTCGCGCGTGCGGTTGCTCCAAGCGGCGCTCTCTGACATGTGATTTCCGTTCCCCCTAACTCACACGATCCACTGATAGGCCGTAGGGGCGGATGCAATTCGCGAAAACTCAGCCTCCATTCAGGCATCATTGACGCAAGGCGTCAGGGTCTCCCATCCCGGACCGGTCTGCTTTTCTCAGATCACATGGTCGCCGTCGTTTCGGCGACCTCTTTCCAATCTCCTTGCCATAGCAATCACCGTCATTAACGTCGCGCTAAACCTTGCTCCTGTTGACGGTCGTATTTTGCCGGCAATTGGCGCAAACTGAAACTGCTATTGGACGCGGGAGCAATTTCATTCATCGTTTCGTCAAAAGATCACCACAACCGCGAAAGTATCGCCCACAGCTCCGCGATGTGGATCTGCGGCGCGGGCAAAACTTGGCTTGGGTAAGGGGGCGTGGTGTCTTCATAGCGGTTCTGGCCTGCATGGCGTTTTTCGCAGTCGGTTGGACTGAATTCGGTCGTGGCACGATCTGGGATCGTGCGTCGAGCTTTGATTCAAGGCCTGAGCACGGCGCGAGCTCCATGACGTGGCCGAGCGTGATCACGTTTGGCGCCAATCCCTCAGCTTCTCCATCCCGGACCATATCGGGTCGTGCCGGCGTGATTGACGGAGACACCATAGAGATTCATGGTGAACGGATCAGGCTTAACGGGATCGATGCCCCTGAATCGGCTCAGCTGTGCCAGGGTGAGCAGGATCAGCGGTATCGTTGCGGGGCCGAAGCAGCCAGACACCTTGCTGAGATGTTGGCGGTTTCCCGACCAACCCGATGCGAGCTTGTCGAGCGCGACCGCTACGGCCGTATGGTCGCCAATTGTTATCGAGCCGATGGTGCAAATGTCGCCGCACTAATGGTCCGCACCGGCTATGCGCTGGATTGGCCGCGCTACAGCCAAGGTAGGTATGCACGCGAGCAGCAGCACGCAAGGGAACAAAAGTCCGGCATCTGGCGGGGCACGTTCGCCGTGCCATGGCAGTGGAGAGCACGGAAGATAGAAGACCCCGCAACGGTTTCCCACGCGCCCTCCATGCTGCTTCAAGAAACACACAAACAAGGCAGCTGTCGGATAAAGGGCAACGTTTCGGCAAAGGGCGAACGCATCTACCACATGCCCGGTCAACGATACTACGGGCGCACCAAGATCAGCACTCACAAAGGCGAGCGATGGTTCTGCTCGGAATCGGACGCGCGGGCTGCTGGGTGGCGGCGTTCCAATATCTGAGAATCCAGGACCGCTATGGGGCCGGTCAGCTGAGCCTATCCGTTTTTATGGATTGGCAGACCCGGTTCCGCTTCCTCGCCCCTCGATTCCGGTCCGAATCCGGCGCTTGTGCGCCCAATTGTAAGGAAAGCTTGGCGGTGACCGGCTGCCGTTCTTTATCTCATGACTTGCTGAGTTGGGACGAGTAGAGCAAATAGGCCCGCACGAACTGCATCCACGGCGACATCATGAACACCCAATGCGAAAAAACCACAGCAGCTATCGACCCGGTGAAGCTCGACCGACTGGCCGAGGTGGCAGTGAAAGTCGGCTTGCGGTTACAACCGGGCCAGGATCTGCTGCTGACTGCGCCGGTGGTGGCGCTTCCCCTCGTGCGCCGGATCGCCAGGCACGCCTATGATGCTGGCGCGGGGCTTGTTACGCCGATCCTGTCGGATGAGGCGGTCACGCTCAGTCGTTATCAGTACGGAGCAGACCTGAGTTTCGACCGGGCGCCAACTTGGCTTTATGACGGCATGGCGAAAGCCTTTTCCTCAAACATGGCCCGCCTCGCCATAGTGGGCGACGATCCGATGCTGCTTTTGAACGAGGATTCTTCGAAGGTGGCGCGCGCTACCAGAGCAAATTCCGTCGCTTACCAGCCTGCGCTGGAGAAGATTGCTGGCTTCGACATCAACTGGAACATTGTGGCCTATCCCGGCACATCATGGGCGAGACAGGTCTTTCCCGGCGACGAGGAGAGTGTTGCTGTCCAGAAGCTGGCGGAGGCAATCTTTGCCGCCTCCCGTGTCACGACCGACGATCCGATCTCGGGTTGGGCGTCTCACAACGCCGCGCTGCAGGCGCGCGCGGAATGGCTCAACGGCGAGCGGTTTCAGGCACTTCACTTTACGGGACCGGAAACTGACCTGAGGGTCGGCCTTGCCGAGGGGCACTTGTGGCAAGGCGGCGCCTCAATCGCGAAAAATGGCATAATTTGCAATCCTAACATTCCGACGGAGGAGGTGTTCACCACACCTCACGCAATGAGAGTTGATGGACGCGTGAGCAGCACCAAGCCGCTGTCCTACCAGGGCACGCTGATCGACGGAATCACGGTGCGTTTCGAAGCCGGTCGCATCATTGAGGCCAAGGCACGTCGTGGGGAGGAGGTGCTGAACAAGGTATTGGACACCGACGAGGGCGCACGACATCTCGGCGAAGTAGCGTTGGTGCCGCATTCGTCACCAATTTCCAGGAGCGGCATCCTCTATTTCAATACGCTTTTCGACGAAAACGCCTCCTGCCACCTCGCGCTTGGACAATGTTACTCCAAATGCTTCGTCGATGGCGACAAGCTCACGCCAGAGCAGATCGCCGCACAGGGCGGTAACAAGAGCTTCATCCATATCGACTGGATGATTGGATCGGGCGAAATCGACATCGACGGAATGCGATCGGATGGAAGCCGTGTGCCTGTCTTCCGGCGAGGCGAGTGGGCCTAAATCGTGGATGGCGGGTACGCGGCCGGATATCTGCAAGCAAACTGACGAGGAGGCGCTCTGACATTCCCGACCTTTCATGTCCGCGCGCTTGGGGGTGCCTAGTGCCGCTTTCCTGGGATGCGTTCGTTTTGCGCCACACATGAGCGTGTGATGTGCATCTCCATCAAGTCGTCGACGGCGAGGCTTCCAAGGGCGGTGCCTTCCCATTGAACCCGCAATTTGGAGATGCTACCAAGATATCATTGCATGGATCGATACGAGAATGGGCAAGGAAAATCATAACCGCAGGGAGCCGCGCCGCCGCCGCTTCGATGAGACCAGCTCCAGCCAGGAGTATACTGAACCGGACTTCTTCCAGCGCCCGATGTCCTCGCCGGCCTTGGACGCCGAAGTAAAGTGGTTCAACGCGGCCAAAGGGTTCGGTTTTGTCAAGCTGGCCGACGGCTCAGAAGCCTTTCTGCACATTCGTGCACTGGAGAGCGCGGGACACACGGATGTTGTGGAGGGAACAATTCTGAAGGTCCGTGTCGAACAGGGCCATAAGGGCAAGCAGGTCACGGAAGTCGTCGACGTTGTCCAAACGACAGCCCCGAGCTTTGTAAGTCGGCCCGAGCGCTCAGGCGTCGGCGGCGGAAGCGAAGGACAGGAAGCAGCGGGGATCGTGAAATGGTTCGACCCTGGTAAGGGCTTCGGCTTCATCAGCGTTGAGGGCGCGCATAAGGATGTTTTCGTCCACGTCTCGGCTTTGAACCGCTCCGGCCTCGACAGGCTAGAGGAGGGGCAGAGCGTCCTGGTGAGGTACTGCCAAGGCCAGAAGGGACTGGAGGCTCTAACTGTCAGCCGCAAGTAGTCTGTTCCAATAGACGACTCCCGGTTGGTGGAGTGGCAGAGGCCGACGGTATTTGCGCCCTACATTAAGTTGATGACGCGTGATTGCTCCTGCACCAATTCCAGATTTACCGACGGGGTATATCGTTGTTCGATTTCGTTGATTGATAGATCATCGATAGTTTATTGTAAGCCGATATGATCAAATCTGAGCGATTATGGAGGCTGTCTCTGCCTTTTCCTTGTGGAAGAAGATTGATTTCGTTGCGAATAGAGTAACTGGACCAGTAGGCGTTTTTCGAACTGTAGCCGCCGGGGTCAACCGCAAACACTTCCTTTAAGATTTCCAGATCGTGCGGGATCGCAAAGGCGTCCCGGGAGTCCTGATGGCTGAAGAAGTAGTAGAAATTGTCGAACCCAGCCCACGTAATTGCGGACAAGCACATGGAGCAGGGTTCGTGGGTCGATAAAAATATGAGATCCTTCGTCGCTCTCGAGCCACTTGGCGCCTGTTCGTAAAAGCGCTTCAACGTATGGATCTCACCATGCCAAAGCGGGTTTTCGGTTTCATTGTTGGTCTCCGCCAGGACCAGCGACAAATCGGACTTTCGCAGGAGCGCGGCACCGAAAATCTTGTTGCCCTTGGCGACGCCTTCTTCCGTTTTCGGAAGGATGTCGTATTCAAGTACGTCAAGGATACGATCAAAGAACGACGCGGTATGGCGTGTCACTTCCATATCGATGCTCCTAGTACACGACGACGCTTCTGATCGACTTGCCTTCGTGCATGAGATCGAAACCCTTGTTGATCTCGTCAAGGCTGAGCGTGTGGGTGATCATCGGATCGATCTCGATCTTGCCGTCCATGTACCAGTCGACGATCTTCGGCACGTCGGTACGGCCCCTCGCGCCACCGAAGGCCGTGCCCTTCCAGACGCGGCCGGTGACGAGCTGGAACGGCCGCGTCGAGATCTCCTGACCGGCACCGGCAACGCCGATGATGATCGACTGGCCCCAGCCGCGATGAGCGGCTTCAAGCGCTTGCCGCATGACTTTCACATTGCCCGTGCAGTCGAAGGTGTAATCGGCGCCGCCGATCGTATCGGCGCCACGCTTGGTCAGATCCACGAGATAGGGCACGAGATCGCCTTCGATCTCGCTCGGATTGACGAAATGCGTCATGCCGAACTTCTCGCCCCAGGCCTTCTTGTCGTTGTTGAGATCGACGCCGATGATCATGTCGGCACCGACGAGCCTCAAGCCCTGGATGACGTTGAGCCCGATGCCGCCGAGGCCGAAGACGACGGCCGTCGCCCCGGGTTCGACCTGGGCCGTATTGATGACCGCGCCGACGCCGGTGGTGACGCCGCAGCCGATGTAGCAGATCTTGTCGAAGGGCGCGTCCGGATTGACCTTGGCCACCGCGATCTCGGGCAGTACGGTGAAGTTGGAGAAGGTCGAGCAGCCCATGTAGTGGAACAGCTTCTCGCCATTGACGGAGAAACGGGAAGTGCCGTCCGGCATCAGACCCTGGCCCTGGGTGGCGCGGATGGCGGTGCACAGATTGGTCTTTCGCGACAGGCAGGAGGGGCACTGCCGGCATTCGGGCGTGTAGAGCGGGATGACATGGTCGCCCTTCTTAACGCTGGTCACCCCCGGCCCGACATCGACCACGATGCCGGCGCCCTCATGGCCGAGGATGGCGGGGAAGATGCCTTCCGGATCGGCGCCCGACAGCGTGAACTCGTCGGTGTGGCAGATGCCGGTCGCCTTGACCTCGACCAGAACCTCGCCTTCGCGCGGGCCGTCAAGGTCCACCTCCATGATCTCAAGCGGCTTTCCGGCGGCAACGGCTACAGCGGCGCGGGTTTTCATCGTTCGATCCCCTCGTCTTTTAATCTTTCCCTACGACACTTTCGACCCGGCGTTCGAAGGCGGCTGCATTGACGCCAATCGGCTTATCGCTGCGCGTCCAACTCTCGACATCCGAATCGATAGGACCCAAGCTGCAGGCGATTTCCAATGCGTCGACCAGCGCCTCTGGACCTTCTGCGGTAACAGTCACGCTATTGGTATTATGCGCTTCTATCCAACCCCTGAGGCTGAGCCGGTTGGCGCGGCGGACGACGA
>DASTLA010000282.1:0-5888 GCA_035715525.1 Nitrospiraceae bacterium
CCGAGTGGTATCCGAGGGAGATCGGGCTGGCGTCGGGGTTCGTGGGAGCAGCCGGTAGCCTGGGCGGGTTTTTCGTCCCGATCTGGTTCAGCGGCATCCGACAGCTGACAGGAACGTATGAGGCCGGTTGGCTGACCATGACTGCGCTCGCGGCCGTCGCTGCCTTGAGTGTCTCCTTGGTGGGGCGGCGTCATCCTGCAATGGCTTCGGAATCGGCCGAGTGATAGGGTTGCCGTTGACAGATGCCAGGAAAAAGCGGAAGGTGCTGCCATGTTCGCGTAAGATGAGGATTTATGGCGAAGACGTTTGATTCAATCGAGTCCGCGATCAGGGACATCAAACGGGGGAAGTTCGTCATCCTGGTGGACGATGAAGACCGAGAGAACGAAGGCGATCTCGTGATGGCCGCCGGAAAGGTCACCCCGCAAGCGGTCAACTTCATGGCCAAACATGCGCGCGGATTGATCTGTCTCGCACTGACACCGGAGCGCGTCGAAGAGCTGCAGCTGCCACCCCAGGCAGCGGAAAACACCGCTACGTTCGGGACGGCGTTTACCGTGTCGATCGATGCCAGAAAGGGAATTACGACTGGGATTTCGGCGGCGGACCGAGCAACGACGATCCACGTCGCGATCGACTCGAAGAGCGCGCCTGCCGACCTGGCCAGGCCGGGACATATCTTTCCTCTGAAATCCCAAAAGGGGGGAGTCTTGCGGCGCGCGGGTCAGACAGAAGGCTCGGTCGATCTTGCTCGGCTCGCCGGCCTGTATCCGGCCGGTGTGATCTGCGAAATCATGAACGAAGACGGCACGATGGCGCGAGTGCCGGAGTTGACCAAGTTCGCCCGCCGTCACCGGCTCAAAATGGTGACGATCAAAGCTTTGATCGAGTATCGCATGCGGTGGGAGACATTCGTGAAGCGAGCTGCGAGCGCAATGTTGCCCACGACGTTTGGAGATTTTGAAGCGATCGCCTTCGAAAACGAGATCGATGGAGCAACCCACATTGCGTTGGTGAAGGGGCGGGTGGATTCGGATACGCCGACCCTCGTGCGGGTACATTCGGGCTGCTTGACCGCCGATGCGCTGGGCTCGCTGCGGTGCGATTGCCGGGACCAGCTTCAGCGAGCGATGGAGATCATCGAAAAAGAAGGCCGTGGCGTGTTGCTCTACCTCAACCAAGAGGGACGGGGGATCGGCTTGCTGAATAAGATCAAGGCCTATGGATTACAGGACCAGGGCAGCGACACGGTCGAGGCGAATCTCAAACTCGGATTCAAGGCCGATCTGCGCGACTACGGCGTGGGAGCGCAAATACTCGTTCAGTTGGGGTTGCACCAGATCAGACTCATCACGAACAATCCGCGCAAGATCGTCGGCATCGAAGGATATGGGCTGAAAGTGGTTGAGCGGGTGCCCATTGAGATTCAGCCGCGTGAAGCCAACGTCAGATACCTTCGAACGAAGAAAGCCAAGTTGGGTCATATCCTGAAGAAGGTGTAACTGTAGCCATTGGCGGCGGATCCAGGTATGATCCCGCGCCGGTGCGCCGGCGAGTTGGCTGCTGCCTCGGGAAATCCCGTTCAAATGAAACTCCGCAAAGGTTCTCACGATGCGACCGGGTTGAGATTTGGCATCGTGGCAAGCAAGTTCAACAAATTCGTGACCAGCCGCCTTCTTGCCGAATGCGTAAAGGCTCTGAGCAAGTCCGGCGCAAAGGAAGAAGATCTCGAGGTCGTGCGTGTACCGGGTGCGTTCGAGATTCCGATCATCGCCAGACAACTGGCTCGATCCGGTCGGGTCGATGCGGTCATCTGCTTGGGTGCCGTCATCCGCGGCGATACGCCTCACTTCGACTACATCAGTGCTGAAGCCAGCCGAGGCATCCTGCAAGCGTCATTGGATACCAATGTGCCGGTGATCTTCGGCGTCCTGACCACCAACACGGTGGCGCAGGCCATCGAGCGAGCGGATCCGAGCAAGCTGAATCGCGGCGCGGAGGCGGCGCGCACGGCGATCGAAATGGCCAATGTCCTCCGCTCGCTGATGAAAGACGGCCTGGGCGATGAGCCAGCTCCGCCGGCCGCTTCCGTTCGGCGCCTGGCGAGATCGGCCGTGAGAGAGAAGCGCTAACCGGAAAATTCCATGGCATCGCGACACCAAGCCCGTGAGCGGGCAATCCAAATTCTCTTTCAGTATGACATCCACGGCCAACCCGGCCTATGGCTGGAAGAGTTCTGGAAGGCCTATCCGCTGGAGGAAGAGTTCAAGGCGTTTGCCGAGCGGCTGGTCACGGGAGTATTGGCCGAAAAATCGGAGCTGGATCGGGTGATTACCGCGCATGCCACCAATTGGAAGGTGAGCCGCATGCCGATCGTGGACCGGAACATTCTGCGCCTCGGCTGTTTCGAGTTGCTGCACCTGCCCGAAGTCCCGGCCAAAGTGACATTGAATGAGGCGATCGAGCTGGCCAAGAGTTTTGGTGACGAAGAAGCCTCGAAGTTCGTCAACGGCATCCTTGACAAGGTCCTCACGACCGATGAGCGACTGGCCCGGAAGCGGGCGCATCCGGAATTACCGGTCGTCGGAATTGCCAACAACGGCCACGGCGAGACGCAAGGTATGGAGCACGCATGATCGACCGGTATACCCGCTCCCAGATGAAAGCCATTTGGGATCTGAAGCACAAATATGAGATCTGGCTCGAAGTCGAGTTGCAGGCATGCGCCGCTTTCGAGCGAGACGGTCAAGTGCCGCGGGGAACCGCCGGACGGATTCGCAAGAAGGCCAAGATCGATGTCGACCGCATCGCCGAAATCGAGAAAATCACCAAACACGACGTCATCGCCTTTCTTGAGTCCCTCATGGACTCCGTGGGGCCGGAACATCGCTATCTGCATATGGGATTGACGTCTTCCGACATCGTCGATACGTCACTGGCCGTGCAAATGACTGAGGCCCTCGATGTGATCCTCCAAGACCTGGATGAGTTGATCTCCGTGTTGAAGAAGCGGGCCTACGAGCACCGCCACACGGTCATGGTGGGGCGCTCGCATGGCATTCACGGCGAGCCGGTGTCCTTCGGGTTCAAGCTCGCCATTTGGTATGAGGAAATGAGCCGACATCGAACGCGTCTCCAAGCGGTGCGGTCCGAAATCGCGGTGGGCAAGCTCTCGGGCGCGATGGGCACGTTTGCTCATCAGGGGCCGGCCATCGAAGAGTATGTGTGCGCGAAGCTGGGACTTTCCTCGGATCCAGTGTCCAACCAAGTTGTGCAGCGCGACCGCCATGCCTCCTATGCGACGGCTCTGGCCCTGTTGGCCGCCTCGATCGAAAAGATCGCGACCGAAATCCGCCATCTCCAACGCACCGAAGTCCTGGAGGTGGAAGAGTATTTCTCGGAAGGGCAAAAGGGTTCATCGGCCATGCCGCACAAGCGGAATCCGGTAGCGTCCGAGAATCTCTGCGGCTTGGCCCGCGTCGTGCGCGCGAACAGCCTCGCAGCCATGGAGAACGTGGCCCTGTGGCACGAGCGGGATATCAGTCATTCATCGGTCGAACGAGTGATCATGCCGGACAGTACGATCCTGATCGATTATATGCTGGCCCGGGTGACCGATGTGATCAAGAACCTGATCGTGTATCCGGAGCGGATGAAACGCAATCTGGAACTCACCGGGGGACTCGTGTATAGCCAGCGCCTGTTGCTGGCCTTGATCGAGAAAGGCGCACAGCGGAAGGAGTCTTACGAGGCGGTGCAGCGAAATGCCATGGCTTCTTGGCAAGGGACGGGGACGCTCCAAACCTTGGCCGAACAGGACCCTTTCATTACGAAGCATCTGAGCCAATCCGAGATCCGCGCCTGCTTCACCGCTGGTTATTATCTTCGCCATATGGACGACATTTTTCGACGCGTGTTCGGTCGAGCGGCCAAGGCCGCTCCAGCCGGGAGGAGCCGACGATGAGGACTGCCTGGGTCGCCAGTTTGAGCATCATCCTGTTCTTGTCCGTGCTTGCTGTTGTACCGGCTCTGGCGGCCGACCGGGAAAAGCTCCTGACGGACACCGGGGTGTACGGCACATTCGCGGCGTACGAGATGGATCAGGCCTGGTGGGAGTTGCCGGGTGACGCGCGGATCGTGGCGGTCACCGAGGTAAAAGGCTTGCTGGAGCATTGGTCTGAAAAGGTCCTCATCGAATCGTACCTCCTAAGAGGCTTATCCGATCATGCCGATCTGATGTTCCGAATACATGCATTGGCACTGGCCGACAGCCAACAGTTCCTCGTGGCGCTGCAGGGCACGCGCTTCGGTAGGCATCTGAAGCCGGCCAGTTTGTTTCACGGGATCACAAAAAAGGCCAACTATGTTCCGGGATTTCCAGACAATATGAAAGCCGATCTCAAAGTGCCGAGCAATCCAGGGCCCAAGCCCTATGCAGTCGTGATTCCTATTCGCAAGGATGCCGACTGGTGGGGGATGGACCAGGAGCAACGGACTGGTTTGATGAGAGAGCATACCGAAGCCGCGCTACCCTATCACATGACGGTCAAGCGGAAGCTGTACCACTCGACGGGATTGGATGATTTCGACTTCATCACCTACTTTGAAACCGAAAGATTGGAAGATTTTCACGCTCTTCTCCTTGCCTTGGCAAAGGTGAAGGAATTTCGGCACAATCGCCGGGTCGGTCATCCCACCCTGCTGGGGACGGTCAAGCCTTTAAACGAAATTCTGGAGATGTTTGCGCGCTAGGCGGGGAAAAGGAGACCGGATATGGCCGTTGAAGCCAAGGGCAGGATGATTTATGAGGGCAAGGCGAAGAAGATTTTCGCGACCGACCGCCCTGACCTGGTCCTCCAATATTTCAAGGACGATGCGACCGCGTTCAACGCGCAAAAGCGCGGGACGATCGTCGAAAAGGGCGTCGTCAACAATAAGGTTTCAGAGCGATTGTTCAGGCTCTTGGAAGCCGCTGGGATCCCGACCCACTTCATCGAGAGAACCAGCGACCGCGAGATGCTGACGAAGAAAGTCACGATCGTCCCGGTCGAAGTGGTCGTGCGGAATGTCATAGCCGGCAGCCTGGCCAAGCGTCTGGGGCTCAAGGAAGGAGAGGCGATCGAACCGGCCATCATCGAGTTTTATTATAAGGACGACGCGCTGGGTGATCCGTTGGTCAACGACGATCATCTCCGCCTGCTGAAGGTCGCGACGCCGGCGGTGTTGCGTGAAATGCGGGAACTCGGCCACAAGATCAACGGTGCATTGGTTCCCTTCTTTCGGGAACGCCGCCTGATACTCGTGGACTTCAAGCTTGAGTTTGGTGTGCACCACAACAAACTGATTCTCGCCGACGAAATTTCACCGGACACATGCCGATTATGGGAGCAGACGACGAAGGAGTCGATGGACAAGGACCGATTTCGCAAGGATATGGGAAGGATCGAGGAAGCGTACCAGGAGGTGCTGAAAAGAGTATGTGGGTAAGGGAGGTGGACGGTGCAGGAAGTCAATCTGGTCTGTTCAGGTCGCGCCTTCCGGTGTACTGCGAAGAGGAGAAAGGTGTGAACCGGTTGTTGCAGTGGTTCATGAACTACGGCTTAGTGATGGCGATTCTCGTGTGGGCGGCGACCGTCGCGCTGATGGCGTTCCACCTTAAGGATTCGCCTTGGCGGTGGGCGTTTGTGCTGCTTTCGCTTGGAGGGGTTGCGACTGTGGGCCTCATTTTTGGAATCAGAAGATATGTGAACAGCATGGCGAAGTCTCAGCGGAACGAGGCGGACCCGTAGTGCATGATGAACCGTTCAGCTCGAGGCCAAGGATGGCCGATTTGTCACGTGCAGGAGGCTCATATGGAACTCAAAGACCTGCAAAAAAATTGGAACAAA
>DASTLA010000283.1:0-11896 GCA_035715525.1 Nitrospiraceae bacterium
CAGCCAGTCGCCCGGCTGCCTGGTTTGCTTTCCGAGCCAGGTCCGCCACATATGCGTCCGGCGACAACTCGAGTTCGGCTGAAGTCTGTTCCTCCACGGGAGCGTCATGCAGATCTTGCGACATGTTTTATCCTTCTCAAATGACGGCCGACCGCATCCTCGGGGCACTTCGCGGCACCAAGCCCAACGGCAGCCGAATTAAAACGAGTTAGGATACTGTGGGGGTCGAAGTGCGGTCAAGGGACTCTCGGTGCGGGCGCCGCGCCCGGCATCGGCGATGCCGCTCCCGGAGGCAGGGGCATTCCAGGCGCGCCGGGGACGGCGCCGGGCACGGTACCGAGCATGGCGCCAGGGACAACGCCCGGCGGCAATGCGCCCATCGGAGGCATGAACATGGACATCGAAGAGGGATTGGGATGTTGAAACATCCAGTCATTATAGGTGCGACGCCCTTCGAAATGCCGTACGCCCAAAGGAAAGTCTCGTTCCTTGATCGGCTTGGCCTTGCTTTTTGACCGTACTCCCATGATGCCACCGGTCGGTGCCCGCATGTAGTCCCAGTCTCCTCCCGTGATCGGATCCTTGTAGGCTTTGCGGAGAAAGGGTTTGGGCAGCCTCGTCAACTCGCCGAGCGATTGGGGATACATCTCGGTCGTCATGACCCGACCGATCTTCATCGTATTCGAGTACAGCGTTAAGGCGTTTTGGATTTCGATGCCCTTGGAAATCAGGTCGGCTTCCTTTTCGCGCTGAATCATGAACTTCCACTGCCGTGCGGCGGCACTGGCGGAGAGCCCGATCAACACGATCGAGAACATCAGCGCCAGGTACGTGACGCCGCGTTGACCCCACCCTCTCATGATCAACGGTTCCTCGAAGCTAGTTCGACGGAGTGGGCGCCGCCGCCTCTTCCGTCACTGGAATAACTTGGGTGATTTTGGTTGCGACGTCCTGGAGAGTGATCTCGCTCGGCGAAATCGCCTTGACCAAGACCTCCTTGGCGATGGTCTCGCCTGACTGCACCAGGTGCATTTCTTCGTTTTTCACCAGTACGGCGGTTGCATTCTGGCCCTGCCGGTTATCTCCTACCTTGAGAAACCCCAGATAGCGAAACTGGGTCAGTTCAGCGGTAACACGCAGCCGTTCCAGTTTCTCCTGGGACACGGCTTGGGATTCCTCGGCCTGTGGGGTTTCTTCCTCCTCTTCCTCTATCGGGACGGACGGTGGAGGAGCCGGCTGCGGACCGCGCGGGCCGCGTGGTCTACGAGGAACAGCCGCGGCTGCCGCCACCGGAGGAGGCGGCGTCAATGACGCAAAGATGTTTCGCGGTGCCGAAAACGTTGCGCTGCGCTGGCCGGTAATTTGGTCCAACCGCTCGAGGTTGACGTGGAGAGTCCCTCCGGCCGAGGCGGGGGTCGGCTTTTTGCCCACGGCTTTTACTCCACTGACGTTCTTCAGCGGCACCCGTTCCGCCTCGCCGGAATGTCCCAGCTGCCACAGCAGCACCGCACCCCAGAGGGCGACGAGGCCCAGCAACAGCAAGATTTGATTCTTGTGGTTCGACTTCATGATTATTGTGTCGTAACGGAAGGATGGTCTCCCCTCAGAAACGTGGAGATTCTGATGTTGAAGGTCAATTGTTGATCCTGGACGTTGCCGGATCGAACGAGATTGAGATCCTCGATGAACAAGAGCTCCTCGGCCGATTCAAGGTTGTAAATGAAGCGCCGCAGGTCTTCGTACCGGCCGGTGACCGTCCCTTGCAGCACGGCTTTGGTCGCATCAGGGACCGCAGTCTTTTCCGTTCGATACGACAACGCCGGCAGCGTGACTTGATCCCGTTTGGCCTCTTCCGTGACACCCAAGGCCAGTGGAGCGAAGTCGCGCAGCAGCGGCAACACCGCCCACACCCGCTGCAGATCCTCCTTGGCCTTCTTCGCCTCTTTGTGCCGGGCCAGTTGCTGCCGCGACCGCCCCCACTCGGTCTCGAGTCGGCGCTGCTCGTCTTGCGCCGCACCCAAGACGAACGTTTGAATGCCGTACCACAGCACGACCAAAGCGGTGGCGCAAGCCAGCCACGGCAACAGCGGTGCATAGGGCTGCCTAAGCGAATCCTGGAACCGGCCGAGCCCTGGAATTCTCATGGATTCCGGCTCCGATAGCGAATCGACAGATCGAACTCGACGATCCCGTTCCCTGCATCCCGATGTTGGCCCAATACCGGATCTTTGAAACGGGGATGATCCTGGAACGCCACGGTCAGCGTGGTCACGTCCTCCAGCGCGCGGGCCGCACCGTTGAGCAGAATAGTCCCGTTGGTCGGTTCAAGCCGAATACTGTTGACCGCGATCCGAGGAGGAATGGCTTGCTCCAGTTCCGTGAGAAAGTTCGTCCAGGAAAAAGCGCGCTTCTCGATCAACTGGTTGGCAAATTCAATTTCTTTGGGAAGAACTTGCAACGCCGCTTCCGAGAGGTCGATCCCCTGCTGCTGCGCCTCCTTCAGCACCGCACGATCCCGCTCCTGGACCTGTTCCAGCGCGTCTTGAATCGACTGGAGTTCTTGCCACACGAGAACGGAGCGCCAGATATCCCAACCGATCCCCCCGAGGATGATTCCAACCAGCACGATAATCCCCAGACGGGCGGGGGCCAGATACCATCGATACCGGCTGCTCAAATTGATTGCAAAATAGCCGTCCCGGCTCGCTGGTTGCCCGATCTGGGCCAGAAAGTCGCGCATGCCGGCGGACAGCGAGCCGAGCGACAGCATTTACATCACCCCCGCGATTGCCGGCAAAGCCGCGACGGCATGCGATCCCACGATCGCGCCTTTTCCCTGACGGGTGATGTGGTCCCACTCGATCGCCTTCACGGGCAGGCCCAGGCCTTTCTCGAAGCGGTTTTGAAGTTCCTTCTCGAGAGCTTCATCGGCCAACATCACGACCTGCGAGACGGTCAAATCCGCTGTTTGTTGCTGGCAGGCGTAAATGGAATCCGCGCACTCTTGGACGATTCGATCGGCACCCGCCCATTGAGTATCCGCGCCGGCCGGCCCCATGCCGCCCACCGCAGACAGTTTTGAGCGCACGTAGACGAGTTGACCTTTTTGAAACACGAAGGCGGTAAATCCACCGTCCGTCGCGTTCACCCAGAGATAATCGGTGGTGATCCGCCTGGGCCCGCCCGACGCGCGCGCCCAAAGATTGAACAGCCTGAGGCTCGACACATCGATCTCTTGAGGGATCAAGCCTGCCGCCTCGCAAACCGATTCATACTGCGCGAGCACGGCCTCTTGAACCACGACCGCAAAAATGGAATAGGGTCCTTCGCCGGCCGCCGCCGGTTCGGAGAGGACCTGTGAAAACACCTTGGCGCCCGACAGCGACAACAGTTGATCCTGTCCCAACCGCCACCGGACCACCGCATCCCGCTCTTCCGAACTCCAAGGAAGATCTTGGAGCGTCAGCACGGCAAACCGCACCGAGAGATCGGGCAGGATAACGGTCGCGGCGCGTGGCACCTCGGGAGCGTTGACCTCAGTCGTCGCAACCTGTCCCGCCCCGCCCGCCATGGCGCTCCGGATCTGCGATTCCATCTCGGCTGGAAGTAGAATGTTCTGCTCGAGCGGGGACAATCGCATCGCTCCTTCCGGCAAGGGGGATACGACGGATTGATACCGCGGACGTCCGCGCCAGTCTCGGCTCACTTTGGCCCAGGCGACGTCGCGCAGTCCGATCTTCAGGCAGTACCGGGGTCGGCTGGCGATCCAATCCCACATGCGTCAACGTTCTTCGCTGAAGGTCACGCGATTGATCTCGCGGAGAGAGGTTTCCCCTGCCAAGACTTTTTTCAATGCCGATTGCCGCAACGTGATCATACCGTCGGTCACGGCACGGTATCGGATTTCGGACAAGGCTCGATCGGCCAGGATCATCTCCTTGATCTCGTCCGTGAGATCCAGGAACTCGGTGATGCATTTCCTGCCCCGGTAGCCGGTTTCATGGCATTCGGGGCACCCTTTGCCTTCATAGAAGGTCACCGTCTTGTATTGTTCATAATCCAAACCCGATTCCTCCGCGAGCGCCTGATCGAGCGGCACGGCGTGCCGGCAATCGGGACAGAGCATGCGGATCAGGCGTTGGGCGAGGACGCAGTTCAACGCTGCGAGGAAATTGTACGAATCGATCCCCATGGAGGCGAACCGGCCGATGACGTCGAATACATTGTTCGCGTGAACGGTGGTCAGCACCAGGTGACCCGTCAAGGCGGACTGGATAGCGATCTGGGCCGTTTCGGCATCCCGGATTTCGCCGACCATGATCTTGTCGGGGTCATGCCGGAGGATCGACCGAAGTCCGCGCGCGAACGTCAACCCCTTTTTCTCATTGACCGGAATTTGCACCACCCCCGGCAATTGGTATTCCACCGGATCTTCGATCGTAATCAGCTTGTCTTCCTGAATATTCATCTCGCTGATGGCTGCATACAGCGTGGTCGTTTTCCCGCTCCCAGTGGGACCGGTCACCAGCACCATGCCGTAAGGCCGCGTAATCGCCCGGCGGAATCGCTTCAAGTCCTCGGCATTGAATCCCAACCGGTCCAAGCGGAGACTGGAGACCCCTGTCGTGATCGCCTCTCGATCGAGAATACGGATGACCACCGATTCGCCGAAGACGCTGGGCAGAATCGACACGCGAAAATCGACCGTCTTCCTGTCGAGGCGCATGCGGAAGCTGCCGTCCTGCGGCACGCGCCGCTCTGCGATGTCGAGGTCCGACATGACCTTCAGCCGTGACACCAACGGAGGGTGCAGCTTGACATCCAACGGATCCATGGCCGACACGAGAATGCCGTCCACACGAAACTTCACGCTGGTGGCCCGGTCCGTGGCTTCGATGTGAATATCGCTCGCCCGTCGTTGCATGGCGCTGAGGAGAATCGTATCGAGCAATTTGACGGCCGGACTTTGATCTTCGCCGAGTTGGTCGACGGTCAGTATTTCTTCGCCGCGTTCATCCTCCTTGACCAACACCGACCGGTATTCCGCCTCGAGCTCACGCAACGCCTGGCTCGATCCCTCGCTACGCTCCAATGCCGCCTCGATCGCGGCCCGTGGGCTGACGACATAGTGCAGCGGGCGACTGAGCAGAATTTCGAGTTCGTCCAACGCCAGTAAGTTACTGGGGTCCGGAATGGCGAGAGTCAGCACGCCGTCGCACTCCTTGAGCGGCACGAACGGATGCCGCCGCATCAACTTCACGGAGATCGTGTGGTAGAACTCCGGGTCGACGCGGAAGCTGGTCAGGGGATCATAAGGAAGCCCGAACTGGGCGGCGAACGCCTGTGCCAGCTGCGCTTCGGAAATGCTGCCCTCGTCCAGCAGCGTCTGGCCGAGCGCCGCGCCGCTACCGCCCAATTTGGACAGAACTTGGTCGACTGTTCGCTTCGGTAAAATTCCCTCTCGGACCATGACGTCCGCCAGCGAAGGTCGAGTGAGGTGGCGTTGCATAATGTCGCGTACTCCCGTCACATGTCGGCAGGACTCAAGCACGTCGGCATGAGGTCCCTGCGGCTATTGGATCGTTCCCGCCATCTGGAAAATCGGCAAATACATGATGATCACGATACCGCCCACCACGACGCCCATGATGAGCAGCAACACGGGCTCGATCCAAGTGGTCAGCTGGCTCAACCGGACATCCAAGTCGCCTTCGTAAAACTCGGCCACGTCGCGCAGCATCGGTTCCAAAGACCCTGTTTCTTCGCCCACGGACAACATTTCGATGGCCAACTTCGGCAGAATTTTTGGGCGTTCGATGGCCGCCGCGAGGGTGTTCCCTTCTCGAATTTCTGCCACGGCCGACGCCAACCCTCGTGAGACGAATCGATTCGAAACCGCGCCGCGCGCGACCTCCAACGCGTCAACGAGGGGCGTGCCTCCGGCAAGGACGGTGGCGAGCGTGCGCGCCAATTGGATGGTGTGATGCTGCACCAGTATCGTACCGATCAACGGAAGACGCAGTAATTGGCGGTCGACGGTGAATCGCCCTGCCGGGGTCTGATACCAGGTTCGCCCCGCGACGATCACGGCTCCCGCCACCAGCAAGGTGGGAATGAGCTGCGCTTCGGCCATCTGGATCACGGTGATCAGCGCGCGGGTCGCCCCCGGCAAGTTCGCCGCCGATTCGCCATAGACGGAGACGAACGTCGGCATGACATAGCTGAGCAAGAAGCCCACGACGGCGATTCCTACCACGACCAGAAAACCGGGATAGGCCAGCGCCTTGACGACCTTTTGCCGCAGTTCGATCATCAGTTTTAAATAGGCAATGTACCGTTGCAAGACCTCCGCAAGGTTCCCCGATTGTTCCCCGGCCCGGATCGTGGCGAGATAGAGCTCCGAGAAATAGACCGGATGTTTCGTTAAGGATTCGGACACCGACGCACCGCCTCGGATGTCTTGCCGAATCGATTGCAGGGCCTCCCGAAACGGGGCGCGTTGAGCGCGGTCGATGAGCAGATCCCAGATCCGAAGGACCGGTAGCCCGGCCTTGATCAGCGCCAGGAGTTCCTGGTTGAAGACGAGGAATTCCTGCAGTGGAAGCTTACTCCACCGGCCCACCGGCAAACCGGGCACACCCAGACGAGTACCGCGGCGCGCGAGGCGAAAAACGAGCAGTCCTTCGGCTTCCAGCTTGGCACGGACCAGTTGCTCATCATCGCCTTCGATTTGTCCCTCGAAGGTCGACCCATCTGCTCGGGCAGCTCTGTAAGCAAACACAGCCATGGATTTCAATCTACGAACGGGTCGCGCCGAGCGGCCGGCACCCGCGTTATCGGACGGCCGATACGGAAGGAGCGAAGTCGGTCAAGGGCCGGGCTGCGCGAGATGCGGGAAGCCGAAGCATACGCCCGGAAACGATCGTATCGTTGGGCAGACCGTTGAGAGTCCGCAACTCCTCTAGATCGACCTTATGTCGGCGCGCCAAACGCCATAACGTGTCACCTTCACTCACCACGATCGTGCGCAGCGGCTGGGCCTCCATCTCGGTCGGACGGAATTCTCGGATTTCCGGCTGGCCCTCCAGCGGCATGTCGGGCGCCGGCGGGCTGATCCACGAGGGACGCACGAGCTCGCGTTCAGTGCTCAACGGAAGCACTTCCGCCGTGTCCTTCGTCGTCACGCTGGCTGCGGTCACCTCGGACAGGGCCATGGGTTTGCGGTTATAGCGCAACTTGGCGCGCTGCAAGTGCTGCAGCCGTCCGTTCAATTCCTCGCTCGCCTGAGCCAGCCGCTCCCGCTCCACTCGCGCCGAGCTGAGTTCCTCGCGTTGAAGGTCGATGATTTGTCTCGCATCGGCCAACCTGCGCTCGGTCTCGCGCAGCATCCCCTGCAATTGAGCGCGTGCCACTTGTGCGTCCGCAAGTTCTTTTCGTCGTTCCTCGAGCTCAACGCGCAGCTCGGTGGCCGCACGCTGCGCATCCTGCACCGCGGTCCTGAGAGAGTCCACGGTCACCTGCATTTCGACTTCTCGCGGGACCGTCGTTTCCAACCTGGCACAGCCCGTTCCCAACGCGCATCCGGCCCATGCCGCGATGCCAATCAAAAACCGCAGCCACCCTCTCACCCCGCAAACCGCATGATCTCTATCTGTCCCATTCATAGTTCACTACCACTGGTTATAAGGTGTTCCGTTTGTGCCGACTAAATCCGATCCCGAGAACACATCGATGACCCCGCCTTCCGTCTGATCCACCATTTCCTGCCACGTCGTGGTGGAGTTCGTGATCGGATCGATCGGGACGCGTCGCAGATACCCCGCACTCACGAGCGCTTGAATGTTTTCGGGATACTTTCCCTTATCCGCGCGATGCTGGTCGATGACGTCCCTGAAGGAATACAAGTCCTGCCTCAATGCTCCTTCCTTGGCTTTGACGACCGCGGACTGATAGGACGGGACGGCCAGCGTGGCGAGAATGCCGACGATGGTCACCACGATCATCAGCTCAATGATGGTAAAGCCTTGCGTCCCTGAGACGATCGAGCCGACGCCTCCTTTACCAATCTCGATATTTGGTCCCATCGAGCGCAGGATCTTGGCTACGGGTGATGACATCGTATACGTCTTCTCCACACCAATCCTTGACTCCGGCCGGATCCCGGTAACAACGCAACTGCCAGTCGGCTTTGCCCGTCATTGGATCAAGAGGAATCGACCTGAGATACCGCTTGACCGTGGTGCCCCGAATACTGGCCTGCTCCCCCGTCAATTTCACCCCAAGCAGCACATCGAGAGACTTGGGATAGCCATACGGGCCGGTGACGTCCTTGCAGCTCAAGCGGTTCTTCACGCAGGCCGGCCCGGTCAGGCTGTCTCCGTCCCGGGCCCATTCCAACCGGAACGTGTCAATCGCGGATCGAAGCACCCGGAGACTCTGTCGCAACTCAATCTCTTTGGTGCGTTGCATCGACACCCGACTGAACGGAAGCGCCACCGACGCCAGAATGGTAAGGATCGTGAGGGTCACCAGCAATTCGAGCAACGTCACGCCGGACTGCTTCACCGCACCCTCACGACTCCCTTGGCCTCCACGGGCTCTTGTCCCCCCTTGTCGCTGACGGGCTGCCGCACGCCTTGGACATGGATGGGGGACACGCCGGTCGTTTTGGCCACGAACGTCAACTGGAGGAGACGCCCCTCCTGTTTCGCGGCATGTCCGATTCCGTGCAATTGCAGCTCAACTACACCCTCGGTCGTCTGCGATACGATCGTCACCGCGGCCTTCCCCGCTTCAGCCGTCAGCGCCTCGCCCTCCGTGGCATCCCGGAACTCAACAATCTTGGGGTCGAACTCAAGTTTCAGGCTCTCGGTGGCCAGCCCTTGCACACCTTTGGCCATCACGTCGACGCGAAACTCCTTGCCCAATTGCACCGCCGCATCTGCCGGCTGTATTGCCAGTTGCAAGCCGGGTGGTAGTGGCATCAGGCCAGCCGCATCGGAGGCCGGCTTCTTCGTCACGCTCTTTTGCAACGCCCCCGCAATGTTGTCGGACGCAGGGAGGCGAGCGGACACCTTTTTCGGCAACGGGGCGAACAACGGCGACGTCGAGAACACGGACTCAGTTCCGGACCAGAATGCCTGGTGCTGTACGTCGGGCGGCCGCAATGGATTCACGATATGAGGGGTGATCGTGAGAATGACCTCGGTCGTCACCCGCTGCGTCTTAAACGAGCTGATCAATGGCCCAAGGATAGGAATATCCCCAATCCATGGGATCGTCACCTTGGTCCGTCGATCCTCTTCCTGAAGCAGCCCGCCCAGGACGATCGTTTCGCCGTCGCGGACGTTCAGCATCGTTTCGGCCGAGCGATTGCCGAATTTGAACTGCGTGATCGGAGGCGACGCCTGCAACAGCACCGTATCGCCCAGGCGGATCACTTCGATTTTCATTTTGAGCGACAGTTCGTCGCCCAGGTGGATCGCCGGTTCTACCGTTAACTTGACCCCGGTATCGCGGAATTCGATCGACGTCACGGTGGACGTGGTGGGCACCGCGCCGGTCGCCGCCTGTCCCGGCAGGACGTTGGTCGTCGACAGCAGGATCGGCTGCTTATCACCGATATTGACCTCGGCTTTCTTGTTGTTCACCACCCTGATCTTCGGAGAAGCGAGCGTCTTCGCATCCGTCACCTGCTTGAAGAAATCCAGCTGGACGTTCGTCGGCAACTTGAACAGGTAGCTATCCTGCCCCAACGTGGCTAGATTCCGATAGGTGAACTGCTGCGCAATATCGCCCGCGATCGTACCGGTGAATCCCGGGGGGACAAGGCTGGCTCCGATCTGCTTCGGGTAGGACAAGCCATAGGTTTGGTCGACCGTACGATTAACCTCCAATACCTCGACATCGAACAAGACCTCAGAATCTTCCCGATCGTTGGCCTGGATGATTTTTTCGGCGAGCTCCACCTTCTCGGGCTGGTCACGAATGACGATGGTATTCAGCGGTTCATTGGCATGGATGTGCTTCACATCCAGCATCGTTTTCAGCAAGGCCACCATGTCCTTCGACTTGGCGGTCGAGAGATAAAACGTCCGAATCATCAAATCCTGATACTGTTCCTGCTTCTGCTTCGTATTGGGGCTGATGATGAACAGCGCGGGGCCCGCCTTTTGTGCGAAAAGACTATTACTGTTCAGAATCAATGTCAGGGCTTCGTCGAACGGCTTTTCCTCGAGGGACACCGTGACCGGATCGTTCCGCACGTCCTTATCGAAGACGAAGTTGACGCGAGCGGCCTTCCCAAGCGCCTCCAAGACTTCTTTCAGTCCGGCATTGCGGAACTGCAACGTGACCGGCTGCTTTTGCCGATCGTCGCGGCCGTGCGCCTGCTGCTCTTCGGACAGTCGCGCGACCCCTTCGATGGCCTCCTTGTAAGTGGGATCGAGCTCGATGGCTCGCGCGAAGCCGTCCATTGCCTCGCTGGTGCGTCCCAATTGCGCCAACCGCTCCGCTTCTCGATACCGATCGCGTGCCTCCCTCAATCGGAGGGCTTCGGTCAGACCCGCCTCGTGTTCCTTCGCCGTCGGTTCAATGGTCAACGCTCGTTTGAATTCCTCGGCGGCGGCATCGAGCTGGCGGTCTTTCAGCAACTGCCGACCGCGCTCCTCGTGCATCGCAGCCGCCCGTTCGCGGGCGATCGCGTATTTATTTTGAAGCGCAGGATCGAAGGGATCGTCCTTGAGCGCTTGCTTGTACGCGAGGATCGCCTCCTCCCAATTACCGGAGGAGAGATGTTGATCGCCGCGCTTGACGTCCGGGGATGCGAAGGTTCCACAAGCCGAGATGAGGAAAGCGATGACGGGCGTTGCAAAAGCGGACCACGATCGCGTCACGGTGAACTGGTGATGAATCGGCACTACAACCTACCTGTAAAAGATGAATGGAGTCGTGAGGACACGAACCGAACTGAACACGCTGTAACGAGTTTGGTATATCAAACTCAACAGAGCGGGACAAACAGTTTCTCTTTTTTAACCTAAAAAAATCAAGTGTCACCGCAGGGCGACACCGCTAGGGCAGCGTCCACGGGACGGGTGAAGGCATGGCGTGCAAAAGACCGGTGAGCAGGCCTTGGGCCGACGCGAACCTGTTCAGAGCCGCCAGTATTTGACGGATCCCGGCAAGGCATCCGGCGTGAGCACACTCTTGACGTCGACCACGACGTTGTTGCGTTGCTTGCGAAGCGGTTTCAACAATTCCGGCATTCCCATCTCGAGATATTCGCGATGGGCTACCGCGAGGATGAGTCCGTCCAGTTGCTTTAATTGATCCCACGAAGACAGCCGCACGCCGTATTCAGCGACCGCCTCCTCCGCCGCAGCCAGGGGATCATGCACCAACACCTGCACGCCGTATTCCTTAAGTTCGTGAACAATGTCGGGGACGCGGCTGTTGCGGAGATCGGGCACGTTTTCCTTGAAGGTCAATCCCAGCACGGCGACCTTCAGATCGTTCACCGGCCGCTCAACCTGGCTCAGCAGCTTGATGGTCTGTTCGGCCACATACTTGCCCATACTGTTATTAATGCGCCTGCCCGCCAGGATGACTTCCGGGTGGTAGCCGACGGATTCTGCTTTCGTCGTCAGATAGTAGGGATCCACCCCGATACAATGGCCGCCCACGAGGCCGGGACTGAAGCGGAGAAAATTCCATTTCGTCCCCGCGGCCTCGAGAACCGAGCGCGTGTCCACGCCCAGTCGATGAAAAATCAACGCCAGCTCGTTCATCAAGGCAATGTTGAGGTCCCGTTGGGTATTCTCGATGACCTTAGCCGCCTCGGCCACTTTGATGCTGGACGCCCGGTGGATGCCGGCTTTCACGACGATGGCATAGG
>DASTLA010000284.1:0-3870 GCA_035715525.1 Nitrospiraceae bacterium
TGCGTGGGTCGTCGCTTGGTATTGGGAGAACGCACTGAAGAGGAAACCGAAGCCGCGTTGGATATCCTCCCGAAGGGCAGCGCTCAAGTCGGTTTCTATTCCTATGGAGAAATCTCTCCTTACGGGAGGCGAGAGTGCGACCTTCACAACCAAACGATGACCCTGACGACCATCAGCGAAGTCTAGCACCATGCATTCCCTACTGGCCCGACAGCTCAAACGACTGGGCCTGGCCCCGGCTACTCCCCCCACTTCCGTCGAAACCTGGCGCAAATTTCTCGAACGGGTCAGTCAGAGCTATATCGAATCGGATCAAGGGCATGAGTTGCTGGAACGCTCTCTGGCCCTTTCATCCAAGGAAATGCAGGACCTCAATGAACAACTACGCCTCACCTCAGAAAGTCAACTCGCCGAAGAGAGAGACAAGCTGCAGACCGTCATCCGTTCCATCGGGGACGGCCTTTGCGTCGTCGATCAGCACTGGACCATTCTCCTGCTCAATCCGGCAGGGCAACGATTATGGAACATGCGCGAAGACGATGCCGTGGGTCGCTCGCTGCACGACCTGATCTCGCTCTCGTCCCAGAAAAACATGAGGGAGCCGCTGTTCACCAAGATCCTGCTGGAAGAAACAGGTCAAGGCGAAACTATCCGGACGGACGACGGCAGATTGACGACGGCGACGGGCCTGTCGTTTCCCGTATCCTATGTCCTTGCTCCCATTCTCAGGGACGGCCATATAGCGGGCGCCGTCCTCGTATTTCGCGACATTACCGACCGCAAGCAAAGCGAGGAAGCCCGGCGTCTTACAGCAGAACAATTGCGACGCCAGCAACAGACTCTTCTCGATCTGACACGCAGTCCCGTGATCCAAAGCGGCATGTTGGAGCCGGCACTGAAGGAACTCACCCGAGCCACCTCTTCCACTCTCGGCGTCGACCGGGTCAGCATCTGGTTTCTCACCGAGGACGGCACGGCGGTTCAATGTAAGAATCTCTATGTCGCCTCGACCGACAGCCATTCCGCCGGGATAGAACTACAATCCGCCACCTTTCCCACTTACTTCCGAGAACTCCGTTCCGAGAGAGTCATCGATGCCGCCAATGCCCAGACGGATCCCCGGACCGAAGAGTTCTCACAGAGTTATCTCATTCCTCTCGGCATCACGTCGATGCTGAATATCCCGCTACGCTTCAAGGGAAAGCTCGTGGGCGCCCTCTGCGCGGAGCATATCGGTTGCCCCCGCGACTGGAAGCTCGAAGATCAACAGTTCGGCAATGCGATTGCGAGCATGGTGTCGCTTGCGCTGGAAGCGGCCGACCGTCTCCAGGCGGAGCGGGCGCTCCGCAAGAGCGAGGGCCGGACCCGATTGATCATCGATACGGCCCTGGATGCCGTCATCGGCATCGACGACAAGGGCACCATCATTGATTGGAATACCCAGGCGGAACAGGTCTTCGGATGGTCGCGCCGGGAAATGATCGGTCGCTGCATGGCGGATACCATCCTTCCTGCCCAATACCGGGAAGCCCACCGTCGCGGACTAGAACGATTTCTGAAGACAGGAGAGGGCCCCGTGCTGAACAAGCGGGTCGAACTCACCGCCCGCCGACGGGACGGGACGGAATTCCCGGTAGAGTTGGCCATCACGCCACTGCGGCTCGATAACGCCTACACCTTTACCGCTTTCGTCTCCGACATCACAGAGCGCAAGCAAGCCGAGGAATCGTTGCGCCACTCCGAGACCAAGTTTCGCACCCTGTACGATTCCAGCAGCGATGCGGTCATCCTTTTGGACGAGAATGGATTCTTCGACTGTAACCCGGCCACCGTCGTGGCATTCGGCTGCACGAACCGCGAAGATTTTTGTTCAAGACATCCTGCGGATTTGTCTCCCCCGACCCAGCCCTGCGGCACAGATTCCCTGACACTCATCAACCGGCATATCGCCACCGCACGCAAGCACAGCACGGCGCGATTCGAATGGATACACAAACGCGCCGACAGCGGCATGACGTTCCCGACCGATGTGCTGTTGACGGCCATGGAACTGAACGGCAAACCGGTCCTGCAGGCCGTCGTCCGCGATATCACCATGCGCAAGCGCGTGGAGGAAGAACTCCTGCGCGCGAAGAACGCTGCCGAGGCCGCGAGCAAGGCCAAAAGTGAATTCCTCGCCAATATGAGCCATGAAATCCGAACTCCGATGAACGGGGTGCTGGGCACGACCGAATTGCTGCTCAGCACCGAGCTCTCCGACAAACAGCGGCATCTGGCTTCCATGGTCCACCGGTCCGGTCGGACCTTGTTGGCAATCATTAAGGACATTCTCGATTTTTCAAAAATCGAAGCGGGCAAATTGACTTTGGAAATCGTCGACTTCGATCTCTCGCAAGTGCTGGCCGAATCCGTCGAGCTGTTTTCAGAAACAGCCCGCCGGAAGGGCCTTCGGTTCGCAGAGCGGATCGCTCCCAAGGTCCCGCTCTATCTCCGCGGCGATCCAGTCCGGTTTCGCCAAATCGTGATGAATCTGCTCAGCAATGCGATCAAGTTCACGGATCATGGAGGTGTGACGGTACTGGTGGATCTGATGTGGGAAACGGATCGTGAAGTCATCGTTCGTGTGGCGGTTGCCGACAGCGGGATCGGGATCTCGCCGGATGCCAGAGATCGGATCTTCGAAGCATTTTCTCAGGCCGACGGCTCGACCACACGCCGGTACGGCGGAACGGGATTGGGCCTCTCTATCGCCAAACAATTGGTGAGCCTCATGGGGGGAACGATCACGCTGCAGAGCAGCGTGGGCATCGGGTCCACCTTTACCTTCACGGCCCGATTGGGCCGGCAAATACCGGGTGCGATGGCCCATAAAGGATTCTTCGGGACGGCAAAATTTCCGCAAGACATGGATCTCGTGGCCATGAGCGCCGAACCTCCGCATATAACAAAGACCTCGTCGAAGAAGCATATCCTGCTGGCCGAAGACAATGCCGTGAACGGAGAGGTCGCAGCCGGGATGCTGCGCTTGCTTGGATACGAAGTGCAGATGGTGGAGAACGGTCAGCAGGCCTTCATCGCGGCCAAACAAGGGGGCATCGACCTGATCCTCATGGATTGCCAAATGCCGGAAATGGATGGATTAAGCGCCACCGCGGAAATTCGTCGCCACGAGGAGCAGGAACACCAGCCTCGCGTTCCGATCATTGCGCTGACCGCGCACGCCATGCAGGGCGATCGCGAGCAATGTTTGGCGATCGGGATGGACGATTACTTGACGAAGCCTTTCACGCAGCTGCAGCTCAATGAGGTCCTCACCAAGTGGATATCTCAAGGACGAGCAGCAGTCCATTCCCAGGCAACGAACCCGATGCCGGTCATACGATCCATGGCTGAGAGCATCGACGGCACGACGTCCCTCCCTGTCAAGACGGCAGAAGAAACTCTGTCACTGGACCTGAAAGCGCTGGACAGCATCCGCGCCCTTCAGCGTCCGGGCCGGCCGGATGTGCTCTCCTCGGTGATCCGAAAGTACCTCGACCACTCGAGGGACAGCCTGGAGGCGCTCCGCGATGCGATACAAGCCGGCGATCCTGCGGCCGTACAGGCCATTGCTCACAGGCTCAAATCCAGCAGCGCCCAATTGGGAGCGTTCGCTGTGGCGGCGCGGTGCAAGGAATTGGAGGCCATGGGATGCCGTAAGACGCTTCTCGATGCAGAACGGATTTTTCGCTTGCTCCAATCCGACCATGCGATCGCTTGCCTCGCCTTTCGTCACGAAATTTCAAAAGGAGAACTGTTATGAATGCCGTGCGCGCGGACCATGCTCCCTTGGCGCTCATTGCCGACGACGACGTCGTCATCCGGATGCTC
>DASTLA010000285.1:0-12213 GCA_035715525.1 Nitrospiraceae bacterium
AATCGGAGCAAGGGGACGTCGCCGATGGTGACGAATGAAACACATCGATGAACGAGACGAGAAGTTCATTTGATGCCACCTATGAACGAGCCGCTGTGAGGGAAGCTCCTGCTCCGGCTTCCTTGGGCTGGGTTCAGCGGGTCGCCAAGCGAATGGTATTCGGGCGACTGCAACGGCTGGAGCAGGGCGCGATCACCGTCGTCGAGGGGATCGAGCGAACGCAATTCGGGCATGCCTCGGATGCGGCATCGCTCCGGGCCACCGTCACCGTGGTCGATCCCCACACGTATCTGGAGGTGGCATTAGGTGGGACGATCGGTGTGAGCGAGGCCTATCGAGCGGGATTTTGGACCTGCGATGATCTCACCTCGCTGATCCGCATCTTCGTCCTCAACCGCGACCTGCTCGACGCGATGGAAGGAGGACTGGCCTCATTGTCCCGACCTTTGTTCAGGACGCTCCATTGGTGGAATCGAAATACCAGATCGGGCAGCCACCGCAACATCGCGGCTCACTACGATCTTGGGAACGAATTCTTCCGGCTGATGCTCGACGAGACGATGATGTATTCCTGCGGCTACTTTGAACGGCCGGATGCCACGCTTGCGGAGGCCTCGCGGGCCAAAAATGACTGCATCTGCCGCAAGCTGGAGTTGAGCCCTTCGGATCATCTGCTCGAAATCGGTACGGGTTGGGGTGGGTTCGCGATCCATGCCGCCGGGCACTATGGTTGTCGCGTCACGACCACGACCATCTCGCGGCAACAGTATGAGGTCGCCGTCCGTCGTGCCGAGGAAGCCGGACTCAGCGATCGTGTGACAGTGCTTTTGCGGGACTATCGTGAATTACCTTCACTGGGCCGGCGGTTCGACAAGCTCGTCTCAATCGAGATGATCGAGGCGGTCGGCCACGAGTACTACGCCACGTTCTTCGACGTGTGCCGCCGGATGCTGAGCCGCAAGGGACTGATGCTCATCCAAGCCATCACGATGGACGAGCGGTTGTACGAGCGTGCGAAACGGTCGGTCGATTTCATCCAGCATGCGGTGTTTCCAGGGAGCTGCATTCCTTCCATCAGCACACTGATCCGGGCTTCGAGCGATGCCGGGCGAATGACTCTCGTCGATCTAGAAGACATCGGCGCCCACTATGCTGCTACGCTCCGGGCCTGGAGACGCAATGTGGTCCGCGCGCGTCAGGACATCGCCCAGCTGGGGTATCAGCCGGATTTTCTGCGTCTCTGGGAGTTCTACCTCTGCTATTGCGAAGGCGGCTTCCTCGAACGTTCCATCAGCAACGTCCAACTCTTGTTCTCCCAGCCGGGGTGGCGGCCCGCGCCGGTCGGATGCTGACGTAAAGGTCCACCGTCTCTCCTATTTACGGCCACCCGTTGGTTTCATCTCTCGGGGCACCCGTGTAGAATGGGCTGCCTTTGAACATTCGGCGCGACATACATTCGCAGGAGGATGGCGGCGAAGACCATGCTTAAGGAGAAGCGGGGGGTGAGGACATTGAAGGAGCAATTGGCGGAGGCGTTCGATCGGACTCAGGCGTTCAAATGGGATCCCAAAGGCGGATTCAAGCTGGCATCGGGTCTCACGAGCCCCTTTTATGTCGATTGCCGCACGTTGATGGCCCATCCCGCTGCCAGGAAGCTCGTGGCGGAGTTGGCGTACAACGCCGTCCGAGATCTCCAAATCGACTGCCTTGGGGGATTGGAAATCGGGGCCATCTCGATCGCGACCAGTATTTCTGATTTCGCCTATGCCGCCAACCTTCGTCGGGAATGGCGCACGTTTTTCGTGCGCAAGCAGGCCAAGGACCATGGGCTCGGCCGCTTGGTGGAGGGAGTGATCAAGCCGGGAGATCGCGCGCTGATCGTCGACGACGTGCTGACCAGTGGGGGCTCGCTGCTGAAGGCGCTCACGGCGGCCCGCGAAGCGGGCCTTCAAGTGACGGATGCCCTGGTCATCGTGGATAGGAAGGAGCAAGATGGCCGCGCTCGAATCGAGCGAGAGAAAGTGCGTGTGCACAGCCTCCTGACCATCGATGATCTTATGGAACGTTCGAGGCCGGCGTGTGACGCCTGACGAGCGGCGCCGATCCCTGGTGACGCCGTCACTTACATTGAAACTGAATCCCCCACCGGCGCTCTTCCACCACGTCGTTCATTCCGCCAACCGCACTGGCCTGGCGCAGCCGTCCTTTCGTTTCACCTTCTCGGACAATGGTGTATCCCCTGGGACATTTTTCCTCAATGAGCCGGATCGCGTCCTTACGGAACGACGACAGCATGGTGCCTTGTTCCGCCCGGTAGGGATACACGACCACTCCACCGGGGCCGAAATCCTGGACCAGCTTTGCTCCTTCGCCGCAAGAGCAGACGACGAGGAGCATCGGGAGCAGTGCCGCTCTTGACCAAGTTTTCATACGGGCCCTATCATACAAACAGACTCCGATATTGGGAATGGGAAGGAGGCTCTCCATGAGATACCGAACTGCTGCCGGCTGTATCTTGGCCCTGTCGATGTTATTCATGAGCGACATCCCGGCTTCGATTGCGCACCACTCCTATGCCCTCTCCGTGCAGCAACTCCGGACGGGCCTGATGAAAGCGTCGTCCGGCGGCTCCAAGGGATTCATCTTGATCGATGTGCGCTCGCCGGAGGAGCATGCTACTGGAATGATCCCGGGCACCGACCTCAACATTGATTTCCGGGAAATGAAAACCCGGCACCGTGAGCTCGGTGCCAAACTTGATGATCATATCGTCGTGTATTGCCAATCAGGCCATCGCAGCAACATTGCGGCAGAAACATTGGCCGATCTCGGCTATAAGAACGTCTATAATGTGCTCGGCAGCATGAACGCGTGGACTGAAGCAGGGTTTCCGGTCGCACCGCCACCCCGTTAGCTGGTCAGCGCATCGAGCCGGCGGTCGTCGCCCTGCCCGTCATTCGCGGTGTGATACTGATGACTGCCGGAAGGCCGATATGGACCCCGTTCGTCCCACTGAGGAGGGTTCGCCATTCGGTTTGTCCCCGCGATTCTTTCACGGCATGAAGCAAATCGGGGCTGGCCATGACGTCCGAGGAAGAGCCGCCGTCCATGGCCATGGCTTGCCGGATGGAAGGAAACTGGTTTCGTAAGCAGTCTGCCAGTTGATGGAGTGATACGGCCGCGACGGACTTGATCACTAGGATGGCGCCTTCTCCGCTTTCTCCGACCACCGTTTGATAGGCCCGCTTCCCGCTATCCTTCACCCGCAGTTTGCCCGTGCGGTCGAGGAGCATCAGCGATTGCGCTGCTTCCCGGTAAGGAGGCGCCTCCTCCGGAAATTGGTCGAATGCCAGATCCAGAACCCGCGCCTTGCGCAAAGAGCGGTCTGCCGGCTCCGCGACGAACAGCCCCTGCCAGGTGTGATGGCGCCTGCCGCCGAGCGGCCGCCCTTCCTTGTACAGCAGACCCAAATACGAATAATCCTCGCGAAACAGACCGGCGTTGAACACCACATAGGCATCGGTCCGTCGCTGCCATTCCTGGATCGTCAGCGGGACAGGTACACCTACCTCGCGATACTGATGGACGGAAAAACGAAATCGTTCGGGATCGATCCGCAGCATGACGAGGCCGGGAACGTCGGGGCAGACCTCAGCCGGATTCCACAATGTGACCGCGAGTCCCGAGGCTAATGTTTCCCAGCCTACCTCGGAAGGAACAGCCGCTGAAACCGCATTCAGCGTTCCCCAGCATAGGGCGCACGCCAACGTCAGTGCCTGTGCCACCTGCCTGCCCCGGCCGCACAGCGGCACGCAAGTCTGTATCAACGTCGAAACCAATTTTCCCGGCTGTCCCACGATATCGATCGGTTCTCAGCCACTATAGAAAGACCGAGTCCTCGGGTCAATGTGTGCGAATACAGAGAATCCTATGAAGCCCGTAACCCCGAAGCAGGTTTCGGGAAGAAGGTTCTGAACCTCTCGACGTTCGGCGACGGCCTGTCCAGAAGTTCCCGCACGGTCTGGGTTAGGACGTCGGGTGTAAACGGCTTCTGCAAAAAAGCAGTGCGATGCGCGTCGAGCCCCGCGCTCAGACTGATGTCGTCGAGGTATCCGGACATGAACAGTACCCGCAGGTTCGGCTTGATGACGGAGAGGTGCTGCGCCAGCTCGTGGCCGTTCATGCCCGGCATCACCACATCGGTCAGAAGCAAATCGAGATGACCGCTTTGCTGCGTGGCCACCAAACAGGCTTCGACCCCGTTCGTGGCGTCGATCACCTGATAGCCGGCTTTTGTGAGCTGGTCGCGAACGAGATCCCGCACACTTGGCTCGTCTTCGACGAGAAGGACGGTTTCGGTTCCGCGACGCATCGGCGCCGGTTGCTCGGCGGCGGGAAGGTGCGCCGATTCGGGATTGATTCGCGGCAGGTACACGTCGAATGTCGTCCCGTGTCCGACTTGGCTCCAGACATCGATTGCACCTCCACTTTTTGTGACAATGCCGAACACGGTGGACAGCCCCAGACCCGTCCCTTTGTGTTCGCCCTTGGTCGTAAAGAAGGGCTCGAATAAATGGGACAAAATGTGCGAGTCCATGCCGCAGCCGGTGTCGGTGACCGTGATCTTCACATAGGAACCAGGAGGCAGCGGCTGTAGATGGTGCATCGGCGTACGCCGGAGCTCCGCCTGCGATGTTTCGATGGCCAAAAGGCCGCCGTTGGACATGGCATCCCGGGCATTCACCACCAGGTTCATGATCACCTGTTCCAATTGGCCGGGATCGGCTTTGACATGGCCATCGTGCGGGTCGGAACGGATCACGAACTGAATGTCCTCGCCGATCAATCGACGCAGCATGCTTTCGAGATTCCCCACGACGGCGTTGACGGACAAGACCTTCGGCTCGAGCGGCTGCTTCCGGCTGAAGGCCAACAGTTGGCGTATAAGAGTGACCGCGCGCTCCCCCGCTTTTTGCATTTCTTCGATTTTCACGCGGATCGGATCTTCCGGTCTGAGCTCTCCAAGCAGGACCTGGCTATGACCCATGATCACGGTCAGCAGATTGTTGAAATCGTGAGCCAGGCCTCCAGCCAAACGTCCTACGGCTTCCATCTTCTGCGCCTGCCGAAACTGTTTTTCGCTCAGACGCAAGGCTTCCTCGGCGCGTTTGCGCTCGAGCCGCTCATCCAGCTCTCGGAGCGTGCGCTGTACCGAAGGGACCAATCGTCCCAACCGTTGCTTGAAGATGTAATCGGTCGCCCCGCGCTGCATCATGTCGATGGCGAACTCCTCCAGCAGGGTGCCGGACACGAACAGAAACGGCACGTCGGGACAGAGCTTTCGCGCCAGCGAGAGGGCCGCCGCCCCGTCGAAACCGGGCACGGAGTAATCCGCCATGATGAGGTCGAATTCGCCTTGTTTGAGGGCTTTGAGGAAGTCGTCGCGCGTATCGACGCGCCGGCAGTCGCAACGGATGCCGGCTTCATTGAGCGTCGAGCGGATGAGCTCGGCGTCTTGGGGGTTGTCCTCCAAATGAAGCAGGCGTACGGTCTGTTGCATCGAATATGTCGCTCGATGTGCGGGGCGGATGAGCTAGCCCTACCCGGGCGTCGGTCCAGTGCCTTCGGGCGGAGGTTCGTTGATGACACCCCAGAAGATCCCCAACTCCTTCACCGCCTTCAGGAACTGATGGAATTCCACTGGCTTCACGACGTAGGCGTTGGCTCCCAGTGCGTAACTTTCCACCAAGTCTCGCTCTTCTCGGGACGAGGTGAGCATGACGACCGGAATGGGCTTCAACGCCGCGTCGCTCTTGATGGTTCTCAGGACCTCGAGGCCGTTGACTTTGGGCATTTTGAGATCGAGGAACACGACGGCCGGATTGCCCTGCAGGCGTGTTTTGAATTGGCCGCGACAGTATAGGTAGTCCAGGACCTCGGCACCATCATGGCAAAGGATGACCTTGTCCGCGAGATGGTGCTCTTCCATCGCAGCGAGGGCGAGCTCGGCATCGCGTGGGTTGTCTTCAGCGAGGAGAATGGGTTTCGAAACGGTCATACTTACGGCCTTTTCGTCGGGAGAGTGAAATAGAACGTCGCGCCTTGGCCTAGGGATCCTTCGGCCCAGGTTCGCCCGCCGTGTCGATGAATGATCCGGCGTACGTTCGCCAAGCCGATGCCCGTGCCTTCGAATTCGTCTGCTCGGTGAAGGCGCTGAAAGACACCGAACAGCTTGTTGGCGTACTGCATGTCGAAGCCGACGCCGTTGTCGCGCACAAACAGCACGACTTCCCCTGGATCGGTTTGCCGGCTGCCCACTTCGATTGACGGAGCGGCCTTCGTACTCGTGAACTTCACCGCGTTGGCCATGAGGTTGACGAATACTTGGCGAAGCATGGCCGCGTCTCCCTGTACTTCCGGGAGAGAGGCGATTGTCCACGAGATCTGCCGATCTTGCAAGTCATGCTGCAGATCGTGCAGGACCGATTTGACCAGCTGGTCGAGGTTCACGGAGCCGTTCATCATTTCCTGCCGGCCCATTCTGGAAAAGACCAACAAGTCGTCGATCAACTGGCCCATGCGCGTCGCCGATTCCGAAATCGTCTGCAGATACCGCTTTCCCTTCTCGTCCAGCGTCCCCGCCGCCGATTTGGCGAGCAGAGAAGCGTAGCCGTCGATGTGGCGGAGCGGGGCGCGCAAATCATGGGAGACCGAATAGCTGAAGGCTTCGAGTTCTTTGTTGGCTGCTTGGAGCTGCTCTCCGCGCTGGTTGAGCTCGGCGGCGACTCGTCGACGTTCCGTGATGTCGTGGCGAATGAGGTAATAGACGGCCGCCAACAGCACGAACAGGAGCAATGCCCCGATGATGAGAAGCACGATGCTGGAGCGGGTCGTCGCGGCCGATTCCACCACGCGGCGCTGCAGTGCCCGGGTTTCGTCCTGATCCATCTGCAGTTGGATGTGGTGTGCCGTCTCCAATTCTTGCTTGGCCGCGCCGGCCAGGGCAATCGCACGAACCGCCTCAAAGCCCGTCTTGTTGCGAATGTCGATGGCGGCTTGTTCCGCCTCGAGCTGCTTCTGCATAAGTTGTTCGAGTTGGTCCAACCGGGCTCGCTGTGTGCTGTCCGACCCGGCCAATTCTCGCAGGTAGCGCAAATATTCGGGCCCGCGCTCTCGCAGCGTTTCGTAAGGTTTGAGGTAACTGCCGTCTCCGGTGACGAGAAATCGCCGGTGTCCGTTCTCCGCGTCATCCATCGCTTCCGCGGTCGAGGCCAGCAACCTGACCAACTCGTGACTGCGGGTGTCGAGTTGCCCGTTCCGAATGAGTACGGTCATATTTCGGTATGAGATCACGGAAATGATCAGAATCCCGGTAAACACCAGCCCGAAGCCGGCCAGGACCCGGCGCTCGATCGACCAACTCTGGAATTCATTGAGTAGGCGGTTCACTGGATTGCGCTTGGCCATTCCCTCTTCGCGCCAGGCCAGCGGGACGGGGGTCTCACGGTCTGCAGTAGGAGGGCACCGGCCGTCCGTTTCGTCCATCGGAAGTGTCTCGAACTGGAATGGTCAATGAAAGAACCGATGCTACGACTGTAGCGTGCTACAAGGGTGCCTGCAACCGTATTGTAGCAAAAGGCTTTGATTCGTGAAGGAATTTAAGGCAAGTCAACGGACGATCATGGGGTGATCATCCGCCGAACGGAGCGGGTGGAACGGGGATCGACGCGGAAGGGGCGGCGAAATTCGAAAACATCAAGGTAGCCGAGACGACCCAGTCGATGAACGGCTGGGGGTAGATGCCGATGATCAGCGTCCCGGCCAGCCCGACATACACGACGGCCTTCATGGGACCGGACGTTTTGATGGGAGTGGAGTCGACGGGTTCGTTGATGTACATCTTCTTCACGACCACCAGGTAATAGTACATCGAAATCACGATGTTGATGAGTCCTACGGTAATGAGTGTGTACAAGCCCTCTTTGATGGCGGCGACGAAGATGTACAGTTTGCCGATGAATCCGGCCAGCGGAGGCACGCCGGCCAGTGAAAGCAGGAAGATGAGCATGGCAAACGCCAGGAACGGAGATCGACGGTTCAAGCCGCGGTAGTCGTCGATTTCATCGCTTCCCACCGCGCTGCTCACGGCAATGATCACCGCGAATGCGCCGAGATTCGCAAAGAGATAGGTCAAGAGGTAGAACAAAATGGAATCGCTTCCCATTTTGGTCCCAGCCGCTAGGCCGATGAGGATATTCCCCACCTGCGCAATGCCGGAATAGGCCAGCAATCGCTTGATGTTCCGCTGCGCGATGGCAACGATGTTGCCATAGGTCATCGACAGGATCGAAGCCGCGACGAGGAGTAAGGCCCAGGCCGGCTTGAAGGTGGACAGGGCAACCAGAAACAGTCGCAGCAGAATGGCAAAGGCCGCCACCTTCGGTGCGATGGAGAGAAAAGCGGTGACCGGCGTCGGCGCCCCGTGATAGGTATCCGGAATCCATGAGTGAAATGGCACTGCGCCGATCTTGAAGCCGAGGGCGGCAAAGATCAGCAGAAACCCGATGACCAGCCCCGGTGTGGCGGTGGCACCGACCATCTCCGAGAACACCAACTTTCCCGTCTCCCCAAAGACCAAGCTGATGCCGTAGGCGAGCAAGCCGGCCGCAAAGACGCCGAGGATGAAGAACTTGAGTCCGGCTTCGTTCGAAGCGACATCGTCTCGCAAATAGGCCACCAGCACGTAGAAGCCGAAGGTCGAGAATTCGAGCGTAACGAACAGCGACAAAAGGTCATTTGCCGAAGCCATGAACATCATGCCGAGCGCCGACATAGCGACCAAAAAATAATATTCGCCGCGGAAGAAGGAAAATCGGTGGACGTAGTCGATGGAGACCAAAATCACGAGAATCGTGGCCCCCAGGATCAGCATCTTGAAAAAGAGCGCCATGCGATCGACGACGAACATCTTGCCGAAGAGCGTTCCGCTCACGCCGCTGACGTCGAACCACGCCAAGCAGCCCAAAGTAAGGCTAAGGCCCAGGACACTGAGATAGGCGAGCTGTTCCTGCACGATCCGCCTGAAGGAAAAGTCGACGATCACGACGAGGCAAAGCCATGCCGTCAAAAACAATTCCGGGAGCAACAGCAGCAGATCGCTGGCGGACATGTTCAGGGTAAAATTCATCGCGCGGTCACCGACACGACTGGACGGCCTGAGGTGTGGGGCTGTGCGCTGACCGGCGGCGGAGCCGACGGGGTCTGCTCAGCGACCGGGACGATCTTGGTCACCCGGGCGATCAATGGATCGACACCGGAACGGACGACGGAATACAAGTGTCCCGGGAAAATCCCGAAGCCTATGCTCACGGTAATCATGATGAGCAGCGGTAAGCGATCGACTACCGCCACGGCATCGTGCGAATGACTGTACTTCTCGGCCATCGCTCCATAGAACAATCCCCGCATCATCTTGAACAGGTACGCCATGGTGAGGACGATACCGAGCACGGCAATGATGACCTGGAAGGGATATTTGTTCCAGGCCCCGACGATGATCATGACCTCCGCGATGAAGTTCACCGTCCCGGGCATGCCGATGGACGCCATACAGCCGATGATGAAGCAGGCGGAAATGAAGGGCATGCGGTTGGAGAGCCCGCCCAGCGAAGGAATGTCGCGGGTGTGTGTCTGGTCGTACACCCATCCAGCCATGGCGAACAACATCCCCGTAGCCATCGCGTGGGCGAACATGTAGATGACCGCTCCGCTCAAGCTGATGTAGTCCAACGCCGCCATGCCCAGGAACACATAGCCCATGTGGCTCGAACTGGAGTAGCCGATCACGTATTTGGTGTCCTTGGCATAGTAGGCCACGAAGCCACCGTAGATAATGCTGAAGATGCACAGCACCGCGGCGATGGGCATCAGTTCACGCGTGGTTTCGGGAAGGATTTCATAGGCCACGCGAATGATGGAGAAGTGCCCGAGCTTCATCAGCACGCCTGCGTGCAGCATGCTGGTGGCGGCCGGCGCAGCGGCGTGACCGACGGGCGACCAGGAGTGCAGCGGCCAGAGGGGGGCAATCGACGCGAAGCCAAAGAAGATCAGGATCCAGATGAGCGTGGCCAGCGGACCGGTAAAGTGGGCCTTTTCTCGCAACACGAGGATGTCGAAGGTATTCAAACCCGCGAACTTGTAAATGAGGAGAATGCCCATCAGCGCGACCACGGCAAAGGCCGAGAGGAAGAGGACTAACTTCATTGCGGCGTATTCTTTGCTGTTCGCGGCAAAATTGAAGATGAAGCCGACCGAGTCGCGTTGCTTGAGGCCTTCTGCATCGGTCATCTCCAAATACTTTTTGGTGTGACTGCCCCACATGCCCAGGAGCAGATACATCGGGATGACCGACATCTCATAGAAGAAATAGAGGAAGAAGAGATCCAGGGACATGAACACGCCGATCGTGGCGGCGGCGAGAATCAAGAGCCAGATGTAGAATTCCTTGGTACGGTCCTTGATGTGCCAGGAGACGAACACGCCGGCAAACAGCAAAATGCAGGAGGCCAGCACCAACGGCGTCCCGATTCCGTCGACTCCCAAGTACAGCGAGATGCCCAGTTGCCTCGACCATTCGATCCGCTGCAAGAACTGGAAGCCGCCCTTCACGGGATCGTAGGCATAAAACAGATAAATCGACGCCATCAACGCCACGAACGACGATCCGGCAGCGATGCCCCTGACCAAGGAGGCTTGTCTGTTGGAGACAAAAATCAGAGTCAGCGCACCCGCGAAGGGTGCAAACAAAATGATCAATAAGACGTAATCAGCCATGGCCTATTTGCCTGGAACCCGGACGATGGTTTCAGCGGTGGCGACCTTGCCTCGATCCAGACGGTCGACCACTGCTTGGATGGAACCGTTCATCATCTTCAGAAACGGCGCCGGGTATAGTCCGATCCACAGAATCATGACGGACAAGGACAACGCGATGGTCGTTTCTCTCATGTGAAGATCCTTGACCGAACTCGACACGTTCTTCGTGAGCGGCCCCAGCATGGCCCGTTCGTAATACCAGAGAAAATAGGCCGCCCCAAAGATCACTCCCAGGACAGCCACGGCGCCATACCACCACTTGGCTTTGAAGGCCCCCAGGAGGATCAAAAATTCGCCCACGAATCCGTTTGTTCCCGGAAGACCGATCGAAGCCAGCCCGATGATCAGCAGGAACGTCGCGAGCAACGGCACTTGCTTTGCGAATCCACCGAAGGCCGACAGATAGCTGCTCTGTTGCCGCGTGGACAGGAACCCCGCCATGAAGAACAAGCCCGCCGTACTGAATCCCAGATTGATCATCGTCAACAGGCTACCCTGCAGGCCCTGATAGTTGAGGGCGAACAAACCCACGATCACGAATCCGAGGTGACTGATGCTGCTGAAGGCCAGCAGGCGCTTGAAATCCGGCTGAATGAGAGCGACTACGGCCCCATAGAGGATCGCGGCGAGTCCCAAGATCATGACGATGGTCACTACCCCTTCGCTTTTTGACGCTTCCGGCAGCAAGGGGAAGGTAAAGCGCAGGAACCCATAGGTCCCGAGCTTCATGCCTGCCAGCATGACCGCCATGCCGATTGGCCCTTCGACCAAGGCATCGGGTAGCCAAGTGTGGAAGGGGAACACCGGAGCCTTAAAGGCCAGCCCCATGAAGATCAGCCAGAAAATGATGATCTGTTGGCTCAGCGGAATCGGCACAGACAGCAACTCCAGCAGATCGAACGAATAGAGGTGTTCGAGATGATGCGTGACCGCCCATTGGTGGTAATTGATGTCCAGCAACGCGATGCCGACCAGCATGAAGACGCTGCCGAGGAGCGTGTAGAGCACATACTTGAGCGCCGCATAGTGACGATCGGCTCCCCCGCCCCACAACTTGATCAGGAAATAGCTGGGGATCAGCATGAGCTCCCAGAAGACGAAAAACAGAATCAAATCGATGGAGCAGAAAATGCCGACGGTGGTGGTTTCCAGCGCGAGGAGGGCCATGAAATACAGGCGCACTTGGCTGCGAACCGTATCCCACGAATAGATGACGACCAAGACCGTGAGAAAAGCCGTCAGCCCTACGAACAATACGCTGATTCCGTCGACGGCGAGGTGGTAACTGATCCCAAGAGCAGGCATCCACCGCGCATGCTCGGCGAACTGCATGGCGGG
>DASTLA010000286.1:0-8668 GCA_035715525.1 Nitrospiraceae bacterium
CGGCTGCCCCTCTCCCCTCGCCCCCTCCTCCGGCGACGGAGGAGGGCACAGACGCGGCTTCGCCATCCCAGTCCCAGGCTCAGTCGTCACCACATCCGGTCGAAGCATCGGCCCCGGTTTCGCCACCCACGGCTCTCGAAGTAGTTGCTCAGTCCCGTCAGGCTCTACAGCTCGAGCCTGACGCATTGGAGCCGAGATTGAAATTAGGAAATGCATTGTTCCAGTTGGGCGACACGGACGGTGCGATCGACGAGTACCGAACCGCGTTGCGTTTCCACCCGACGACGGCGCAGGGACACCTGGACTTAGGGACAGCGCTGATGGCCAAACAGGATTGGCGCGGTGCGGTCAGCGAGCTGCAGGAAGCAATTCGGCTCGATCCCAGTCTCACTCAAGCTCATTACAGCCTCGGCACGATTCAATACACCCGTGGAAATGTGCAGTCGGCGATCCAGGCCTATCAGGAGGCATTGCGGCAGAAACCCGATTTTGCTGAAGCTCACTACCGGCTGGGCCTGGTCCTCAAATTGGCCGGACGTGAAAAGGAGGCGGTGCAGGAATTGGAAGCCGCTGCGCTCGCCGGTCTGGCGAAGGCCCAATACTTTCTCGGCAACGCCTATCGATCAGGGCAAGGCGTGGAGAAAAACCAGGTCATGAGCATCACCTGGTGGTCACGGGCGTTCGAGCAGGGCCTGCCCGAGGCAGCACAGGCGTTGACACAATTGCGGCGTCTGGCTGCGATCAGGGGACCTCTGCAAACCAAGCAATCCAAAGCCGCCGCCGAAGCGTTCCGCGACTATTGCGATCAATTGTGGCTGGAGTTTCCGGATTTGGATCGCGATCACTCCGGTGAGACATTGGGCACCACGCTGCTCAAGCTGGGCCGCACAGCCGATGCTCTTCCCGTCCTTCTCAGAGAGGCTTATGCGCTGAACGACGTCGCGCACGCGGCCTTGGTCCAGCTCTATGAGCGGGGCCTGGACGGCCAACTTCCTCCGCATGGACAATGGATCTTTACTTTCCTCGATACCACCGCCGGCGACGGGGTTCTGGCCTCAAAGCTGGCCATGGCACGAATCTACGGAAAGGGAGAGGGCGTCGCGGCGGATCTTGCGAAAGCCAAGGGGTACCTGAAGGGTGTGCCCAAAGACGACGCTAAACGCCTCCTCGACGAATTGACCTCGGACAACGCCAAGCCGTAACGCCACCATGAGCCACGCCACACGCTGGTTCTTCAGCACCCTCTGGTTGCAGGCGGTGACGACCGCCATCGCCGCGACGACCCTGTCGGCGCTCGTCTGGTCCTTGGCTCCCGCGTTGTACACTTCGCTCGATTGGGCCCTCTACGATGCCTGGATGAAATCCAGGAATGCGCCCGATTCAAGTCCCGACATGCTGGTGGTTGTTCGGGACGACGCCGCCGAAGCGCAACTTGGGAGCGGGCTATGGGACCGAAGCGTCGTCGCTCGCGCGATCTTTGCATTGCATGACGCCGGCGCAACACGAATCGGCATCGACATACCGTTGGATCGCCCAAGCCCTCCCAATATGGGCGGTGCGGTGAGCGACGCGTTGTTGCTCGAAGCCATCAAATCGGCCGGCCCCGTAGTCTACCCCGTCTATCCTCAATCATGGGCAGGCAGCGAGCCGATGTGGTTGCCGCTCGGCGAGGCCTCTTCGGCCGGCGCCGCGGCGATCCTGCCGCAGGCCGACGAGGATCGAGTGGTGCGGCGGCTGCGGCTCTCCGAGAGGCTCGGCGCCGCTGACTTGCCCGCGTTCGGCTGGCAGCTCGCCGTCAACGGCGAACAATCCAGGACGGTGAGGCTCCCGACCAACTCCGGGGGACCTGTTCTGATCAATTTCATCGGCAATGGAACCGCTTCCGCGTTTCGCTCGATGGGATTTCTGGATCTCACACGGTTGCTCGACGACAAGCATGACGAAGAACTCCAAGACCTCGTCAAAGACAAGATCGTCGTGCTGCTCGTACGGCCGCGTCTGTTTCCAGGCCACGTGATCCCGTTAGGAATTGAGATATCGGAGGCGCTTCTCCAACTGCATTTTACGCATACGCTGTTGACGGGCCATTGGATTCGCCCGCTCCCCGCGGTCGGGCGTGTTCTCGTCAGTCTTCTCGTCGCCATCGGTCTTGCTTATCTGACCCTTCGACAACCCGACTCGAAGGGATGGCTGCTGGGAGTGGGAGTGCTGGCCGCCTATGTCTTGTTCGTGCTGGCGGCATTGCTTACCCTGCAGTGGGTATTCCCTGTCGCCCTGCCGCTCTCCGGCTCACTGTTGGCACTGTTGACCAGCAGTTTGCTCGGGCAGAGCATCGCGGCAAGAAGGGTCCGTCTGCTCGAACGCGACATGCTGCATGTGCAACAGGATCTCAGTGCGGTCCGTGAAGCACTGGTCTGCCGAGAAACCGCCGTGGAATCGCTCGAGGAAGATCTGGAATCGGCTCGCATGCAAGCCTCCCAGTCAGCCTATAAAGAAGCCGAACTATTGAAGACGACCGGAGACCTGCACCATAGAATCCTCGAGGCTCAGCGGCAAGAGGAGCTGACGCGTCGGCGAATCGAGGAACTTGAACGTGAGCTAGGAACTCTTCGCCACGCAGCCGGCAGCGCAGGGCCATTGGACGATACGGAACAGGAGGCATTGCGAAGGGAATGCGAACAGTTCGGTATCATCACACGCCACCCGCGCCTGCTGGCGACCTTCCGCGACCTCAAGAAGGGGGCGCGATCCGCAGTGACCGTCCTTATTACTGGTGAACCGGGTACGGGAAAAGAATTGTTCGCCCGGGCGGTCCATCGCCTCAGTCCTCGCGCAGCCAAACCGTTCGTCGCCGTGAACATGGCCGCCATTTCACCCGAACTTTTCGAGAGCGAACTCTTCGGTCACATGCGCGGAAGCTTCAGCGGTGCGGTGGCGGACAGAAAAGGGTTTTTTGAATTGGCTCACCAGGGGACCATTTTCCTCGATGAAATCGGCGATCTGCGCCTCGATCACCAAAGCAAGCTGCTCCGCGTCCTGCAAGACAAAACGTTTTATCGGGTCGGCGCCGCCACCCCGACCACGGTCGATGTCCGCATCGTCGCCGCAACGAATAAGGACCTTCAACGGGGTGTGTCCGAAGGCTGGTTTCGGGAAGATTTGTATTTCCGATTGAAGGGGCTGGTGTTGACGCTCGTGCCTTTGCGCGATCGCCTGGAAGATATCGGCCCGCTGGCCCAAGCCTGCCTCAGGGACACGGCACGCACCAATGCCGGCGCAATGCATAAGCTGTCCGAGGACGCATTGGCCCTGTTGAGGCGCCATGCCTGGAACGGCAACGTACGGGAGTTGCGACAGTGCCTCGAACAAGCGGCGGTGCTGTGCGAGGAGCCCGTTATATCGAGCCGCGATCTTCGGCTGGATGCCACAATCGCAGAAGCAAGCGACGCCCGCAGCCGGATACCCATCTCGCCCGACCGGGCCGGAGATACGGCAGTCCTGGCTGTACTTCGGCAACAGGGATTCGACATGCAGGCGACGGCCAAAGCCTTGGGGTGGGACAGAAGCACCGTGACCCAACGGTTGAAAGGTCTGTGCTTCCAAGCTCTCGTCGAAAGCAACGGGGACAAGGCGCAGGCGGCAGCCCAGCTGGCCGGCGATCCGTCGCTCACCAGAACCGTCGAGCTCAAGTTGCTCGACTACTACGACCATCTGATGGAAACGATTCAGCCCTTCGCCGGCGCGGAGGAGGCGCTGATCGACTGCAAGCGCCGATTCAAAAACCTACCGGAGCGCCATTTTCGATTTGTCGAGTCCCTGGTTCGGCACCATTACCGTCACGCCACACCCCCGCTTCGGATCAGCACCTAACGGCTCGTCTTACCATCCAGCCATAGTCATCGTTCCTGTTACATCGTCGATCGCGCATGTGTCTGGCTGCGATCTTCTTCGCCCTGCGGGGATAGCCCCGCATCCCTCGCCGCCCCCCGCATCCCAGGTGGATGCCCTCCAGAGCCGATTCAATTGAAGTCCTGGATTCATCGAAAGAATTCGAAATTTCCCACGTTCGCACTTTTGGTCCCGGCCTTGCTCTGGCTGGCGCATTACCGGAACAGCCAAAAAGGGGGGGGTGAACAAGCAACCTGGCTGACCGGATGCAGAGTTTAGGGAAATAAGGGAAGCCCAACAGAAGAACCGGAATCATCCGGATCACATTTTAAAGGAGGCAGGACCATGCAGAAATCACCAACCGCAACTGTCAGCTCCGGGTCAGTGGCCCCGACTCTCGTGGGGCCCGACAAAGACATGAAGGAAATTTATGTGCTCGGCGGCCTTGTGTTGTTCCTCGCCGTCGTCGTCGCGGGCTTCTGGTACTACTCCCAGACCGATGAGGCCGCCCACAGCAATCAGCAGGTCGCAGCGCTGGACCAGGCGCAGGTATCACAAGTCTTGAGAAGTCAGACGGAACCCACGGCCGCGGGCGTCACGCCTGTCGCAACCACAGTCGATGGAGCCTCGATCGCCACACGCAGTACCGATGTGCTCCATGATGACATTTTCTTCGAGATCGGGCGAAAAGGCCTCACCGATGAAGCCAAAGCCGCGCTTCACAAGTATGCCGAATTCCTCACCCAGGAAGCCGACTGGGGCGTGCTGGTGCAGGGCTACACCGATCAGCAGGGTTCGGCCGCATACAATAAAATTCTCGGGCACAGGCGTGCCGACAGCGTGAAACAGCAGCTGATGTCATTGGGTGTTTCCGAAACCGCCATCCGTACGGTGAGTCTTGGGGAAGAGGGAGCCCTGTGCATTGATCAAAGCGATACTTGCCGAAGGATAAACCGGCGTGTACACCTGGAGCTGCGAAAAGTGGGACAAAGCCATATGACCATTCCCCCCGTCTTAGTGCCCGCGAGAGTCAACGAGCAACCGCCAGATGTCGAGACAACAGTGCCGTTAGAAAACAGTCCCTTGACAAGCGAAGACTCCCTGCCCCCGACCACATCGTCAACGGAGACCCTGCCCGCTGGGGCACAGCCACTCGATCAGGATTCCTCGCATTAACCTTACCGGCCGCGCCCGCGTGAGGGGATCCCTCGCGCGGGCCCGAGTAGGCTTGTCCTGCGCCGCACATTTCACAGCCGATCGAGGTCATGGTACAGATACGCCAGGAACCTGCCCCTTGGATCCATGTACTCTTTGTCGCCGCCCTCTGGCTCCAGCTCGGCCTCGGTGGTGGCTCCTCCGCCCATGCCGCCGACGCAGACCCAGATGAGAAGGACGATGAAGAGGCGACGCCGCATGCCGTGAGGCAGGATCAAATCCATGAGATCAAGTGAGGCAAATAGCAGAGAGACTTAGACTACGAACGTCAGGGCAAATCCTATCATAGCCGCCTCCCTACGACAAATAAGTGCTCTTCACTGGGCCGATGGTCGCCTCGACCCATCGGCCGGCTCGTTGCGAAATTCGGAAAGCTCGCTATACTTTCAGGAGTCGCTGAAGGAGATGACAATGAGCACTTGGCTGGCGTATGGCGGGGCGGTTCTGACCGGGTTGGTTCCTCCTCTTATCATGTACTTGATCGGATCGCAAAAGAAGGTGTTGGGGTACGCCATCGTACGCAATGAACCGGTTCTCAATATCCGCCATGCCGACATTGAACGGCGGCTGATCGTTACGCTAGATGGAAAGACGCTGAACGGATGCAGAGTCATGGAATTGGCCATTCAGAATCTAGGCATGAAAGATATCGAGAGCCAGACGGTGCATCTCACCTTTCCTCCCGGCGTCACCGTGCTGCACGCCCATTGTTCGTCCTCGACATTGGCGGTCGGACCGAAAATCGATGCAATAGAGGCCGACTCCTATGGCGTGACTATTCCTTTGATGAACCCAGACGATAAGCTTGTCGTCCGTTTGTTGATGACCGGCAATGAGGAGGGCACGATTCTTGTCACCGCAAAGGGCCCAAATCTGAAATTCCGACCCTTCGATCCCACCACCTTTATATCTCCCGCGATCAATCGTGGGTTACTGGTCCTGAGCGGCGGAATCTTTACGTGGATCATGTGGGCATGCATCGGAACCGACCGGTTTATGGGCAGGCCTTTTTGGGACAAGACGATTACAATGGTCCTAGTAGGATTATTTCTGGCCGCGCCTTCGGCTCTGTTGGCATACCAAGGCATGATACCCTTGCTGAAACGCTATGGCCATCGGTGGCAACGGGACCGCCATGGCCACGAACTCATGCTCAGCCAACACGTCCCCTTCAAGCCTTGATTCGTCGCTTCCTCCATGCCTTTCTCCGCTGCCCGACGCATTGATAAAAACACGAATTCTTTGTAGGCTGATAACAAAGGAGGTGCCTTATGCAATTCCTTTTTGCACTGTTGTTGTTGCTTGCCTCTCCCCCGACCTATGCCAATCCATCCGATGGCGTACAACCCACCGCAGCGACCATGGTCAAGGGCGACATCCTTTACTTGGAAGGCGAGTATCTGATCGTGAAGGAAGTGTCCGGACAGGAGTCCCGGGTGCATGTGAACGGCCAAACAAAGATTGAGAATGTTGCCGGACGGCTGAAATCCGGCGATAAGATCACTGCGATGGTGACGACCGACGGGCACGCCCTTTCCGTAACTTTGCAAATCCCGGGTGGTGGATCGCCCGTCGCAACGCCCTCTCCCTAACGGCGAAGGACGCCTCGCTGCGGCCTGCTTCAATTGAACGTGTTTCCCTGATCGCAGTAGAGGGCAGGACTGAATCGGCCGGCGTCCCATTTCCACAACATGCAGAAGTCGGTCCGATGGGTCTCCCCGAAAATGTCGCGGTAACAGACTCGGCCGTGATAATAAATGGCCGCCTTCATGCCCTTGATCGCGTCGACCTGAGTGGCATCGAGCGGCGCTTCTATGGTGGTTTCCGGCTTGGACATTTTTCCGACGAACCATTTGCTCTTGTCGGTGGCGGGAGCCTCCATATCACATCGTTCATGACTGAATGATTTGGCGAGCGGATATTCCGCGATCGTCACCCGGGGGTTCGCCCCTTTATCATAGGCCGGGGTCCGGCCGACATTGCGCACGGTGTCTCGAACGCCCAATTTGGCCCCTGCCTCCAACACACGAGGTCCCAAGGCCTTGACCTCGATATAGGCGCGAAGCTGTCGTTTTGCAGCATCCTGCGCCATGTAGTCCTGCCAAGTCGGATAGCCGAAAGTAAACGCCGCGATGATGGCCGCCGCGACCGCGAGCCAGAAGAGAGAGACTTTCACGCGAAACGCGCGATCAGCGCCGCGGGATGAGACAACCGGCTCGGGCTCTTGGCCCGGCGAACCTGAATGCAGTGATGTGGGCGGAAACCCAGGATCGCCTGGCGTTTCGTTCTCCATAGTCCCCTCCGGCTTGCCTCACACGAGTCCCTGGCTCTCTTCCGGGCGGTCCAGGCACTCACATGTCTTCACTATAAGCACATGCCCTTCAATGAGCAATGCCGATGTCAGTCGGGTAGGCAGAAGTCCCCATAGAAGGACAACTTAGACAGAGATATCCTTCCGGCTGCGCCCGACCAAGGACGTCACGCTGTGAGATCCCCTCTTGATTAGCGGAGCGTCCTTCGACAAACTACTCGGAAGGCGCAGGTTGGCGCAACACCGCATTCGCCGGGCGCCCTGTCACAGGCCGCCCGGATCAAGACTCAGAACGGGTTCGCACGATGCCGCTCCGCTATGGGCTCCTGCTCCTCCTCGGTGGGTTCTTCCTCAACGTCCATATCGTTCTCACCGCCACACCGGCCTGCGCGGGCTCCGGTCCAGGCGAACCGTCACCTCCGGAAGCCTATTTTGTGGTCGAGTCGCTGAACGAAAATGGCCCCGAAGATGCGGCCTCGTTAAATCTCCGCACGCCGCAGGAAGCTCTGAAGGTCTTTTTCTCCTCCTCCCGCGAGGCCAATTTTTCGCGAGCCAGCGGAACGCTCAACCTCCAATCGGTGCCGGTCAAGGATCGGCCTTGGTATGCCCCCTACCTTGCGGAGCGCTTTTACTACGTCCTGAACAAGCAGCCTTGGATCAATTGGTCGGTCGTGTCGGATCGCGAAGACGGCCAACTGATCACCGATGAACCATCCTCATCCGGCGATGCTCTAAAACCCAGGCGAAGCATCAAGATTGCGACGGTCCCGCTCGACCAATGGAACGTGGAAATCAGGCTCGAGCGGTTCAAGCCGGCCGCTGGCCCGGCTGTCTGGCTGTTCTCTCCGCAAACCGTAGAGAAAATCATCCCGCTCTATCAAGCGTACGGCCCGGGGCCGTTGGTCCAGTATCTTCCCCAGACCATGCGGATGCATCTCTTCAACGGCGATTCTCTCTGGCAGGGTGTGGTGCTGCTCTCTGTGGCGCTGCTGGCGACCGGCTTGGGCTTGCTCATTCAACGAGGTTTCAGCCGAGCCATCAAACGGTTCGGCAGCAACTTTACGAAGGTGATCGTGTCCCGTACCCAAGGCCCGACGGCACTCCTGTTCTCCGCATTCACCTTCTATTACTTCACCTATACGCTGCTGTCGCTGTCCGGGCGGGTATTCGGATTTTTTGAGCCCTTCGTCTCGATCATGCTGGTTGCGGCGGTCACCTGGCTGGGCATCCGAGTCATCGAACTGCTCGCCGAGG
>DASTLA010000287.1:0-9143 GCA_035715525.1 Nitrospiraceae bacterium
GCCGTGCGGCGTGAGAACACGCAGACATTCTCGAAGCGTAAAAAGCGGGTCCCTGACATACCCGACGACAAGATTGCACACGACTCGGTCGAAATGCCGATCCGGAAACGGTAGCGGCCACTCCAAATCAGCTCGGCACACCGTGGTTTGCATCGGAGAAAAGACGTCTGGATCGTTTCGGAATTGTCGGCTCAAAGTTGCGCGTACCTGATCCAGATTCTTTCGCGCTTGGATCAATGCGCCGGGTACGAAGTCCAGCCCCACATACGAAGGTGCGCGAAAATCCCGGTGCCGGGCATACCGCTGGCGATAAGCCTGGTTGATCTGCAGAAACACGCCGAAATTCCCGTTTCCGCATCCTGCATCCAGGATGCATTCGCCGCGATAGCAATCGCCCATCAGACGGTAGACATGGTCCATTAGCCTCCAGAAATCCGACACGTTGGCGATATAGTGGAAATTTTGAAGGTAGTCCTCCCAAAACCTGACTTGGGCAGGTTTTCCAAGCGCCCGGCGCGCCCGCGCGCGGTCCCGCTCAACCCGAGTTTGCACTCCGATCTCTCGCCGAACCGGGTCTTCAATCGGGAGGTTGCCGCAGGATGCGGCCATTTCGCGTTGACAGCTCGCAATGATATGTCGATAGACGGCACGAGCCTTGCGGGGGTTCTCTTGAAGGCGATGCAGCGCCTCCGGCACGACATAGGAATGGCGGACATGGGGCCCGATGGCATCCTCGACAGCCTCGATAGAAGGCGGCTCGACCCACGCATCATGCTCGGCCGAGAATAAGACGACCGGTACACGGACGCGAGCAGCGTCGCGTATGGTCGACTCTAAATCCGCATACCCATTCTGCACAGCATCGCTTAACCACCGATCGGCATCGATATTCAGACCGAGAATGTTGATGACGCCCTTGCGCTGTCCGGCCAGATAATCACCGACGAGGTCTTCCCGGTGAACAGACTGAAGAGTGGCTTGGACGTCCATCACGCTGTTGATCAGGATAAGCAAGTTCAGCGAATTCGATCGGCCGGCGACTTTCAATGCCACGCGACCTGCGAGGCTCGTGGCCACCAATCCGACGGCTCGTCCCGGCCAGGTATTCCAGACGTACGAAAGAACGGCTTCTAGGTCGGCTTCCATATCGCTCAAGGTAAACGCAGTGACGATGCCATCACTCTCGCCGACGTGGTTGACGTTATCGTACCGCACGACATGAAATCCATTCGTCGCCAGATGGTAAGCCATAGAAACATATTCCCGCTTGGTTTCCCCATAGCCCGGAGCGAGCACGACCAGGGGTGCGGACTGGACGCGCTGGCACATGGGGTAGTCATGACAGAGGACAATGCGCACACCCGGCGCACGAACGCAGGAATGGACATCGGTCCTCACGGTTCGCGGTTCGATGTGGGATCCCGTTCCGCCAGCAGCCAGTTCAACCAGTAGCGATGCCAGCCAAGCATCGCTGGTGGACCGCCCGGGCAGAAACCGCAGACCGATCGATGTCGTCACCAAAGGCATCTCTTGTTCGCCGGATTGCGCGGTTGCCGTATTGACCCATACGACATCTCCCGCCAACACGCCGGCGGACTCAGACACCGATTGCGCTTCGTCGGAGACAATCGGAGGCGCAACCTCAGGCCATCGCACAAGCACTCTTGCCCCCCGCAGATCGCGATCACTCGAGAGAACGATACAGGCGCCCCCCGGGGTCAGATTGATCGTAGTCGCAGCGGGAAGAAGGGCCACCCCCTCTGCATCCGTGACCCGTATCTCCGTGCGGAGCGAGGCCGCTACACGGGGATAGAATCGTCGATCATTCGGCGATCGCTCATCGGGATCGGCGGGGCCTGGATGAATGCCTTTGACCACCGAAGCATGGGGAGCAGTGGCCTCTAAAATCAAATCTCCGGTTTCCTGTGAAATCAATTTAGCGACAAGTCGAACCTCCATTGAGCGTTCGCGTACACCATCGAGCATCGCTGCCAACACTTGCTCATCCAATTGCGTCGGATTCTGAAACTGTACGGCCAACATGAGCCCTGGCGACTCGTAGCATGCGGGAGATTCACCTGCTCGCTCCCGTAGACCGCAAACAGTGCCGGACAACGTGAGTCGACCGACATCGTTCTCGAAACTCATCATAATCTGTTGGTTGAGATGAGCTGGAATCTCTCCGGTAAAGAGGACAGAGAGACCATGCATTCCAACGCTCTTAGTAGTCCCCTGCCACAAGTCATCGTTGAGCTGCAGCGTTGTCGGAATGGCGACTTCTACCCGCCCGCGATCTCGCCGTTCCTTGATCGAAAAAGACCATCGCCCGATGACGCTCTGCCAGGCCGGTGAGAACGGCTCTCGCCCGATCGCCCCCAAGAAAGGCGACGAACCGGAAAGCTGGCTCTGTGCCTGGTTCGACATGTCTCGCGCTGGAACGCCCGGCTACGGTTCTATGGACGATGCGCCCGGTGAAGGGAACCCGAGATGCCTATCTCATGTCACTCATGCACCGCTATGCGGATGACACTGCATCATACGTATTACGGTTGGTTCATGAAGACGGACACTATCGGATATGAAGAGGAAGGAGATCACATCAGTTTCGGCTACACAACTCGTTCGTCGTATGCCTCTTGTTGACATGTCAGCGCATAAATAAGCGAAGGCGGAAGAAATGTCAACGTTTCTCGCATCACAATCGACGTGGCGCCGCACTCTAGGTGTGATGCCGTATCGTAGTAGGGCCTATTGGATGCAGTCTGTTCGGCTTCAGTGATTGCACTCATATTCTGAGATTCTTGGCATGGACCTGACCCGCCATCACGACAATGCAGCAGGGAGCATTCCCCCTCATTGTTTTCCGCTCTGGAGTATGTTACCGAAGGCCTGATTTGCGATGGAGCGACCTCCTATGACAAGACAGTCTCGTGTCCTCGGACTGATGATTCGATTGCTCTTCGCCTGCTTGGCGGTCCAAGCCTGCAGAGCCACACCCCCTGCGACAGAAGGATACGTCCGGCAAATGGCCCTACGCGGCATGTCGACATCCGAGGTGCTCGCTTGTGCGGGACCGCCAACGAGGCAATTTGCTGAGGGCGATGCCATTCTGATGCGGTACTATCGCGAGGCGCCGATGCTGGAAGAATCGACGGTGGGCTCAAAAGGGAGCCATGCAGGCGTGCACCATGGATGCTGGGCCACCCTGGTGGTGCGAGCGGATCGCGTGGAATCGGTTCGGTATCGCTTTGTACCGAGTGACGTCGATGCGTCGAACGATTGCGAGGACATTTTTGCCAATTGCTCTCAGTAGGGCGGTACCGAGTACCCTGATGACCGTAGACGTCTGCCGTCACTGCCCGCCGGAGCCTGCATCGGACAGGGACGCCTGCGCGCTGAATCCCGGCTCAACCGACAGGTGCCTGCCCGATGCCGTTTCACGGATCTTGTTTGGAATCGCCGCCGGCACGATCGCACTTTTTCTCGCATCGCACGCCGCCGCGCTCGAAAAGTACGGAAGACCCTTGCCCTCCATGGAGGAACCGGGCCATGAGGATCGAGAGGAGGAGGAAACGTTTTTCGGCGGCTATCTGCTGACCGGCGCCTTCGTTAAGAACCCGACATTTGCCGCGAGACCGGACAACAGCGGATTGGTCGGCATGCGTCATATGCTTCACTTGGAAACGGATCTGTATAAGCAGTACCTGACGTTTTACACCGACCAAAATTTCTTCTCTGACCGAACGAAGGGGTGGGTCGAGCTCTCCGAATGGGACGGCACGTACGCGTTCACCGGGATGATCGACCGGTTTTCGTGGCGGCTACAATACGAACGTGACGCTCCGCTGGACCGTAGCGGCATCAAACAGGCTTATGCCGATACGCTGATCACGGCGAGGTTCCAAGCCATACAGGACTCTTCCTGGTGGAGGAGGACGTTTCCCAACCAAAATCTCACCGCCTATGCCGGGGCGGGCTGGTTGTTTCACAACAGCAATTACTTTGCACGGCCGGATAACAGCGGGCGGGCCTTGTTCCGCTATGTCGCTCACGCGGACTTGGACGTTTACAAAAATCGGGTGGTGATCTACGGAGACATGAACTTCTTTACCGATCGGGAAGCGGGGAACCAAACCAATCCGACTGAATTGGACTGGATCGTCGGCATTGCGGTGCGCTGGAGAGAGATGGAGCTGGCGTTCTATCGGGAGGAAGACCGTCCCCTTGACCGAGACGGCTTGATCCAGAAGTATCTGGCGGTACAGCTACGTTTTTCGTTCGATGTTTCCAAAAGCGCGATCGAACGACTGGGACTGATGAACGGACCTGAGCATCATCGGCTGCCCACGTACTGACGTACCTCCTGGACATAGGTCTTGAAAGGATCGGGCATGAAAAACGGCGCGGCGCCTCGCAGGCGAAAGTTCGACCAGTTGATGACATAGTCACAAGGAAGGTAGTCGTCCGAGTCCGCCGATTCTTCGGATGCTCCGGCGTGCCCCGTAGTAAGAAGATGGCGTATCAGTTCCCCCCGCCCGAAGGCCCGAGTGTTTTTCGGCGGATGATCTTCGGCGAGTTTCACGACTCGCTCGGTCGTCAGGCGGGGCGCCCGCCCTTCCTCCTCCAGTCCATAGAACAGCCCCTTCGCGGGATGCAGATTGTGATACTCGAGATCGAGGCTCTTCAGCACAGCGTCGGTCCACTCGACTCCTTCCGCCTCGCGGTACGTCTCCAGGAGCCACAGCTTGGAGGCCCAATCGACTCGCCCAACAAGAGCTTGATAGTCGCCTCGTAACGCGGCCAGCACAGCGGCCCACTCATCCAACACCCAATCCGATTCTTCGTCTTGCCCACGGCAATGGCGGTCGGCCGCGGTCCAAAACTGTTCTTGAATATCGATGGCCGACATGGAACGGCCGGACTCCACCTGCACGATCCAGGTCCGATCGGGGTCCCTGGAAATATCTTGTAACGCATCGACCGGATCGCTGATGGCCAGGCCTGACGGCGCCTGTCCAGCTTCGATGAGTTGGAGAACGAGCCCGGTGGTTCCCATTTTGAGGGCAGTCGCATATTCGGCCATATTGGAGTCGCCGCAGAGGAGATGAATCCGGCGGTACTGGTTCGGATCGGCCAAAGGCTCATCCCGCGTATTGACGATGGCGCGGTTGTGCTGCACCCATTCGAAAAAGTCGTTCACGATGAAGTCGGCCCGTTGAGAAATCTGATAGGGCAACATGACCCGGTTGCGGGCGTCCCGCAATCCGGGACGATGCAGCAACAGCCCGCCGATCTGCACCCATTCATTTGGATCGGTCGCACAGCCGATCCGGCCGGATCCGGTAAAGATTTGCCGCGTGACCAAAAACGTCACCAATGGTGCGAGGCCCCGCCGCGAGAATGGGAACTGCCGAGACACGAGGTAATTTTCGTGGGAGCCGAACGTCGCGTCGGTCTCATGATCGATGTTGTTCTTGATCACCGACACCGTCTCTTCAAGCCCCAGGTCCGTTACCGCACCTTGAATGATGCGGTCCCCGGCACGATCGGACGCAATCAGGTCCGCGAGGGTCGTGCATTCAGGCGACGCGTATTCCAGATGTCCCATGTCCAGATAGACCCGGCCTGCATTGGTCAGAAACCCTCCGTTGCCTGGTGGCTCGTCATGCCCGCGATGATGAAGATCGAGCATACCGCGACGATGGACATGAAAAATGTGGTCGCGAATCTTCTGCGCAATCCAGGAGGGAGAGTGATCAGGACGATCCTGGTTCACCAGCAGGCCGTATTCCGTTTCCAAACCGAAGATACGATTGAGCATCGTGAAGGGAACCCATGCGAGACCGACGTTTTATCTTCCCAATGCGGCCGGCAATAAGGCAGCCAACTCCTCTGTGCCGAGAGCGCGATAACGCGACGAGCCGGGGCCATTCCGTTCGAGAACGGCACATTCGATCGATTTCTCCGCCACCGTCCCGCGCACATGTGCCAGAAGAGCGGCATTGTCCGCCAGGCTGGGCTCCGCTCCGCTGGAGGCGGAGGACTGGCCATCGGAAGCATCGCCCGAGGTCTGAGCCAGCGATCCGACGGACCACGCGCACGCCGCGATTTCGACGGCCTGCATCAGGGCCCCTTGTTCGAACCCGGCCTGTAGCTCGATATACCGACCGATCTGCGCCTGCACCGTCGCCGTGGCACCCAGAGCGGCCCACCGGCGTGATTCCTCGAACGTGCCGTCATAATTGATCGTCAGGAAGACGTCGCGCTCCGGCTTCGATCCCAGCTCCGCCAACAGAATCTTCACGATGAACGGCGCTTTGTAAATCTCCTCGAAAGCCTGTTTGATCGCCGGCGCGAGTCCATACTTCATCAGCCGGCTTCCGGTTACGTCAGACGGAGACCGGTTGAATCCTTCGAGATGTGCCATTTCGAGCAAGGAAAAGCGCAGCTTCTCCAGGTCAGCCGGATGTCCCATGCCTCCCAGCGCGATGCGGTCATAAATTTCATACAATTTCGGAGTCCCTCGGCTCACCGTCAGGAGTAAGATCCCCTCGGCGTAGGTTAGTGCGACGACGGGTGCGCCTTGCTTGAACTGTTCGTCGAGGTAATGGCGCCGATTACCGACGGCTTCCACCCAGCGATAAGGTTCGTCATACATGGCGTGCCACCTTGCTTTCAAACAAGTCCTTCAATTGTTCGTCCGCCACCGGACGGACACCCGCCCGGCTGATGAGCTTGATCACCGGGTACAGGTTCGACTCGCGGTTCACGCCGCCCGTGGCCGAATCGAATTCCGCGGCGCTCGTCAAGAGACGGAGCGCTTGCATGGTCGCTCGCTCTTCGTCCAACTCTGCTAACGGCTGATCCCATGTATTGAGGTAGTGAAGAATCCCGCGGATGGTGGGTGAACCGGAACCGGAGACCGCATACTCGACGCCTTCGAACTCGGCTCCCAAAATATCGTAGAAGTAGATTTTGGCCGTTCCCTGTTCATGATCGTATCCGGCAAAGATCGGCGCGACCGCACCGGTCCCGGCCAGAGCCGCCGCCACGTTTTCTTTGAGCAGCTTGGACACCGCACGCAATTTGCCTTCGAAGCTCAGCTCTTGCAACTGCGTCCGCCGATAGTATTTGAACGAATGTTCCAGAACCCGCACCATTTCATAGGCGGTCGCCGGCACGCCGGCAATCGCCATGACGCTGTACCGATCGATTTCCAACACCTTATCGGTCCGGTCGTACATCACCATGTTGCCGGCTGTCGCGCGGCGGTCACCGGCCACCAACACGCCATCTCGATAGCGAATCGCCAAAATCGTCGTGCCCTGCGTGATCTCTGTGCTGGGCAAGGACGGCGATGTCGTTCCGAAATGATAGCCTTGTTCCTTCAGCAACTGGAAAAAATCGCCTTGCATCCCCATTCCCCACCTCGTTAGGCGTGAAACATCAGGCGACAGCCCTGAAGCAGCATGTGCTTTGACTGTCCGCCTCACGCCTCACGCGCGTGGACTATTGTCCCGTACGCTGACGATACCGTTCCGCTTGCTTGGGATCCACTTTTCGCATCCGCTTGAGCAAATTGTCTTTGTCGGGCGACCCCGTTTCAGGCCGCCGAGGGCCGCCACCCTCCTCCGAAGGAGAGATGGGTTTCGGCATCGGGTCCATCGGACCCTCTCGTCGTTCCGGCATCGATGTCTGTGGCGTCATGTCATATCCTTTCGTGCGTTCCACCGCGCAACGGCGTCGGCTCCCGAATGAGCCGCTTCCAGAATCCCGGCGCACGCCCGCACGTCCCCCGGGTCGAACAGGTCTCCCATATCCAGCGTGCGGGTGCGCAGACCGCCAGAAAACTGAACGCGTTCCCATTGCATCGTCTTTATTTGATCGGCAAACCGCCTCACACAGAGTCCACGCAGTCCTCCCCGCGTATCGGCAGGGCCGGCCCACATGGCCTTCTCGATTTCAGGCTCGGTCGTCATGCGCCAGATTTTTCCGTCGCTCTCGAGGCCCAGGAAGAGTCCGCGCTCCGGATTCATATTGTGATATTCCAAATCCAAACTCGCTAGCCAGGGATCATCCCAACCGATCCGTTCTTCGCGCACAAAGGTTTCCAACAACCAGAGCTTCGTCACCCAATCGAGCTTGCCGACCAGCTCGGCGCGGTTTCTTTGCAGATCGCGAAGCGTCCGTTCCCACTCGCCGAGTACCCAGGTCGCATCAGGATCGTCCCTATATCCCTTCCGCAGGGCGGCGTTCAGATAGAGTTCTTGGATCTGCACCGCCGAACGGCTCGTGCCGTCTTTGAGCCTTACCGAAGCCTTCAAGTCAGAATCCCTAGAGATCTGCTTGACCGCAGCCACCGGCCGGTCGAGTTCCACCGAAGGCGCGGCGTCCTCTCCGATCAGGTCAAGCACGAGCCGCGTAGTCCCCACTTTCAAGGCGGTCGCATATTCGCACATGTTCGCATCACCGATGATCAGATGCAGGCGCCGGTACTTGGTGCGATCGGCATGCGGTTCGTCACGTGTGTTCAAGAGCGGGCGGTTGTGCATCGTGTCCACACCCAGCTCCGCTTCCATAAAATCGGCGCGCTGGGACAATTGGTATCCGCCCGGGACAAATCCCGATTCCTGGGCTTCCGTTCCGACCTTACCCGCCCCGGCAATGATCTGCCGGCTCACGAGAAAGGGCAGCAGGCCTCGCACCAGACACTCAAACGGGACCGAACGGGGCACGAGGTAGTTGTCGTGGCAGCCATAGCTGTGTCCATGGAAATCCGTGTTGTTCTTATACAACTGGACGTGACAGCCACCAAGTTGTCGATTCCGCCGATCCGCAGCCTGCTGCAGGATGCGCTCTCCGGCTCGGTCGTGCATCAGCAGATCTTTTAAGGTTCGGCATTCCGGCGTGGAGTATTCCGGATGCGTGTGGTCGTTGTAGAAGCGCGCACCGTTCGGAAGGACGAGGTCGCTTTTCATCTCATAGAACGTGAAGGGCCGGTGCGCATCAGCCTTGGCGAATTCATCTTCTTCGTGATCCTGTTGTAGCCCAGCCACCCGGAACCCGCGGGCATCCTCGTGGGGATCTTCGCCGCCGTAATCCCAGCGTCGCTGGAAGCCATCACGGAGATGAGCCCGCACCAG
>DASTLA010000288.1:0-16052 GCA_035715525.1 Nitrospiraceae bacterium
TCCCGACACATGGATCCAATCGGCCTGCGTGTTGTGCTCGAACGGGTGCGGGCTGGACATTGCAGTGAAAGACGGCAGGATCGTCGGCGTGCGTGGTCGGGCGGAGGACCGGGTCAACCACGGTCGGCTGGGCCCCAAAGGTCTCCACGGCTGGCAAGCGAACCACCATCCTGATCGACTGACCAAGCCGCTCATTCGACGCGGGAATCGGTTCGAGGAGGTCGGCTGGGATGAGGCCCTCGATCACATCGTCCGGCGGTCCAAAGATATCCGCGACCGCTACACCAGCAGTGCGATCGGTTTTTATACGAGCGGGCAGCTGTTTTTGGAGGAATACTACACGCTGGCGGTTATCGGAAAGGCAGGACTCGGTACGCCGCACATGGACGGCAATACGCGGCTATGTACGGCGACGGCCGGACAAGCGCTGAAGGAGTCGTTCGGGACGGACGGGCAGCCCGGCTCCTATTCCGATCTCGACACCACGGCCGCGGTGTTCGTCGTGGGAAGCAATCTTGCCGAACAGCAGACGGTATTATGGACCCGAGTGCTGGATCGACGCCGTGGGTCTCGTCCCCCGAAACTAATTGCCGTGGATCCGCGGACGACTCCCACGACGTTGGAGGCCGACGTTCATCTGGCTCCGATTCCCGGGACCAACGTGCCGGTCTTGAATGGATTGCTGCATCTGCTCATCGAGCAGGATCGCATCGATCGCCGGCACCTCGATGCTCACACGGTAGGATTCGAACGGCTTCGCGATGCCGTGGCCAAGTGGACCCCCGAGGCAGTGGAACGGATTGCCGACGTGCCGATCGCAAAGCTCCGCCAAGCGGCGGAGATTCTCGGCACCGCTCCCACCTTGGTCTCCATGGTCTTGCAAGGGGTCTACCAATCGATGCAGGCGACGGCAGCCGCCTGCCAGGTGAACAATCTCCATCTGATCCGGGGGTTGATCGGCCGGGACGGCTGCGGGCTCTATCAAATGAACGGCCAGCCGACCGCACAGAACACACGCGAAACCGGCGCGGACGGCGACATGCCAGGCTTCAGAAATTGGGGCAACCCCAAGCATATCGAAGAGCTGGCCACACTCTGGAATGTGTCTTCCGACATCATTCCGCATTGGGCGCCTCCGACTCACGCCATGCAGATCTTCCGCTACTGCGAGCAAGGTTCGATCAGAATGCTCTGGATCTCGGGCACCAATCCGGCGGTGTCGCTGCCGGACCTGCCGCGCATTCGGAAAATTCTAGACAACGAGAAGTTGTTCCTGGTCGTGCAGGACGCCTTCATGACCGAGACTTCCGCCCGCGCGGATGTGATCCTGCCCGCCGCCCTCTGGGGCGAGAAAACCGGCTGCTTCACCAACGTGGATCGCACCGTTCATCTGTCGCACAAAGCCGTCGATCCGCCCGGTGCGGCACGTTCGGACCTGGATATTTTTCTGGACTATGCCCGGCGGATGGATTTCCGCGATAAAGACGGAGCGCCGCTGATCAAATGGCATACGCCGGAAGAAGCCTTCGAGGCTTGGAAAGCCTGCTCCAAGGGCCGGCCCTGCGACTATTCCGGCATGACGTACCAAAAGTTGAGCGGCGGGTCCGGCATACAATGGCCCTGCAACGAGCAATTTCCCGATGGCGCGAAACATCTCTATACGGACGGGCGTTTCAACACCGACGCCGACTATTGCGAAACGCATGGGCATGATCCGGACACCGGGGCGCAAGTGACGCCGACGCAGTACCGAGCCAGTGATCCGAAAGGCCGCGCGATCCTGAAATCTGCGGACTACGTTCCGGCCTATGAGCACCCGGATAGAGAATTTCCTCTGTGGCTCACGACCGGGCGGCTCGTGTATCACTTCCATACCAGAACGAAGACGGGACGATCTCCCGCTCTGGAGGAAAAGGCCCCCGACGCCTTCGTCGAAATCAGCGCCGAGGACGCGGCGACGTACGGGATTCAAGCCGGGGACATGGTCGAAGTGCGGAGCAGACGCGGCTATGCCCGGGCGCCGGCGCGCATCACGGCCATCCGAGGAGGAGTCCTGTTCATGCCCTTTCATTACGGCTATTGGGACAAGAACGACCGCCCCAGAGCTGCGAACGAAGTGACACTGCCGGAATGGGACCCTGTCAGCAAACAGCCTCATTACAAATGTTGCGCCGTGCGTATTCGCAAGGTGTGAAAGGAGAGAACGCCATGCATGTCGGACTCTATTTGAAAATGGTGATCGACAGCGAAACCCAACTGCGCAAGGCATTCAGCCTCGTAGGAGACCACCATCAGCAAGAGCCCGACATGGAAGAGATTTGCCAGTTGCTGGCCGCCTGGTCCAGAACGAAGGCGAAAAGCTGCCACCGCTTCATCGAGAAGTACGGCGAAGAACGGGACCGGGAGCCTCTGCGTCTCTACAGCGATCTGTTCCAGGGACCGCGAAAAGGGGGCCTGGCGTTGCTGCGCGATCTCCACGACCTGTGGCTGATGGCGACCGAGGCACACATTTGTTGGACGCTGTTGGGACAGGCCGCACAGGCCTTGCGTGACAAGGATTTCATCGAGACTTGCGAAGTGAACAAAGAATTGACCCAGCGGCAATTGTCCTGGCTGGAAACGCGATCCAAACAGGCTGCTCCGCAAACGTTGATCGCGGCGTAATCAAGCACCGGGGGCCGGCCCATGACCGGCTCGCGTCCGAGATCGCGTCCTCATTCTCCAAAGGAGAGCAAGTCCGACCGCCACGAGGATGCCGGCTGAGACCGCCGGGAAGATCCGCCGTCGCCGCTGGATTTGGCTCCGCCTTAGATAGTCCGTCTCGGCAAACCGGTCCCGCTCTGCTTCCCGCTGCGCTCCCTGCTGCATCGCCATGTCGAGCACTTCGGCAGTATGCAGGGCGTGCCGATCCGAATGTTGCTCGATCTGCTGCCGGCAGCTGAAGCCGTCCGCGACGATGATGGTCTGGGGATCGGCGGCGTCGACGGCGGGGAACAACGACAATGCCCCGATCTCTTGCGACCATCCGTAACGTTCGCGGGCGAACCCAAAGGAACCGGCCATCCCGCAACAGCCCGAGTCGAGCACATCCACGTCGAGTCCGGCTTTCTTCAATAGGGCCGGCTCAGCCTCGAACCCCATGACGGCTTTGTGATGGCAATGTCCGTGCACGACGGCTTGCTTGTGCATCCGGGGCGGCTGCCACTCTGCCGCTCGTCGATTCAAGAATTCTCCCAGCGTGAGCGTTTGCTGTGCCAGCCTTTTGGCCGCCTCGTCGTGGGGCAACAGGTTCACCAACTCGTCACGAAACACCGCGACGCAGCTCGGTTCGAGTCCGACGATGGGCGTCCCGGCGGTGATGTCGTCCTGCAGGCAATCCAGGATTTGGCGCAGTTGCCGTTTGGCGAGCGTCAGCATTCCGAAGTCGTACAACGGGCGGCCGCAGCAGAGCGGCCGTGCGGGGATCACGACCTGACAGCCGGCCTGTTCCAACACGGCCACGGCGGCTCTGGCCGTTCGCGGATAAAAATAGTTGTTGAACGTATCGGGCCAGAGAATCACCCGCGGCCCTTTGGGCTGTTTCCATGGCCGGTTCGCAAACCATTCGGCGAAGGTGGGCGACGCGAAAGCCGGCATTCGTCGTTCTTGTGCGATGCCGCCGAGCGCCTTCACGATACGGCCGAGCACCGGAGTCTGGGTGAGGAAGTTGGCGAGGTCCGGCACATGGGAGGCGAGGCGCGCCCACCAATAGATCAAGCCCATGGAGTAAGCTCTGAGCGGGCGAAGCCGGCCTTGATAATAATGGGACAAAAACTCCGCCTTATAGGTTGCCATGTCGACGTTCACGGGACAGTCGGTCTTGCATCCCTTGCAGGCGAGGCAGAGGTCGAGCGATTCATTGACGTGATGGTTTCGCCAGCCGCCGGTCAAGGGATTGCCTTGCAACATTTCGAACAACAAGTGCGCTCGCCCGCGGGTCGAATGCATTTCTTCGCGCGTCACCCGGTAGCTGGGGCACATCGTCTTACCCTGCTCGCGGCGGCATTCGCCGACACCGACACAGCGGATCGAGGCGCGGGAGAAACTATACTGATCGTGCGGAAACGCGAAATGCGTCGGTGGATCGGGCGGATGATAGTCGGTTCCCAGACGAAGATTTTGGTCGACCCGGTAGGGCCGCACGATCTTGCCGGGGTTCATCTTCCAGTCGGGATCCCAGATGCTTTTGAACTCCTCGAACGCCCGCACGAGCTCGGGGCCGAACATTTTGGGGAGGAGCTCTGCGCGGGATTGGCCGTCGCCATGCTCCCCGGAAAGGGAGCCGCCGAAGCTCAGCACCAGATCGGCTGCGTCGAAGAGAAACGCCCGAAACTTTTTGATCCCGTCTGCGGTCTCCAGATCGAAATCGATTCGCGTATGGACGCAGCCTTGTCCGAAATGCCCATACAAAGCGCAGCCGTATTGATAACGGTCAAACAATCTGCGAAGCGCCCGCAGATAGTCTCCGAGCCGTTCGACCGGCACGGAGGAATCTTCCCACCCCTCCCACGTAGGCGGTGACCCAGGCACGTGGGCCGTCGCACCGAGCCCGGACTTGCGCACGGTCCAGATCACTTGCTCCGCCGGAGGGTCGTCGAAGAGCTTCATGTCAGGCGGATGCGGGGCATTGCGCAGCGCCTCCATCATCCGCCGCGCAAATCCGTCCGCCTCCTGTTTGCTCTGCCCGCCGAACTCCACCAGCAACCAGCCTCCGCCGTGGGGCAGCAATTTGACGTCCTTGGGATGAATGCGCATCTTGACCATGTCGTCGACGAGTCGGTCGTCCATGCCTTCCAAGCCGATGGGATGGTGTTGGAGGATGTCGGGGATATGGTCGCCGGCGCTGTAGACGTCGGGGTAGCCGAGAACAACCAACGAACGGACGGGCGGACTCGGCACGAGGCGGAGGGTCGCCTCGAGGACGGTCACGCAGGTGCTTTCGGAGCCTACTAAGGCGCGGGCGACATTGAATCCATGTTCCGGCAGCAGCGCCGGAAGGTTGTAGCCCGACACTCTTCGAGGAATCGGAGGATAATGGGCGCGAATCTCGTCGGCATAGTGGTCGCGCAAGCTGCGTAACCGGCGGTAGATGTCCGCTCGCCGGCCTCCCCCGCGGACGATGCGCTCGTATTCGGCATCGTCGGTCGGTCCCACCCGCAGCCGCAGCCCGTCATACGTCAGGAGCTCCAGGGACTCCACATTGTCCATGGTTTCCCCTGCCATGACGGAATGCACGCCGCAGGAATTGTTGCCGATCATGCCTCCAAGCGTGCAATGGTTGTGGGTGGAGGGATCCGGACCGAACGTCAAATGATGCCGCTCGGCGGCGTCCCGCAGATTGTCCAGCACGAGGCCGGGCTGGACCCGCGCTTGTCTGCGATCCGGATCCAACGCGATAATTCGGTGGAGGTACTTCGACCAGTCGATCACGACGGCGACATTGCAGCATTGACCGGCCAAGCTCGTCCCACCGCCCCGTGAAAGCAGGGGGGCCCCATGCTGCCGCGCCAGCGCCACCGTTTCGACCACATCGTCGATGCTTCGAGGAATGACGACTCCGATCGGCACCTGCCGGTAGTTGGATGCATCCGTCGCATACAACGCCCGGCTACCGTCGTCGAAGCGGACCTCTCCTTCGATAGACTTCTTGAGATCCCGTTCCAATGCGCGGATGTTCACCCGAGGAGACGCGTGCCCTGCCGGGCGGGCCCGCTCGAAGGAAGTCGAAGGTGTCTCAATGTTGATCAGTGGGCGCATGATCCCTCATCGTGCATAACGTTGTGCATCGGCGCGTTTGAGTTCGAGGCCCAGGCCGGGACGCGTGCGGTCGGGATAGAGCAGGCCCTGGGTCGGTGTCGCCACCCCCTCGAACAACATCCGTTCGATGCGTACGTGGTCATAGAAGTACTCGAGATGGCGCAACGGTCCGGCTGTACAGCCCGCGTGGAGATGCAGCGCAGGGGCGCAATGGGCAGACATCGGCAGCGGTTGCGCCTCGCAAAGCGTCGCTGCCTTGAGGAACCCGGTGATGCCGCCGCAGCGAGTCGCATCCGCCTGCAGAACGTCCACCGCCTCCGCCGCGAGCATGCGTCGGAAGTAAAACGAATCGTATCCGTATTCTCCCGCCGCGACATCGATTGGGGCGGGGACATGGCCGCGCAGCAGGTTCAGACCCGCGAGATCGTCAGAGGAGACGGGCTCCTCGAACCAGGTGACGCCCTGATCCACGAGCGCTTCGGCGACAGACAGTGCCTGCTTGGTGGAATACCCGCCGTTGGCATCGACGAAAAGCTCGGCCTGGTCTCCGATGGCCTTTCGCACCTGTGTAATGCGCCGGACATCCTCCCGCGCGTTTCGACCGATTTTCATTTTGACTCTCGGGATACCATCCGCCACCCAATCGGAGAGCTGCCGCTCCAGTCTTGCATCATCATAGGTGATGAATCCGCCGCTTCCGTAGACGGGCACTCCGTCTCGAACGGAGCCGAGCAGCGTGACGAGCGGCAAGTCGAGCAGGCGCGCCTTCAAGTCCCAGAGGGCCGTATCCACCGCGGATATCGCCATCGCGACGGCGCCGGGATGTCCGACATTGCGAACCGCATGCCTCATCGCGTGCCAGCAGTCCTCGACCGCGAAGGCGTCGTGTCCGACAACGATATCCGCCAGCAGCTCTCTGACGACTTCGGCTGACCCGAAGCTGGCATAGGTGTAGCCCAAGCCGGTGGTATCGCCGCCTCGGGCTTCCACCAGCACCAACAGGGTCTGGTGCCACTCGAGCGTCCCGTCCGACTCCGGTCCTTCCGTCGGGATCAGATACGTCGATACATCAAGCCCGCTGATCGGCACATCGATGTGCCGTGGCCGCTCGAACGTCCCCCGATGCTCCTGGCGAACAGCCATAGGTTCTCCCTCATCATGGCACTGTCGCTATCGGAGTAACTCGCATACTCCATACCAGGCGTTCGAAGGTCCGGCCCGGTCGCCAGGGCAGAATGACTCACCCGCTCCTGTCATTGATCGATCGACAAAAAGGAGAGCGCGATGGCGGCTCATCCCTTGCAGCGCCTACGTAAAAAAGAAGGTTTGCAGATGGAGGGCGATCGGGCGGCGGAGGGATAAACTATGAACGACTTGGGTTTTCCATTTTGGCTTCGCGCCAATCACTTCATTAACCTGTTTTGTATCTTCTTGCTCATGCGCAGCGGCATTCAGATCCTTGCCGATCATCCGAAGCTCTATTGGAACGACGACACGACGCCAGGGACGGAATGGGCGAAATTCGGAAAAAAGGTCATGCCGAACGATCGGCTCTGGACGTCCATGGACGAAGCGGAGCACGTGAATTCAATCATCGCCTTGCCCGGCGGACATCACAATCTAGGCACCGGACGTCGCTGGCATTTTCTGACGGTCTTCGTCTGGGTCGTGAACGGCTTGCTTTACGTCACGCTGTTGTTCGCGACGGGTCAGTGGCGTCGGCTGATCCCGACCGACTGGTCGGTCTTTCCGGATGCCTGGCACAGCCTCATGACCTATTTTTCCTTTCACATTCCGCCGGAAACCGCGTTCCATCCGTATGACGCGCTTCAGCAACTGACGTACGCCGCCATCGTGTTTATCGTGGCCCCGATGATGATCCTGACGGGCCTCTGCATGTCGCCGGCCTTTATCGCCCGGTTTCCTTGGTATCCACGACTATTCGGCGGCCGGCAGGCAGCTCGTAGTCTGCATTTCATAGGTTTGGTGACGTTGGTTCTCTATGTGCTGTTGCACGTCACGCTGGTGATTATCGTCCACTTCTTCAACAACATCGGCAATATGGTGTTTGGGTCGCCGCACTACTACCCGGAGTTGGCTGCCCTCATCGCCTTTGCGGGGCTCGTGGCCGTCGCGCTGTTTCATGTGGCGGCCACCATCTACAGTCGCCGGCATCAACGCCGCTTTCAACAGATCGGCGACGGAATTACGGTGCCGGTGCTGAAAGCGTTGCTGGGACATCTCCGCTCCCGGCAGGGGTATCTGAAAAAGGACATCTCTCCGGCTCATCGCGTGAACGGATATCCTCCGGTCTCGCCCGAGTACAAGGCGCTGGCCGATCAGGGATTCCAATCGTGGCGTCTGCGAGTGGAGGGGGCTGTCGAACGACCGATGCAGTTCTCGCTGGAAGACCTACGCCGTCTTCCACGACAGGAGCAGATCGTCAAACACAATTGCATTCAAGGATGGTCCGCTGTGGCGCAGTGGGCAGGCGTGCGCATGACCACCATTCTCGACCTCTGCCGGCCTCACCCCAGCGCCCGATATGTCGCGTTCTATGCCTTCGTCCAAGAAGAATATGAACCGGATTGCTATTACGAAGTGCTGTCCATGGAGGACCTGCACGACCCGCAGAGCATCTTGGCTTACGAGATGAACTGGCGGCCGCTGCCGATCCCTCACGGGGCGCCCTGCCGTCTACGGGTGGAAACTAAGACGGGATACAAGATGGTCAAATATCTTACGACGATCGAAGTCATCAGGGATCTCTCCCAGGCGGGCCTGGGACATGGCGGATATCGTGAAGACCACCAGTACTATGATCATCTGGCGGCCATCTGAGGCCGACGAATCGATCGCTCTCGCACCCCCCGCACTGGCCGGACCCGCACGGTCGGCCAGTGAGGGAGGGATCTGGCGTCAGGACGGCCTCGTAAACCTTTCGCACGGTCCGTTAAGTGCGAAATCGCTCGATTTTCATCACCGAGCTTACAAAATCCCAATAAATTGCCTCAGGATTTTTGGCATATGGGTTGCTCGTTCTCAAGTAGAAGCAAGGGAGGACAGCACTATGCAAGTCATCAGAAAAATCGGAGACCGCGAATTAGCTTGGGCCATCCTGGCCGTGGCCGCCGTCGCACTCTGGAGCACCTGGGGCTTTGGATCGTGACATTGCCCGGTACCTTTGTCGCGGGCGACCGTCGGTCGGTCTTGGTCGTCGATGAAGATGAACAGATTCGGCAGTTGCTTGTATTCCTGCTCGAACAAGGTGGATATGAGGCTCAGTCGGTCGGCGACGGCCTCGAAGCGGTCGAGGAATTGCGAAAGCGGCGATTCGACGTCGTCGTGGCCGACTATGACGCTCCGCAACTCGATGGTTTACGATTGTCCCTCTTGATGCGAATCCTTTGGCCGCAGACTCCCATCGTTCTGATGTGCGCCGGTCCCCAAGGCGTCAAGGGGTGGGGGACAGAGCTTGGTGTATTCTCCTGGCTCTCGAAGCCCTTCACCTCGGATGCCGTGTTGGCTCAAGTAGAAAATGCAGTGGCCGCAGAATATGTAAGCTGAGTCGTCGGGTCCAATCGTTCCCTCCCTGTCTACATCGTCTTTTCCAACTGATTCACCATTCCAGCGATTGCGTCGAATCCCGCTTGCCAGAAGGCTTCGCTGTTGACGTCCACACCAACCTGAGCCAGTATCGATTGCGGTGCCTGGGACCCGCCGGCGGCGAGGAGGTCCAGATACCTCGGGACAAAATCCTGCCCCTGCTCTTGATACATACGGTAGAGGGCCAGAACGAGCAGATTCCCGAAGCTGTAGGCATAGCAGTAGAACGGACTCGCATAGATGTGCGGAATCGTCAGCCATTCCCAGCGAAATTCTTGGAGGACCCGCACGGCCTTGCCGAATTGCTGCTGGAGAGTCTCTAAATAATGAGCGGCCAAATCCCTGACTGTCGCGCCCTGTGCGATCATCTCGTGGGCGGATTGCTCGAACAGCACGAAATAGGCCTGCCGCATGATCGTGGCGTAGGCGTCGTCCAATTGATTGACCAGCAGACTTTGTTTCACCAAACGATCCCGCTCCGAGGCCATGAGGGCGTCCGACAAGATGCGCTCGCCGAACACTGAGGCCGTTTCCGCTAGCGGCAACGTACTATGAAACGTGAACATCGTATGGTGTTCGGCCATCATGCCGTGAACGGCATGACCGAGCTCGTGGGCCATCGTCGCGACGTCCCGCGCCTCGCCCGTGTAATTCAGCATGACGTAGGGCGTGAGACCCGGCACCACGCTGTAGCAGTACGCTCCCCCCATCTTTCCCGGTTTCGTGCGCGCATCGATGTGCCGATCGGCGAAGACTCGTTCTGCCAGTTCGGCGAGCCGTGGGGAGAAGCTGTGGTAGGCGTCCAACACCATCCGAACGGCGTCGGTATAACGGTATTTCTTCCGCTCGGCCCGATGTGGCGCGTAGATATGGTACCGGGTCATGGTCTTGATGCGGCACAGTTTGGCCTTGAGCTTGAAGTACTGCTGAAACACCGCCGCGTTCTTCTTGCATACGGACAGCAGGACCGCCACCGCTGGATCGGGAATGTCGTTGCCGAGGTTGCGGGAGGCGATCGGCGTGGCAAACCGGCGTAGCTGGAGATTCTCCGTCTTCCAATCGTTCACCAAGGTCTTGTAGACCTCCCCCAGCAAATCGTGCTGCTCCGCATACACTCGGTAGAGTTCGCGGTAAGCGGCTTCCCGCTGGGCGGGTATCGGACTTCGGAGATAGGCCATCAACGCCTCACGGTTGACGGTTTTCTTTTTGCCGCCGACCCGGACGGTAAACGTGAAGCCGTTCGTCACCACGTCATAGAGCTGATGGACGGCGCTGCGGCCGGTCGTGTTCTTGACGTTGATGATTTTTTCTTCCGGCTCCGACAGGGTGTGAGGCTTGAATCGGCGAATGGTATCCAAGTGGTACCGAAAATCGCCGCTGCGCGCCTGGAGCCGCGCGGCGTTCTCCTCATCCACTCCTTGCCACCAGAGGTCGAAAAACAGCAATCGATTCTGCAATGCCGTCAACTGCTCTTCCACTTTCTGCTTGAACGAGCGGGCTTGCAGCTGTTTGGTGTCTTCCGAAAACCAGAGATAGGCATAGGCTCCGAGACGGGACGACTCCGCCGCCGTCTGCTCGCTGAGATCGAGCAGGTTCAGGAACTCCTGCTCCGGCATGGAAGGACTGAGGTGTTCGCGCGCAGCTTCGAACTGGGAGACCTTCCTGTCCAAATCCTTCATATACTGGTCGAACCGTGCGACCGGATCCTTCACCAGATCCGCCAGTTGCCAGCGGTCGGCAAACTCCCCGGAGGCCGATGAGCGGCGTTTGATTGTCGGAGAACCATTGCGTTGCGCCATAGCATCACTCCAAAAAAATTGGTATCCGATGATCATACCATCGTCACCGGTGAGGAGCATGGAGTTTTTGGGCCGGACCTTCCGGTGAGGTCTTTGACGGCCCTTGAACGGATGTTAAAATCGCGTCGAGGAACAGGATGACGGAGCAGGAAATCAACCGCGCGATTCAATATGTCACTGCATCAACCTCCTACGCCCGGGACAGCGTAGCCGATATTCTGCGCACCGGACTGCAGGAATTGTCCGTGCTCGCGACGCAATCGACTCGCCAGTTCGAGCGTGAGGATTTGCTGGGATACCTGTGTCAGTGGACCATGCGGCGAACCGGTCATCCCGAACCGATGATCCGCGAGGTGTTGGACGGGGCGGGGCGCTGGCTCGACGAAGTCGCAGTGTCGCTGTCGCAGCAGCGCGAAAAATCTTCCTCGACCGGTCACGATGACGATGCGGGTGCGACTCCTGCGTGATTGCTTCGGCGGAGGAACTCATGGCCCGTTTCAAGCGGTACCGGCCCGTCGTCCCCCATCGAGCGGCCCGCGCGCTCGGCCTGCAGGCGCGACGACGTGCGGTGACATCCCGGAGATTGGCCGAGGAAATGACCGGCCACTGGATCTTGCTGAGGAGGCACTGTCAGGATCACAACAGCCGTCTCCGTCTGGACCGGTTGAAGGCTCGGATCGAGAGCCGGGATGTGGGGGTGCAGGAATCGGCCATCGCCGAATTGGAATTGGCGATGTTGTTGCTCAGAACGGGCGCGCGAGTGGAATTCCTGGCCGAATCGCAGGCTCGCTCGGCGGATTTGGAGTGCGACATGGCCGGCGACCGGTGCTTCGTGGAAATCACAGCCATGGTGGGAGCCGTCGAGCGGTCTCTCCGGCTTGGCGGGGATGCCTATTCCGAAGCAGACGATGAGCAGGGGGCCGGCACTCCGGAGGCAATGTTCCGGGATGCGATCCTTGCAAGGATCGCTCAGAAAGCCAAGCAACTCGCGGACTACTGTGCGCCGGTCGTATTGGCGATTTCGGTGCCGCGTCTCGACCGCGAGGTGTTGCGGTCCCGATGGAGCCCCAGCCTCGACATCGACGTGCGGCACTTGGCCGGCTCAATTAGCCTCCTGTTGCTGCGGATGCGGCATCTCAGCGGAGTTTTGCTCGCGCTCTGGGACGTCGAACCTCTTCCTGCCACTTCAGCGGTGCGCCTGAGCAATGCCGCGATCGTGGAACGCCCCAGGCAGCAGGCTGCCTATCCCCGTTTGCGCATGTTCGTCCAGAATCCCGGCGCACGATTCCGGCTGACAGAAGCGCAGCAACAAGCGTTTCGCGGGCTGCTGTAGCAGGACGTTGAACAAAGGCCCGATCGACGTGCTCGCGCCATTCAGAGAATCAGCGTCCGGCATAGGGACAAAGCCTGGACCCGCAGGCCTTTTGAGATCCTGTCGGCTCTGCAAATCTGTTCGCAATCCTGTGCGTTTTTCCGATGGCTTGAGCGTTCACGGCAATTGTTCAGGATCTCATAGGGGCCAGCTTGAACGCGCTAGGAGCGGGAGGCGAGCAGATCCTTCAGCGCTTCGAGATTCTTCGTGACCATGGCGTCCCCGTTTTTCGTAGATACCGCGACTCCTTGGTCGACCACCTGCCGACATTCGTCGTGGCGGCCTAGCGCCTGAAGCGACTGCGCGAGAGCGTAATAGGCGGCGGAGTAAGTCGGCTTCACGGTCACGCATTGCCGAAGCGCCCCGGCGGCCTCCTCGAAATTTTTGTCGTCCATGTAGGCCTTCCCTAGTCCGAACCAAGCCACCTCGTCGTTGGGATCGATTGCAAGCACCTTCTTCAGCGGTTCGATTCGTGGATTCGGCATCGCATCCTCCCCTCCGCTGACAGTAGCAGCCGCCTGCCTGCGTTGTCTATGCAGTTTCTTGCATGCTAATCTGCAGAGGTTGCTTGGGGCTCGTGACGCGTATCCCGGACGTAAAGGGCCCGAACGGACGCGTCACGATGGTACACATCGCGGTAGCGGTTTTTGCATGGGAAAAACCGGTTTCGTCTACGATCCTCGTTATCTCGATCACGATATGGGGGCCGGCCATCCGGAGTCGCCCAATCGACTGCGCGCGATCCTGCGAGCGCTGGAAGGCAGCGGCACAGCCGCGCGCGTCCTACCGATCCAGCCTCGGGCGGCCGAAGACGAGTGGGTGACATTGGTGCATCGCCCTTCTTACGTTGCGGCGCTGCGGGCCTCTGCGCCCACGAGCGGACGAGTGTCGCTGGATGCCGATACGTCGATGTCTCCCGGGTCGCTTTCCGCCGCGTATCTCGCGGCCGGCGGCGCATTGGCTGCAGTTGATGCCGTCATGGCCGGCACGGTACAGCATGCGTTCTGCGCGCTGCGGCCGCCGGGCCATCATGCGGAAGCGGATCGTGCCATGGGCTTTTGCCTCCTGAATAACGTGGCGATCGCCGCGCGCTATATCCAGAAGCGATATGAAATGACGCGCGTTCTGATCGTCGATTGGGACGTGCATCACGGCAACGGAACACAGCATACATTCGAGAGCGACCCCACGGTGCTGTTTTTCAGCACCCATCAATATCCGCACTATCCCGGAACGGGAAGAGCCACGGAAGAAGGCAAACGCGATGGTCAGGGATTTACGATCAACGTGCCGATGGAAGCCGGTGAGGGGAACGATGAATACCGCGCCGTCTTTCAAAAGGTCCTCGTGCCGGCCGCGGATGCGTTCAAACCTGAATTCGTGATCATCTCGGCAGGGTTCGACGCACATCGTGACGATCCTCTGGCGAGCATGGGGCTCACGGAGGAGGGGTATGCCGACCTGACGAGACTCGTAGCGGGCATCGCTCTGCGTCATTGCCGGGGACGCCTGATCTCCTGTTTGGAAGGCGGCTACAATCTGACAGCACTGGGCGCATCGGTCGATCGGCACATCCAAGCACTGTTGGAGGCATGAAGCGTAGCCAGGACTTGACCTTGGCCGCGCGTCTCCGGTACCACATCCTGACGGGCCGGCGGCCATAGGACGATCGCAGTCCTGGCAAGTTTGAAGGAGTACCATGACACATCCGTTGCTCATTGATACCGACACATTGCAGAAACGTTTGGGGAATCCGGGGCTCGTTATCATCGACGTGCGGGGACGGGCGGCATACGAATTCGGAGGCCATATTCCTGGAGCGGTGCATACGACCTGGCACGACTACAGCGACCCCAACGCGGTGGCCAAAGGTCTGCTCGATCCCGATCTGGGGCGCATCGAGAAAAAATTGCAGGCCCTGGGCCTCAATGCGGACAGCGAGGTCGTGATCTATTCCAACCCTTTCGACAATTGGGGCGATGAAGGCCGGATGTTTTGGATGCTGGAGTATTTGGGCCACAAGAACCTGCGCATCTTGGACGGAGGCTGGGTCAAGTGGGTCGACGAGCGGCGCCCCTTCGAGCATGGGGCCGTACGTCCACCAGCGGGTACGTTCAAGGTCGTGCCCGTGCCGTCGGCGATCATCAACAAGGATGAGCTCAAAAAGATCGTCCGGCAGCCGCATCCTGACACGGCGATCGTCGACGCGCGCAGTCTCGAAGAGTATTTTGGCAAGGAGATATCCGGAATCCCCAGACCCGGTCACATTCCGGGCGCGATCCACGTGGCATGGAGCGGTTTCTTGAACCCGGATGCGACGGTCAGGGACCTGGCCTTCATTACGGCCCAGCTCGATCAGAAGGGATTGAGCCCGAAGCGCGAGACCATCTGTTATTGCACCGGTGGGGTTCGCTCGGCGTGGCTCTACTTCGTGTTAAGGATCGCCGGCTATGAACATGTGCGCAACTATCCCGGTTCTTGGTGGGAATGGAGCCGCGATTTCGGATGTCCGGCGGAAAGAGACCTGGCATCGCTTCAGAAGCTCTTGGGAATGGAACAGGCTTCTGTGCCGAAGGGGACACGCCCGTCTTGACAGCCTGTCGGGCCGCATTTATGCTGAACCAGCGTCCTCATGAGCTGCACCGCACATTTTCATAGGAGGAGATATCCATGCAGAGTCCGAAGTGGCGAGGAATCATGGCGGCCGGCGTCATGCTGGCGATGCTGAGCGCGCCGATGGTTGGCAGTGTGGCCTTCGCAGGGAACAAGCACCAGGCGGAAGCAGTGGAGCATGCGAAGGAAGCCGTCGCCCATGGGAAGCAAGGGCATGCCGATGCATTGGTGAAGCACGCGGAAGCGGCTTTGAAGCATGCGGAGGCGGCCATGGCTGAGACGAAGAATCCCCATGTGGGCGAAGCGATCAAGGGATTGAAGGACGGCATCGAGCACGGCAAGGCCGGCCACGCGGATGTGGCGACCAAGGCGTTCGAAAACGCTCTCCCTCATCTCTCCGAAGGCATGTGAGTATCGTTCAAGGGTAGGCAAGCTAGTGAAAACGGGCAGGGGAAACCCTGCCCGTTTTTCTTTGCCTCGAGGATGGCGACGGTGCGAGTCGGATATTTGCAGTTCAATCCCGAATTCGGAGCAGTGGCTCGTAACCTGGATTTGGTGACGAGCCGGCTCGAGCAGGTCGAAGCCGATTTGATGGTCCTTCCGGAGCTGTTTGCCTCCGGCTACCAGTTTGTCTCGAAGGACGAGGTGCGCGAGCTCGCGGAGCCGGTCCCGGGAGGACCGACTACTCAGCGGCTCTGCGAGCTCGCGGACCGCCGTGGGATGACAATCGTGGCGGGCCTTCCTGAACGCGCCGGTTCGCACTGTTATAACTCGGCGGTTGTCGTCGGACCTTCAGGGGTCCTGGGCTGCTATCGCAAGACACATCTTTTTTTCGAGGAGACGCTCTTCTTCGCTCCCGGCGACAG
>DASTLA010000289.1:0-6541 GCA_035715525.1 Nitrospiraceae bacterium
ATGGGCCATTCGTGCTTTTCGACGCTGAACATGCCGTTCTGCTCGTTGCTCACCCCGAGGATATGAATCCGGACGGGGTCTCCGGCATGGGCTTCGATGATCGGTGTCGCGGGATCTTCGGGTGCATCGGCCTTGCAAGGCTGGAAGACCTTACCCAACGAACAACCCTGCTCCTCGCGATACTTGTACGGTTCCGACCGATAGTTGACGCCGGTCAAACCCGCCACATTCTGAACATACGGCATAAAGCTGGTGCCGATGATGTTGTCTTCATCCTGGAAGAACAGCGCCACATCTCGGTAATTCTGGCGGTTCTCGTATCCAGGAACCGACCGATCGACGATGACGTCGGCCGCCCAAGCGTTCTTGTTCGAAATGTCGGCACCGGTCTTCGGGTCGCGATACTTCGCCCCCTTCGGACCGACCACCACGGCACCGAACAGGCCGTTGCGCGGATTCATCATCACGTTGCCCCAGTCCCAGACCAACGAGGCGGTCTCGCCGAGGAATGGATCGGCATAGTAGGTATAGGCGCGCTCTCCGCCGGGAGCCACGGTCTGGTCACCCGGGTTGTTCCCCACGTTCGCCCCCAACGAATCCTTCGGGTCGAAGGCGAGGCCGATCGCGGAGAAGGAGGCTTTGCCTTCCTTCATCTTGTTCTTCAGATGCACTTTCACACAGTCACCGGTATTGACGCGCAGCGTCAGCGGCATCGGCTGTGCTCCACCGGCCACCTTCGCCACATCCTCTTCCAGCGCGAAGATTTTCGCCTGCGGATTCGTCAATAGAATCTTCCGCTCGAAGTCCACCTCAATCTCCTCGGGAGCTTTGGGGTTGAACTTCATCCCGGGATAATCCATCGCGACCACGTTGAAGTGCTTCACCGGCGCATCGGCCGGGCAGACCGGTCGAGCTTCAGGGATCTCGTTGCGATGCGAGAACCCAGCCGGGAGTTTCTTCAAATCCGGCACTTCCTTGTCGAGGACCCGAACGATGCCCCATCCACCTTCGGAGAACTTGGACGAGCGTCCGTTGAAATGGATGTAGTCACCGGCCTGCAACCGCGGTCCCCCGGCTTGAGGCACCACGAGATCGTAGCGCTCCGCAATGCCGATATGGATCGAGTTCTTCCGGTTTGCATCGCCCGCATACCGTTCACTCAGGAACGTGTGGCCTGAAATGGTCCAGACCATCGACTCATTCATCAACGTATGCAACAGACGGAACACCATGGTGTCGCCCGTATAGGCCCGCAGGAGCGGCGTGTATGGATCCCCATGGATTTGGCTGTTGAAGATCTGCGACGCATCCGGGTTGGTGGCCAACCGCTGTGCGATCGGTCCGGCCCGGAAATTCAGGCCGCTACCCGTGGTGTGCGTGCCGCCGTTGAGGAACGGCATCGGCGTCATGTAGATCTTCTCGGGCATCATGAACGACACGGTCTTGCCCGCCTCCAGCGCCACTTCAATCGGCTGCCCCGGGGGATTGCCCGCCGTCACGATGTTGACCGTGTGCGGGACCGTATCGTGCACCTGCACCATCAATTCACGGAAGCTGCCGTTTACGCCGTGACCGACCGGTTCGACGGTTCGGATGTCGGCCACCGGCCCGCTTCGGATCTGCTTCCCGGTCTTCGGGTCATGGTACGTGGACCCGACAGGCTCGGCGATGAAAGTCCCGAACCCGCCATGCGGCCAGGTCGTCGCACCGAATGCATGGTCGTGCCAGAACACGGTGCCCACGTCCGCGTCGACCCAGAACCGCTGACGAACGAATTCCACCGTCACGATATCGTTCGCCGGGTGATCGTTCTTCAGTCCCTTGGCCAAGGTGATCGTATTGCCGTTGATCGCCTTGATTCGGGACACTTCATTGCCCTTCACGTTGTCGGCACCGACGAGAATCAACGTACCGACATGGTACTGTTTGGCATTCTTCACGGTGATCGAGTTGGCGCCTTTCTTAGCCGCCGCGGTCAGCACCGTGTTCATCGGAGCCGGAAGGCCCTTCGGGTTCTTCTTCTCGAGCATCGTGAACGGTCGCACCGATTGCTCGTAGGAGAATCCGGTGATGACGCCGTCCGACGCCTGGTTGTCGAACTGAAGGAAATGCCAGTGGGTGTTGATCTTCGACGACTGGAAGTTCGTATAGTCGTCGTCGTCCCACTCGCTGGTCAACGTCCAATCGACGCAATCATAAATGTTGCCCCGCACGACCAGCGGGTACTTCAGGTCGTCGTTCTTGCGGATATCCGCTTCTTCCTCATGCAACACATAGATCAACCCGTTCGGGTCCACGACCGGGGGCTCTTTCCCCGTCTTCTTGGCGATCGTGATCGGCAGCTTGATGAAATGCACGTTGTAGTGCTTGCGTCCGGCATTCTCCGGGCAGAGGCTCCACACGCCGTTTTCACCGGGTAGCGCCTGATCTTCGCTCTCTTCCCCGTTCGCATCCCGGCGGATCATCTCCAGCCAAGGAGCGCCTACGTGGTTCGGCGAGAACATCACCCGCTTGCCGAAATGCGGAGTGAGGTACGGCCAAGCCACTTTGCCGGTGGTCGCCTCGAACATGATCGGATGGCGCTTACCCGGATGCGGGGACTTGTACTTCGGGTTGTCGATCGTGCTTTCTTTCTCGCTCATCGCCTTGGTGCCTTCCCAGGTCCAATCCATGACGGTGGCGTCGTAGGAAATGATCTGCCCCTTCTCGTCGTCCTTGTGGCCCGGCTTTCCCGGAGGCGGCAGCTGCATGGCTACCCAGTCCTTGATGTTGATGACGGCTGGGTTGCCCTTCCAGTTGCTCTTGCCCTTCTCCACGATTTGGAAGTGCTTGCCGAACCAATCGACCGTGGTGCCGATCAGCTTGTCGGATGAAACAGGAGCCCGAATCCGTCCCTTTCGGTCCGGCAATTCGAGCAGATCCGGCATGATATCGTTCCGGAGGTCGCCCTGTTGGAGGCTGTTGTATACCCGCCAATACCCCCACATGCCCGCCACATAATGGTGCGCCACGTGGCAATGGAACAGGAAATCACCCGCCAACTGCTGACATAGGCCAGATCCGCACTCCGTCTCGAGGTCGAGCGCTTCCGACGGACCGATGACTTCGACGTCTACCCGGTCGGTCTTGTGGCGGATGACCGGATACTTGACCGGTCCGTTCGTGGCCGTGGCCCAAAGGTTCATGTCGTCGATGGCCCGCGGGCTCCGCGGCCAACGGATTGTCCCGCCGTGAGGATGGTGGCTATGGAAGACTTCCGAGCCGCCGTGCACCAGCCGGAACTTCGCCGGATCCCCCAAATACGAACGAGGAATCGTCGGTGATGCATCGCCGAAGGTGTACGAGCTGTATCCCATCGACTCGTCCTCGAAGCCGAAATACTCGTGCTGGACGTGCATGTTGTTGATGCCGAAAGGCTCGCTGCGGTAATTGATCGCGCGGCCGCCCGGGCGGTACGCGTCGGTCAACGGATCGCGTTGAGGAAGGAAGTCGCCCTTCTTGTTCAGCGGACGGAAGGCTTCATCGCCCACTTCGTGATACATCAATACATACTCGCGAAAGTCCGGACCCGTGCCGTTCTTGATCATGACCTGCCAACCGCTGGTGGCAGGCTTCGGCTCTCCGGTGCCAAGAGCTTCGAGATACTCGGAGCCCCGCGGCTCGACGACGAACGCCCCAAACAACCCCATCACCGTCAATTCGCGATCGTTGCTGAAGGTATGGAACTGCCGCACCCCTTCCTGGGTGCTCGGATGGATGTACCATTCGAACTCACCCGTCTTATCCGCGGCAACGATCGTATCAGGGTTGGTGGTGGTGGCCGCAGCGCCAGTGGCGCTCACGACCATTGCGGAGCCATGAATATGGAGGCTGACTTCTTCACCGCCCTCCAACTTGTTCGTCAATTTAATCTTGACGCAGTCACCTTGGTTCCCGCGTATGGCCAGCGGTTGAATCCACTGAGCCTGGACTCCTGGAATAACGGCTCCAGGGTCGAACCCTTCCTTGTCACGGGCTTCTTTGTTCTTGGTTTCCTCGGCCCGGACCTTGTCAAGGTTCTCATCGAGGACATACATGTAGCCGGGGTAGAAATCGAGCCATGTGTTCAGCGTGATCTCGACGTTGATCGCCGAGACGTTGTACTGCTTGACCGGTGCGGTTGCGGGACACTTCCCACCGCCGTTCATGGCGACCGGCTCGATGCGAGGGTCCGACATCAGCAGCATATCCTGACCACCCGCTCCATATTGATGCATCATGGTTTGGGTGTTGAACATGCCGGTGTTGACCTGCTGCACCTGTGGATCATGGTTCATATGATCCATAATGCGTTGATGCTGCTGCTCGACCATCGCAGAACGCTCCGCCTTCCCTGACAGAGAGTCCTCGATGATCGTCTGCCCTTTGAGCTGTTCGGCCCAAGCAGGCAACTGGTGCGTCATCGCAGTCTGTTGCGGTGCCGCATGGCTTGCGTGGGACGGCTCTTCAGCGGTGGCCGCCAGAGGGAGACAGAGCAGCGCTCCTCCGGCAATCACGCTGAGCGCCCGTGACTTGGCACGGGCAGTTAGATAGTGATGCATGGACTGGCCTCCTTAAGAAGTGAATGAAACAAACACAATATCGAATCAAGCGCACCGAAAAATCGCTGAAGGAGCAGCCGAACATCAAAAAGATGAAGGACCACTTCTTCACCGAACGTGAGCGGGTCGGAACCGCAGAGCAGCCGGCACAGGCGTGCCTTCCGTCGCGAACCTGCTCGTCGTTATGTCACGTGGAGAAATAGAGTGAAGTGTTGATGCATGGACCGGCCTCCTTGAATGGATTGAATGTGACGAAGTCAGAATGGAAGATTCCAGCCTCCTATGGTCGTAGGTTAAGCAGACCGCGAACATTACTGAACCGGAGAGGCTCTGTCAACCCCTGGCTCGCAATGGGAGGGTCGTCGTAGGAGAGGCGGAGGCTACCGAGACATCGAGTCTCAGGTGCTGGTCGGCCAAATCACAGCGATGATCAGGAGGATGGAGAAGGCGACCGTTGCGGCGGTTAATATCCGAAGCATCTTGTCCCCGTCTGTGCGTATGTCCGCGGCAATATTGGAAACTGTCTTGATAAGCTGATCCAACGCCAGGGTAATGTTGATAAACTTCCCGCCGGCGTCTTTGGCTGCATATTGCTCGGCTTGTCCACGAATGTGGCTCGCCTTGTCCTGTGAAGGAGTCGACCATAGATGATGCAATAGACCGACGGTGTGATCGGAGGCGGTGAGATAGGAAGCCAGCTTGCCCCGTACCTCGCCCAACTCGGTCAGTTCTTCCTTTCGATGAAGCTTGTCGACGGTCGCTCTATCTAGGACAGTTACGAATCGGTCTACCGTCGTTTCAATGTGACGTCGCTGAGCCGGAATGGATTCGACGACGCGCTGGAAGTCCCGCTCTGTCTTGGATTCAACGGCTCGAAGGACCGTGGTGCGATAGCGGCTCAGTTCGGTGTTAAGGTGTCCGAGATCGATCACCGCCAGGGTGTAGTCTGTATAGAGAACTCGCAAGTCCTGATCGATCCATGACAACACATAGGCCTGGGAAAATCCGACGAGCACGATCAGCACGCTCACTATCAGGTTGGGCCACATCATGTGAGAACTCGCCAGGTTGTCTCCGGCACGCTTATCGGATCCAGAGATCGAGATCCTCGTTGAGGTTTTCTTTACTTAAGCAGGTGATGGCTCCGGCTTTCACAAAATTAAGCCTCGCGATGGTGGATTCATGGTTCGACAAGCCGATAACGCGAGCCGTGGGATGCGCCTTCTTGATAAGGTCCGTAGCCTCGATGCCGTCCATGCGTGGCATACAGAGGTCTATGAGGATCAAGTCGGGTCTCAATTCTCGGGCCAGCTTGACCGCCTCAGCCCCGTCATTGGCTTCCCCCACGATGTGGAGAGTTCCCTGGTCCGCCAATACCTGTTTCAATTTCTCACGGCAGGCCGGGTCATGAGCTGCGAGCAGGACGGTCATCGAATTGAGGCCTCTGCCCATGAAGGCTTCCGCGATCTCCATCAAGCACATAACGGAGATAATGGGCGAGAAACCACCAAGCGACACTCTCCTTAAATCGGGTGAGTAAAATGCCGATTAGGCAATCATGCGAACAAAAGACTGTCCACGCGTCGCCACTAAGGATCCGGCGGATGAGGCAGAACCTCCCCCGCCGGATCTCTCGCTGCGTTTCTACAACCAGGTCACGCGTTCGGCGGGCCGGATGTAGATCGGCTCTTCGACCTGAATGCGCGCCACTTCCTTGCCCGACTTGTTGAAGCCCAGCACGGTATCGTTGTACATCTCGAACCGCTTCCCGTGGATCTGGGTTTCGAACACTTTCGGGCCCGGAATGACGTCGTACCGGAAGACGATCTGCTGGCTGGCGCGCCACAATTGCAGCACGGCCAACAGTTCGCGACTCGGCACGAGATACTTCTCGATGGCGTTGTCCACGCCCGGCCCGAACATCTGCCGGTTGTACCCACGCGGGGCGTGGCGCGGCGGGA
>DASTLA010000290.1:0-4383 GCA_035715525.1 Nitrospiraceae bacterium
CATGGCTTTGGGGCGCCGGGAGACGATCTTCTGCCGCTTGCCGATGTGCTCGGAGGACCAGGCGGAATACGCTGGATGTTTCCGGAGGGGCCCTTGTCGCTCAACATGGGGTTTGGCGAGTCGCGCGCCTGGTGGTTGATCGATATGGCCCGCCTCGAAGCGGATCGGCTTGCCGGCCGCATTCGAGATTTGTCCGCCGTGGTTCCACCCGGGCTGCCGCAAGCCCGGCAAGCGCTTGAAACGTTCGTTACCACGTTGCCGGGTGCGCTTCCCGTTGACTACCGTAAAACCGTCATCGGCGGATTTTCACAGGGTGCAATGCCCACGTGCGATCTGGTCATGCGCACCGCTTTCCCGTTTGCGGGATTGATCCAGCTCTCGGGGTCGCTTCTCGCCAAACAAGATTGGCGTCCTTCCGTCGGGAAGCGGGCAGGCCTGCCGGTCTTTCAAAGCCATGGGACGCAGGACCCCATTCTTCCATACGTGATGGCTGAACGCCTCCGGGATGAGCTGATGACCGCCGGTCTGGCCGTGCAATGGCACAGCTTTCGAGGAGGCCATGAAATTCCGATGCCGGTTCTCGTTCAACTGCGCGGATTCATCACGAGGGTGGTTGGCAAGTCATGACTCTCTGGCGGCTTCTCCTCGGCCCGGCGGCCTGACACCCACCATGCTCACGCTGATACACAAAGAGTGTGGCGGGCCAGCACTCGAACCCAACACGGCCATCGGTGAGGTCTGTTCGCTCCCCGTGGAGCGCTTTCCTTTTGCCTGCTTCAGTTGCCTGGAGGAGATTGTCGACGAATCAGAGCTGCGGCTCTCGGAAGAACTGGGCATCTAGAAAGGATTGTCGCTGCACACGAGGCTCTGGTAAGGTGCCTCTTTTCAGAACCTCAAAAACGAAAGAAGGAGCCACTACCGCTCATGGCCACGAACGATAAACAAGTCATTTTTTCCCTCGTCAACGTCGGCAAGGTGTATCCGCCGAAGAAGCAGGTGCTGCGCGAGATCTATCTCGGCTTCTACTATGGGGCCAAAATCGGCGTGCTCGGATTGAACGGATCGGGCAAGAGCAGTCTCCTCAAAATCATCGCTGGCATCGATCCGAACTTTACCGGGGAAATCTCCCGCTCCAAGGGCTACAGCATCGGCTTGCTCGAACAGGAGCCGCAACTCGATCCCAACAAGACCGTCAAGGAAGTGGTCGAAGAAGGGAAGCATGAGCTCGTGGCGCTGCTCAAGGAGTACGAAGCGGTGAGCAACAAGATTGGCGAGTCCTCGCCGGACGAGATGGAAAAGCTGCTCGATAAGCAGGCGCAGCTTCAAGAAAAGATCGAAGCGGCGAATGGGTGGGAGCTGGAGGACCAGCTCGAGATTGCCATGGATGCGCTCCGCTGTCCTCCTGCCGATCAAAAAATCGGCACGCTCTCGGGCGGCGAGAAACGACGTGTCGCCCTGTGCCGGTTGATGATTCAAGAGCCGGACATCTTGCTCCTTGATGAGCCGACGAATCACCTCGATGCCGAATCCGTGCAGTGGCTCGAGCAGCATCTGCAGCAATACAAGGGCACGGTGATCGCGGTCACGCATGATCGGTATTTTCTCGACAATGTGGCAGGCTGGATCCTCGAACTCGACCGCGGCCACGGCATTCCGTTTCAGGGCAACTATTCGTCGTGGTTGGAGCAAAAGCAGGAACGACTGGCCCAGGAGGAAAAGGCCGAATCCAAGCGCAAGAAAACGCTCGAGCACGAGTTGGAGTGGATCCGGATGTCGCCGAAGGCCCGACAGTCGAAGGGAAGGGCACGGCTGAACCGCTATGAAGAGCTGGTGAATCAAAAGCAGGAGCAACGCACCGAGGATCTTGAAATCTACATCCCGCCGGGTCCGCGCCTGGGCGATGTCGTCGTGCAGGCGAAGGGCGTCACAAAAGGCTTCGGTGACAAGCTCCTCTATGAAAATGTCAGCTTCGATCTGCCCAAGGGCGGCATCGTCGGCGTCATCGGTCCGAACGGCGCCGGAAAAACAACCCTCTTCAGAATAATCATCGGCAAAGAAAAGCCGGACTCCGGCTCGATCAGGATCGGCGAAACAGTCAAGCTCGGCTATGTCGATCAGGACCGCAGCCTCGACGGCAACAAAACAGTGTACGAAGTGATTTCCGACGGACAGGAGACCGTCAAGCTCGGCAAGGTGGAGGTCAATGCGCGCGGATATTGTGCCCGATTCAATTTCGCGGGAGCGGATCAGCAAAAGAAGGTGAAAGACCTGTCAGGCGGAGAACGCAATCGGGTGCACCTCGCACGGATGCTGAAGGAAGGCGCCAACCTGATCATCCTCGATGAGCCGACGAACGACCTCGACGTCAATACGCTGCGCGCCCTCGAAGAAGGACTCGAAAATTTCGCCGGCTGTGCGGTCATCAGCAGTCACGATCGGTGGTTTCTCGACCGGATCGCGACGCACATCCTTGCGTTTGAAGGCGACAGCAAAGTCGTGTGGTTCGAGGGCAACTACAGCGATTACGAGGCCGATCGGAAAAAACGTCTCGGCAAAGAGGCGGATCAGCCGCATCGGATTCGCTATCGGAAGCTGACGCGCCAATAACAGCGCCGGTATGGCACCACGTGCGATCATCACCGGAGCGGCGGGGCTCATCGGGCGGTATCTCGTGAAATCCGCTTCGCGCTGGGCACCCGGCTGGGCCGTGGAGGGCAGTACCCGCACCCAACTCGATCTCACCGATCAATCCGCGGTCTGTTCAGCATTTCAACGATCCAATCCACAGGCCGTGATTCACTGTGCGGCGTTGAGCCGAACGAAGGATTGTGAGCAAGATCCCGAGAGAGCCAAACGCGTCAATGTCGATGCCACGATCCTGCTTGCGCAGCTCGCCCGAAACACCCGGTTCATCTTCCTCTCGAGCGGCGAAGTCTTTGACGGTTCGACCGGCTGGTATGACGAGTCTGCTCTACCGAACCCCATCAATGTGTATGGGCGTACGAAACTTGAAGCCGAGCGCGTGGTCCTGCAGAACCCCTCGCACACGGTTGTGCGCATTGTCCTGACGGCGGGAACGTCAGACAGTGGCGATCGCAGCTTTGTCGAAGATATGTCACGGGAAGCCAAGGCCGGGAAGAACGTCACCCTGTATGCCGACGAATTCCGATGCCCGCTCCCGGCCGGTGTGATTGCTCGCGCATTGTGGGAATTAGTCAAATACGACAAACCCGGTCTGTATCATCTCGGCGGAGGTGAGCGCCTCTCGCGTTGGGAGATCGGCGAGTTATTACTCCCTTGGTACCCTGAACTGCGAGGCCGATTGATCAAGGGTTCCGCGCGCAACCATACCGGAGCGCCTAGACCGATCGACCTCTCACTGAACTGCAGCAAGCTTCAACAACTGCTCTCTTTTCCCATCCCTGGATTCGGATCCTGGCTCGCCGGGCGAACATGCTCCGGAAGAGATCTGTGGGACTACGAGGCGCATGACCGCTGATCCACTCTCCCTCGTCCTTGCGGGATACGTGGTCATCGTGTGCTTCATGCTCGGGCTGTGGGCCGTACAGCTGCGCGTTCGCAATGCGTCGATCGCCGATGTCGGTTTCTGCATCGGATTGATCGCGGTGGTGCTCTGGTACGCCGGGCAGGCATCCGGAGAAAAGGAACGGAAGCTGCTGGTCGCGTTGATGGCATGCCTGTATGCCGGCCGCCTCGGATTTTTCCTTCTCTTCAACCGGGTGATCGGCAAAGCGGAGGACGCCCGCTATCAGGAATTGCGACGCTCGTGGGGCGCACAGGAGCGGTGGATGATGTTCGGCTATTTCCAGCTGCAAGCGGCGGCGGTGACGGCGTTTTCACTGCCGTTTCTCGTCGTCATGCAGAATCCACGGCCGCCCTTCGGTCTGTGGGAATTGGCGGGTGTCCTGCTCTGGATGGGAGCCGTTTCGGGTGAGACGGTCGCGGATTGGCAGCTCGCACGGTTTCGGGCGCGGCCCTGGAATCGTGACCGCGTGTGCCGCGAGGGCCTATGGTATCTGTCGCGTCACCCCAATTATTTTTTCGAATGGCTTCATTGGTGGGCCTATGTCGTCATGGCCATTGGAGCGCCGGGCTGGCCCGTGACGCTGATCGGCCCGGTCGGCATGGGATGGGCGCTGCTCAATGTCACCGGAATTCCCTGGGCGGAGCGGCAGGCTTTGAGGACGAAGGGTGCAGAGTATCGTGAATATCAGCAAACGACCAATGCGTTTGTGCCGTGGTGGCCCAAACAGCCGTTCAGCCGGCCTTGAGCTTGGCGAGGCGCTCACGAGCCGTGTGCGCCTGCGGACTCGAGGGATACAAACGGATCACTTCTTCATAGAGCTGCTTGGCATGAGGGAC
>DASTLA010000291.1:0-3634 GCA_035715525.1 Nitrospiraceae bacterium
CGCTTCGGTAAGTCGGGATTGCGGCAGCCAGTAGAGGGTGCGTAATTATGTCGAGCTGCATTTTTTGTCGGATCGTAGAAGGGGCGATTCCTGCCAAGATCGTCTATCGGGACGACAAGGCCTTGGCGTTCGAGGACATCAACCCTCAAGCCCCAGTCCATCTGTTGATTATTCCCAAGCGGCACATTGCTTCGGTGCAAGACTGTCAAGAGATTGATGAGTCTCTGTTGGGCCACCTGTTGCTTACGAGTGTGAAAGTTGCCGGCATGAAGCAGGTTGTAGAATCCGGCTACCGGATCGTGACCAACGTTGGGCGTGATAGCGGGCAAACCGTGTTTCATCTCCACGTGCATGTTCTCGGCGGGCGCCATCTCGGTTGGCCTCCAGGATAATTTCGATTAGCGGCGGTTGACAGGCCGGCAGATCGTTTGTTAGACTGAACGGTCAATTTTCCATTCAGTTCAACAGGTTCTGACCAAGAGTCTCCTCTGGTTCGGACAGTTGCGTGTGCAGGCGAGGATCGCTGTGGGTCGAGGCCTGATTTCCGACGACGTCATCAACCAGATCAGGGAGCGAGTCGACATCGCCGAGATCGTCGGACAACACGTTACGTTGAGCCGTGCGGGGCAGAACCTTAAGGGCCTGTGCCCCTTTCACCAAGAGAAGAGCCCTTCCTTTAACGTCAGTCCTTCGAGACAGATCTTTCATTGTTTTGGCTGTGGGGCGGGCGGCAATGTCTTTACGTTCTTGATGAAGCTCACCGGGGGAGCATTTCCTGAAATCGTTCGAGACCTTGGGCGGAAGGTCGGCGTAGAGATCCCGGAGGACCTTGGAGGGCGATCCTCGCAAGAGCGCGGGCAGCTTGGGCGTTTGGAACAATTGAATGGTGCTGCCGCTCGCTGGTTTCACCGAAGATTACTCGATTCGGCGGTCGGCATCCAGGCACGCGATTACTTGGAAAACCGCGGAATTCATCCCGACACGATAGAGCAGTTCCAGATCGGATATGCCGTGGGCGAATGGGATGGGCTGACAAAGTCCATGTTGAAAGAGGGCCACACGGCGGCCGATCTCATCGCTGCCGGTCTCGCGGTTCCGCGTGATCATGCGGGCGGACAGCGTGGTGCAGGCACGGGCCAGTACGATCGTTTCCGGTCTCGGGTCATGTTTCCCATCGTGGATCTTCGCAAGCGCGTCGTTGCATTCGGGGGCCGCCTGCTGGGAGAGGGAACGCCAAAGTATCTGAACTCTCCTGATACGCCGCTCTTCAAGAAAGGCGTGACGCTCTTTGCGCTGGATGCTGCGCGCGAGTCGACGGCACATCACCAAACGATCATTATCGTCGAAGGGTATTTTGATACGATCGCCCTCCATCAAGCGGGGATTCGGAACGTGGCGGCCACCCTCGGGACGGCGCTCACCCCCGACCACATTGCGGTCATTCGCCGCTTCGCCGCGAAGGTAGTGTTGCTGTTCGATCCCGATGCCGCAGGAGTGCGCGCCGCATTGCGCAGCCTCGATCTCTTCGTCAACAGCGGGCTGGGCGTGACAGTTGTCTCGCTGCCCGACGGAGAAGATCCGGACACCTATGTGCGAAAAGCAGGGCCGGATGAGTTCGCTACTTTGGTCGGTCGCGCGCCTAGCCTGTTGGACTTTGCCGTCGAACAAAGCCTGAAGACGGCTGAATCCGGAACGGTGGAAGATCGGATTCGAGCCGTCGATGCGATCCTGCGCATTCTGCAGAAAAGCGCTCACCCGATCGAGCGGGAGGAGCGAATCAGAATGGTGGCGGAGCGCTTGGGACTGAGCCAGCAGCGTTTGATCGAGCGGTATCCCGCTCTCGTCCCCGGCGACCAGCGGAAAGCCCCTGGGCGCGCGTCGGTTCCCGTATCGATCAAGTCCAAGAGCCATCCGGAAGAACGGGATTTGGCGCACTTGCTGGTCCACGGCAGTTTGTCGCCTGCGGATGTGAAGAAACTCGCGCCCGACGCATTTTCGGTACCGACCATCCGTCGGATCATCGAATGTGCATTGCGTCATGTCGGCCCGGACGGGCGGATCGCCACCGGCGCATTGGTCAACGAACTGGTGGATGATACGGACTGTGGACAATTAGTGACTGAGTTGTCCATGACCGAGCAGCACTACGACGACGTGACGGCTCACATCGTCGGTTGCCTCATCACATTGGAACGTAAACGTCGCGAACGGGCATTGCACGAACTGATTCAGGAACTGAAAGCGGCGGAGCGCGATGGGCGCCGCGATGACGTGCGGCGCTTAAATGAGCAGATCAACGAGATGCGGATGCAGAAGGCCGGCGTACCGCTGGCTACCCTGGCACCCGCGGTGAAGGAGTAGGCATGCCGAAACAAGAATTACTCGGCGAAGTGAAGAAGCTCATCAATCTGGGAAAAGAAAAGGGCTTCCTCACGTACGACGATCTGAACAGTACATTACCGGCGGATGTCGTGTCGTCCGACCAGTTCAGCACCATCATGACAATGTTCGGTGAGATGGACATCGAGATCGTCGAGTCGGCAGACGCCGAGCGTCCGGTCAAGGCTTCGGAGGGTGAAGAAGCCATGGAAGAAAGCGAGGACGGCGAAGCCCTTGAGGACAACGAGAAGGAGATCGACTTGACGCCCGGTGCACTCAGCCGCACCGATGATCCCGTTCGACTGTACCTCAAGGAAATGGGCAGCGTGGCATTGTTGAGCCGCGAAGGCGAGATCGAGATCGCGAAGCGGATCGAAGAAGGAAAGCGTGATATCGCGACGGTGGTGTATGGCCTGCCGATGACCTTAGAGTTCGTGCTGAACCTGAGGGACCAATTAAAGAACGGCAAAATCGATGTGCGGGAGATCGTGCCGGTTACCGAGACGGAAGAAGATTTCGAAGAGGAAGAAGTTGAAAAAGATTACGAAGAGCTGCGATTGAAGACGCTGGATGCGTTGAACGCCGTTCGGAAGGTTTCCGCCACGCTGAAGTCGCTTTATGACAAGGCCCGCTACGTCGGCACGGACCCTGCCAAGCAGAAAAGATTGCGGAAGCAAATCGATGCCGTCCGTGTGCAAGTGGTCGACAAGATGGAATCGGTCAATCTGCACGGAGTGCTGAAAGATCGAATGACCCAGCGCGTGCGGGACCTGAACGTACAAATTCGACAGGCTGAACGAGAAGCAGCGAGCTGTCAACGACGGCTAGGCGTCGGCGGAGAGGCAGGGTCGGAGCTGTTAAAGCGACTGTGTCGCACGCGAAAGGATGTCCTGGCGGTCAAGCGCCGGACGGGCCTGTCTGAGGAAGCATTGGCGGACATCAAAAAACATTATCAGGCCGCGAAGGCGAGAATCCGTCAACTCGAGGCAGAAGAGGCCCTCGTGTCCGCCGAAGAGATCAAGGACGCGGTCAAGCATCTCGACGTCGCGGAGGAGAAGGTCAAGCGCGGCAAGGCAGAGTTGGTGGAGGCCAATCTGCGGCTGGTCGTGAGCATCGCCAAGAAGTATACGAATCGAGGCCTACAATTTCTGGATTTAATCCAGGAAGGCAACATCGGGCTGATGAAGGCCGTGGACAAGTTTGAATACAAACGCGGCTACAAGTTCAGTACCTATGCGACCTGGTGGATTCGCCA